>JAVYML010000002.1:0-300000 GCA_038736355.1 Candidatus Hadarchaeales archaeon
CTATGATGGTTCGGGGAAGGACCTCCTCCACTACAGCTGTTTGGCCGACAGGAAGCTGGGACAGTACGGGAAGACCATCATGCTGGGGACGATGCCCTACAAGCTTCCTGAGGAATGAGTTTAGCTAGCTATTAACAATCCCTTTCCACCAAATCCATCGGTTGTCTTCCCTCGAGCCTCAATAAGCCTTTCACCCATTCGCACACCGATATTCCGTTTATTTCCCTGGTGTAAAAGTCAGAACCCACGAGGGGATAGCCATAGAGCACGGTGTGGCCCATTCCAAATGGCAAGAATCTGAAGAGGTTGTTTGGACATGAGTTCTTGAGTTCACCCCAAACCTCCAACAGTTTTTCTTTGAATTCCTTTCCCGTATACCATAGAAACACGTTACCTATAACGAAATCCTTCTGATCTTCGTAGAGAGCATAAATACTGTCCCTATACTTTGGATCGTTGTAAAGATCCAAAAAGTACAAGAGACCATATGCCACCTCCCCCCTCTCCAGGATTATTTTCCTCACATTTTCGGGTTGATTTTGGAGGAACCCCCAACAATAATCCGTCATCTCGAGCGTGAAATTCGGATTCCTCTTGGAAGTCAAGCCCGGACCGGCATCGTTTATGATAACAACGGGTTGGTTGAAGATTTCGATCACGTTGAGAGCATGGGCAAGCGTTCCATATCCTCCAGCACTCGAGCCCGCCAACACGATTTTACCGGGGTTTTGGAACTCCTGTGCCGCCCAACGGAGGGCGACCGTGGCATTAACATAACCCACGTGATATACTACCTTGCTTTTCTTCGGATTAATCGGATTCAAGTATTTCATTACCCTATTACCTGAGTGAACATCCGCAGTACAATAAGGAACGAAAACAAAGGTCCAATCCCTGAAGGGGTTGTCGGGGTTCCTCCTGTCAAAAATACCACACTTGGGTGGTAACAACTCACAAATGTAGCTGAAAGCCATGGTGTAGTAAGTGACGAAATCAGTGGCAGCTCCACCCCCTTCTAAATATATGAGGAGATTGTTGGAGCTTCCCTTGCTCACCATGATATAGGTTCTCTTATTATCGGCATTAACACACGGATACGGAAGATAGATTTTTTCCCAATCGATACCATTGGCTGGATCATCTATCATCAGCTCGTTTGCTCTTTTCATGGAGGAAATGTCTATCTTGAAGGGATCCGCGTAATACGATACAAGGATTTGTCTATAAGCGCAACTAGAGCTTCCGGTATTGGCCGTGGCACTTTGGAAAGAAACTAAACAAATGAGTACCGAAACACACACCGCTAACAGAGGATACCGGATCGAATCCTTCTCATTCTGTTTAAGTCTCCCCACCTTTTTTTCTTTAGCGAAGTCGTTTATAAATTTGACTTACCTCGGAAAACGAGATAGTGCCGGGGGCGGGACTCGAACCCGCGATCTCCGGATTTCCCATCATCCCTGAGGTCAGCACTCATAGCAGGGCTATGAGTCCGGCGCTCTAACCATCTGAGCCACCCCGGCCAAACAAAAATAAGGGGTCAAAAACTTATAACTTACTCCAAAGTAAGCCCCCAACCTTTCAGCGATTCACCAAGCCTTTTTCCCTTGCAGAGTGCTGTACACCCTTCCTCGTGTCCCACCACCACTACATCCGCCAAACCACTAAAAATTCCGTTCTCTACCACTCCAGGCACCGAGTTTATTCTCTTCTCGAGCTCTCGGGGCCTTTTTATCAGACCAAAAAACACATCCAGCACATAATTCCCGTTGTCTGTGAGGAAGGGCCTACCCTTCTCCTCTCTTATTGAAGCTTTTCCTCCCAGTCTTTCAAGCCTTGTCGCCGTTTGCTTCCAACCAAAGGGAAGAACCTCAACTGGAACAGGCCTCTTTTCTCCCAAGACCCTCACCAACTTGGTTTTATCCACGGCAATCACCACTTCCCTCGAAACCAGTGCCAAGAGTTTCTCCCTTGTATGTGCTCCCCCTCCCCCCTTGAGGAGATCCAATTCCGGATCGACTTCGTCTGCCCCATCTATCGTCAAATCCACTTCCCCATATTCTTCCAACGTACCCAATCTAAGTCCCACTTCTTTACAAAGACTTTCCGTGGAGCGGGAAGCAGGGATGAAAATCGACCTGGGTCTTCTTTCTCCCAGCATCTTCACCATCTCCGCCACCGTAGTACCAGAACCCAAACCCACCACCTCTTTACCATCCGCCAATTCGACTGCTCCCCTAGCGGCCTTCCTTTTCCATTCCGCCACTGCTGAAGGAGTCGGAACCACCTTCTTTTCCACTTCCTTCCCCTCCCACAAGCCTTTCTTTTCAGGGAAGGAGGGGTTAAATATGGTAGTGGACAAAAAAAGGAGGAGCCTATGAAGACCATACCTGTAAGGGAAATAATGACAGAAAACGTGGTAACCTGTACGCCCAACACCAACGTAGCTAAAGCCGCCAAACTGATGACCGAAAAAGGAGTGGGATGCGTAGTGGTAACAAGGAACAGAAAACCCGTGGGTATCCTCACGGAACAGGATATTCTCACGAAAGTGGTGAGCGTGGATTTGAAGGCCAGCAAAATAAAGGTGGGAGACATCATGTCGAAGAAACTCATCACCATAGAAGCCGATTCCGATGTACTCGACGCTGCCAGGCTCATGACCAAGCACAAGATAAGAAGGCTTCCTGTGGTGAAGGGAGGGGTTTTGGTGGGGATCCTCACCGCCTCCGACATAGCTTCCTTTTCTCCAGGAATGGCCGAAACCATCGAACACCACGAAGTGCTCAGAAGGGAGGAAATAGGGAGGAGCGTCTGCGAACTCTGCGGGGAGGTCAAGGAGGGGCTTAGGGAAGTAAACGGAAGATGGGTTTGCGAAGACTGTGCTGAAAGCGAAACCTAGAACCAAAACTGAAGGGGAGAAACCTTCCAGCAAAACTTTTTACTCTCCCCCTTCTTCGACGATAAAGTTAAAGTTGGTAAGGAAGAGGGGGATAGGGCGGCCGTGGTCCAGCCTGGTCTAAGACCCGGGCTCCCCGTGAGCCAAGGGCTCGGGGAGGGCCCGTGACGCGGGTTCGAATCCCGCCGGCCGCACCACTGCCTTTGGCGAGGGTTAAAAGCTCCAAATCTATTCGTTTGGGTGAAGGATTCCCCCAGTACCTCCGTAATCCTCGTACTGGATCCCTTGGAAATTGTACTTATTCGATTCTCCACTTCTTCGCTGCCTTTACGATGAGGAAGATCACGAAAGCCACGATGATAAAGGTTAGGAGGGCACCCAAGAAGTGACCCACCCTGAAGGGACCCACCTCCAGTCCTTCCCAAGGTCCCGGGGTCACCAGCTGGATGATGGGCATGATCAAATCCGAGACCAAGGCCTGTACCAGTGCACCCAAGTAAAGACCTAGGATGAAAGCCACTGCCATCCCCAAGACTTTATATTTGGAGAGAAAGTCCATGAACTCTGCCCTGAAACCTTTAGGAGGCGGAGGAGGAGGTTTCGGCTCCAAAAGGGTCCTTATGCGCTTTAACTCCTCCAGCATTTCTTCCTCTTTAGCCACATTTCTTTTTCTCCCCCAATTTTTAAAGCCTATCCTTTATCCTCTCCAACCAAGCCGGTAGAGTAGGCTCTGGAAGGATCCTGCGGGGAACATATGGTCTAAGGTCCAAAACGGGTGTACCGTTGAAGAGGTCCAAGCCCGAGACCCTCAGGAATCTCCCCCTCCTTTCCTCCAACTTCACCACCGTTATGCCCAGAGGATTGGGACGGTGGGGGGAATCGGTACAGAAAACTCCCACTTCGGGTATTTCCTCTTCGGGAACCCCCAACCCGATTAACCTCCTGGGTCTCACTTTCAGGACCTTCCTCTCCCTTTCTCCAACCTTATGCAGCCAAACCAACAGTTTAAGGTGAGAGAAGTTTTCTATTCCATCCAACGCCTGCTCGTATTCGGGATAGATCTCTATCTCTCCCTCCACCCCTCCCGTTTTCCAGGCCTCTTTCACTTGCTCGTCACTCAGGTTCACTCTAACTACCCCGATCGGTCTGAGTTCCATCAGCACACAACGACCCTTCGTGGGAAAACTTAAAAAATGGTCCTCGAAGGTTAGCCGATGGAGGAAAAGAAAGGGATACCTCTGCTGGGAGACAGGTTTCCCGAAATGAGGGTTAGAACGACACACGGTGAAAAACTCTTACCCAACGACTATGCCGGAAAATGGTTCGTGCTCTTCAGCCATCCTGCGGACTTCACCCCGGTATGTACCACCGAGTTCGTGGCTTTCCAGAAGAGGTACGAAAGGTTCAAGGCTCTCAACTGTGAGCTCATAGGCCTCAGCGTGGATCAAGTCTTCTCCCATCTCAAATGGATGGAGTGGATCAGGGAAAAACTGGGTGTGGAAATCCAGTTCCCCATCATCGCCGACACGGGGGCTGTGGCGGAGAAGTTGGGACTCATCCATCCGGGCAAAGGAACGAATACGGTAAGGGCCGTTTTCGTGGTGGATGCGGAGGGAAAAATACGCATCATCATATACTATCCCCAAGAGCTGGGGAGGAACATCGATGAAATCCTCAGGACGGTGGAAGCCATGCAGCTCTCCGACAAGTACGGGGTAGCCATGCCCGCCAACTGGCCCAACAACGAACTGGTGGGGGACCATGTGATCGTTCCTCCAGCGAACACCGTGAAAGCCCTGCAGGAAAGGCTGGAAAAGGCCAAGGCTGGAGAAATAGAGTGCTTCGACTGGTGGTTCTGTCACAAGAAACTCCAGCGCTGAAGCCTAGAAATCCGGCATGATTTAAGGGAAAAGACGGCGAAAAGAAAAAGATGGAAATAAGGGCAGTGAAGCCTCTCGTGTGGAACTTTCAAATAGTGGGGGGAAGGGATGCGTGGAGAGAAGTAGTCTATTCCGCTAGGCTTTCGGGGGTACCGGAAAACCTGGAGGAGGAAGAAGTCTTCAGGATGATGGTGAGGAACGATTACGGTTCCGCATTGGAACACATCGTGATCAAGTTCGATGTGAAGATGTCGAAAGGGATGGCCCCCGAATTCCTCGAGCATAGGATCGTCAGCCACACAGGCTTTTCCACCAGGTATCTAAAGGCGGACGAGGGTATAGAGAAGGAAAAGCGTGTTTACGAAGTGATAGTGCCTTGGCATCTCCTGGGAAAGAAGGAAGACGATCCCTTCTTGAAGGGTTTCTGGAGGGTGGTGGAGGAATGCTTGAGGGAATACGAGAGGATGCTGGAAGGGGGATTGCCTAGGGAAGCTGCGAGGTATCTCCTTCCCTTTTGCCAAGCGGTGGGAATCTACCATGTCACCATGAACCTCCGCTCCCTCCTCAACCTCCTGGGCCTGAGGCTCTGCGTCAGGGCCTCTCCCGAATTCAGATGCTTGGCCTCCCAGCTCTATTTCCTGCTCCTCGAACACCTCCCCCTCCTCAGGGGGCTGGTGGGATGCAGGGGTTTCATGCTCAGGGTCTGCCCGGAGGAAGGAGTAACTGGGGTGAGAAGTGGAAAACCGCATCCCTTCTATCCCCCCTGTCCTTTCAGGAATCCCAAGAGCAAGATCTTCCTTCCCACGAAGGGAGAAAAACCCTCTTCCTTTGATCCCTCCAAGGCCCTGAAGGTACAGGAGGAGCTTTTCCTCCAATGGGCCTCTTGGGGTGAAAAACCGAGCAGAGAACCCCGTAGTTAAATGCCCGCCAACCTTCCCCCAGAGTACTTCAAGGCCGAACAAAGGTACTTGCAGGCCAAGACCCTCGAGGAGAAAATCCAGGCCACCCAGGAGCTCATCAGGATCGCCCCAAAGCACAAGGGTACTGAAAAGCTCCTCCGGATGCTGAAACAAAGGCTCGCCAAGCTGAGGAGGGAATTGGAGGAAAGGGAGAGGAGGAGGGGTGGAGGGGGACCCAGCTTTGCCGTGAAGAAAGAGGGATGCGCCCAGGTGGCTCTGGTAGGACTGCCCAATTCTGGTAAATCCACCCTCCTCAGGAAGCTCACGAATGCTAGACCAGAAGTGGCGGACTATCCCTTCACCACCAGGTTCCCCGTTCCGGGTATGATGGACTACGAGGATGTGCAAGTCCAGCTCGTGGAGATACCCTCAATCGTGGAAGGGTCCAGCTGGGGTAGGGGACTGGGGGCTCAACCTTTGAGCGCCGCTAGGAACGCGGATGTCATCGCACTCGTCTTGGACGCCTCTTCCCATCCCCTCCAACAACTGGAAATCCTGGTGAAGGAACTGGAGGAGAGCGGGGTTAGGTTGAACCGTTCCCCACCTAAGGTCACCATAGAGAGGAGGGAGGAGGGGGGAATAGTGATCAGGGGAAAGGAATTGATGGAGGGAGGGGAGGAAGAAATCAAGAGGATTTTGAGAGAACACAGGATACATAACGCCTTCGTGGTGGTGGAGGAAAGGATAACTCCTCAGACCTTCGAGGAGGTGCTGGAGGGATCGGTGGTCTATCGCCCATGCTTCGTTCTCCTCACCAAGACCGATCTTTGCCCCACACCCTCCCTCCCCATACCCTTCAAGGTAATAGACGCTGGGAAGGACCCCGGGGAGCTCAAGAGGGAAATTTTCCAAAGCCTTGGTCTCATCAGGGTCTACACCAAAAAACCCAACGAGGAACCCTCCGACAAACCCCTCGTTTTGCCCAAGGGATCCACCCCCATAGATGTGGCGAGGGCCATCCACAAGGAACTCGAAAGGGAAATGAGGGCGGTGAGGGTGTGGGGATCCACCCGCTTCCCCGGACAATGGGTGCCCAGAGACTATCCCCTCCAAGACGGGGATGTGGTTGAGCTTCACACCTAAAGGAGCCTCTTGATCCTCTCCTCTATCACACTTGCGGGCAGGGCCCCTACCGTCTCATCCACGAGCTTTCCTTCCTTGAAGTAGAGGAGGGTGGGAATGCTCATGATCCCGAAGCGCTGTGCCACGGAGGGGTTCTCATCCACGTTCAGCTTTCCGAAGACCACCCTTCCGGCATATTTCTTCGCCAGCTCCTCTACCACGGGTGAGAGGAGCCTGCAAGGGGGACACCAAGCGGCCCAGAAATCCACCACCACTCGAGGATTCGCCCTGATGAACTCGTCGAAGTTCTCCTCCGTAACTTCAACCGGTCCTTCGGTACCCATTTTCCTCCCCTTTAGCCACCTCTCTTCCAACTCTTTAAGCTTCCTCTCCCGTATCCTCGCGAGTTCCTCATCCTCCATCCTACTACCCCTTCTGCCCCTAAAATACCTCCAAGTTAATTTTTAAAGAAGACCCCCTAAGGAGAGAGGGATGAAAAAGCCCAAGCTCATCGTCATAGCCGGAGGGGGAAGGGTAGGTTCCCACCTGGCCGAGATCCTCACCAAGAAGGGAAAGGATGTGGTCCTCATAGACAAGGATCCCCAGGTGTGCGAAAAACTGGCCGAAAGGCTCAACGCCCTCATCCTCTGCGGTGATGCCACCGAGAGGGAGACGTTGGAGGAAGCCAAGATAAAGGAGGCGGATGTCTTCGTGGGGGCTACGGGAAACGACAACGACAACATCGTGGCCTGCCAGCTGGCCAAAAACGCCTATGGTGTTCCCCTGGTGATGGCCAGAGTAGAGGATCCGGAGATGGCCAAGATGTCCAAGAGCTTCAACATCGACCTGATGGTCAGTCCCTCCCATGTGGCTTCCATGGTGCTTGAGAACGCCATTTCCCTTCCAGGCACCACCTCCATCTTCCTCTCGGATACTCCCATGACGGCGGCGGAGATAAGGATCCCAGAGGGTTCGAAGGTGGTCCACAAGAAACTCTCGGAGCTCGCCATACCCAGGGGATGCATCATAGGAATGATCTACAGGGATGGGGAACTCGTCGTCCCCAGGGGGGAAACCGTGCTGGAGGCGGGGGATATCGTGGCAATCATGGGTAAGGAGGAGGCTATAGCCAAGCTGGTGGACCAAATAAGGGGTAGGTGAAGATGGCCTTCAGAAAGCTCGGACTGAGGGGATTCTTGGAAAAGAACTGGGATTTCCTGAGCGGGCTCGTGGTGGAGTTCACCATCGCCTCCGCCCTCATCCTCCTCTCCGCGGCTCTCTGCTTCCTAGTCGTAACCCTCTCCTCCCTTTGAGGTGCTCGCTTGCTTTTCCGTCTCACGGGAGGGGACTGGAAGATCATCCTCTACAATCTGGGGAGGATGCTCCATCTCCTCTCCTTCGTCTTCCTCCTCCCCCTCCTTCCCGCCTTCCTTTACGAAGAACTCGACACCCTGCCCTACTTCTTCCTCACCTCCGGTCTGACACTCCTCATAGCCACCTTCCTCTCCCACTCGTTCAGGACGGAAGAACAAATGGAACTCAAACATGCCCTATGTTTGGTGGCTCTGGCCTGGCTCCTCACCTCTCTCTTGGCCTCCTTTCCCCTCTGGCTGGGAAAGGCCTGCTCTTCCTTCCTGGATGCCTGCTTCGAATCTCTAAGCGGCTTCACGGGCACGGGTCTCACCCTAGCCGTTGATCCCGACCACCTCGCCCGCTCCCTTCATTTCCACCGCCATCTCCTCCAGTTCCTGGGTGACGGGGTGGGAATCGTGGTGGTCTCCCTCGCCGTGCTGGGGAGGACCGAGATGAGCAGTGTACTGGCCTTCAGGGGGGAGGCGAGGGAGGAAGGGATCAGACCGAGCGTGATAAGGACCACCAGGCTCATCTTCGGCATAGCCTTCACCTTCTTCATACTCGGAGCCCTTCTCCTCACCCTTGCGGGAATCTACGAGGGAGCCGACCCCGATACGGCCCTTTTCGACGGTGTTTGTCACTCCTTCACCGGATACGCCACGGGCGGGTTCAGTCCCCATTCCCAGAACCTCATGTACTACCACGGAATGGTTTACGAAATCGTGGCCATGATCCTGGCGGTAATAGGGGCCCTGAACTTCAACTTGCATTATGCCCTCCTCACGGGCAGAAAGAATGAAATTTTCAAGAACACGGAAGTAAAGGTCTTCTTCTCCACCACCTTCCTCCTGTGCACCCTTACCACCCTCTTTCTCTTTGGAAAGGGGATATACGCCTCGACCGAGGCCCTCTTCAGGAGGGGTGTCTTCCAGCTCATCTCCGCCCAAACCACCACCGGTTTCTACACCATCCCTCCCCCCCACTTGGTACTGATCTGGCCCCTCTCCCTCCTCCTGATCCTCTCCCTCTCGATGTTGCTGGGGGGCTGCGCCAACTCCACGTCCGGAGGCATCAAATCCCTAAGGGTTGGAATCCTGCTCAAATCCTTCGCCTTGGAGCTCAAGCGCCCCTTCCTTCCCAGATCCGCGGTAATAGGGGACAGGTTCCACCATCTGAAGGATTCTCCCCTCACCTCGGCGGTGGTTAGGGGTGCAGCGGTGGTGGCCACTTCTTACCTCCTCCTCTTCTTCTCGGGAACCTTCATCACCGCGGCCTATGGTTACGGTGTTGGGGAAGCCATGTTCGAAACCGCTTCCGCCCTCTCCAACGTGGGACTGAGCTGCGGGATCACCCATCCCTCCATGCCAGCGGGTCTCAAACTGACCTACATGATGCTCATGTGGATGGGGAGGCTGGAGGTCCTGACCGTCCTCGTCCTCCTCATCGCCCTAGCCCTGAGCTTGGGGAGGAAGGTCGAATGATAGAAAGGATCCTCCTCTGCCTCCTCCTCTCTTTGCTCTTCCTTCCCGCGGTGGGAGCCATTCCGGTGGAAGAACTGATGAAGAATCCCCAAGAATGGGATGGAAAATCCCTCACCGTAAGGGGGGAAGTGGTGGGAAGGCTGGAAAAGAAGGGGGGTGTCTGGTTGAACCTTCTGGACAACGGCTGGCCGCTGGGAGTTTGGTGTACGAAGGAACTGGCAAGGGAGGTGAGGGTGATAGGGGACTACAAACAGGTAGGGGATACGGTAGAGGTAACGGGGATCTTCCATGCCAAATGCAGGGAACACGGAGGGGAACCGGATTTCCATGCCGAAAACTTGAAGGTGGTATCGGAGGGATACGCGATCCGGAGACCCATAAACTTTCCCCTCCTAATCCTCTCCCTTTCCCTCTTCTTGGCCGGTCTCTCCACCGCCCTCCTCCTCCGCCTGAGACGCAGGGAACCCTTCTGGGGCTACTCCCCTGAAAGCTTTTAACCCCGGGTGGGGGGAATGGGTGGATGCTCCAAGAACAAGAACTGGAAGCCTACAGGAAGGCGGGAAAGCTGCTGGCAGAGGTGAGGGAAAAGATCAAGCCCATGGTGAAGGTGGGGGAGTCCCTAGTAAGAATAGCGGAGGAGGCGGAAAGGCTCATCCAAGAAAAGGGGGCCAAACCCGCCTTCCCCTGCAATGTTTCCCTCAACGAGGTGGCGGCACACTACAGTCCCCCGGCCGACGATCCAACCGTGATCAAGGAAGGGGACTTGGTGAAGGTGGACCTAGGGGCCCACCTGGACGGCTACATCGCCGACACTGCCTTCACGATAGCCACGGACGAGGAGGGAGAAAGGTTGAAGGAAGCTGCCGAGAAGGCCCTGGAGGCAGCCATAGCAACGGTGAAACCGGGAGTGGATGTGGGGGAAGTGGGAAGGGCCATAGAAGAGGCTGCCAAAGGGGCTGGCTTCAAACCCATCGCCAACCTCACGGGACATGCCCTCTCCCGCTGGACCTTGCATGGAGGCCTCACCATCCCCAACCTCTCGGGACGAACGGGACAAAGGCTGGAGGCGGGGGAGGTCATAGCCCTGGAACCCTTCGTGACGGGAGGGGCGGGTTATGTGGAGGATACCAAGGAAGTTCTCATCTTCAGGTACCTTAGGGAACGCCCGGTGAGGCTGAGGATGACGAGGGAGCTCCTGAGGGACCTCAAAAAGATGTACAACGGTCTTCCCTTCGCGGAGAGATGGTTGGCCAAGCGCATGTCCAAACTTAGACTCAGGCTCACCCTCAGGGAACTGGTGGAAGTGGGTGCCCTCTGGCCATACCACGTGCTGGTGGAGAGGTCTGGTAAGAAGGTGGCCCAGGCGGAGCACACGGTTTTGGTAACGGAAGAGGGGTGTGAGGTCCTCACCGTCTGAGATCACTGAGGGAAAGGACACCCAGCACTAGGCTGAGAAGGGAGTAGGGAAAGAGGAGGAAGGCGAAATTGCCCCTGCTTAAAACTGCCCCACCCACCAGAGGACCCACCACATGGCCCACGGAATAAGCCATGAGGAAAAGGGCCGAAGCCACCCCTGCTTCGGGGACGGCTTCGGTGATGAGGGGAAGAGCGGAGGAGAGGGGTGCCCCTATGGCCAGACCCAACAAACAAAAGGTGGCGGTCGCCTGCAAGGGGGAATTCACGAAGAGAACCGTTGGAAAGGAAACCGCACAAAGGAGGAGGCCCCACCCTATTACTCTCCTCCTTCCGAACCTATCGCTGGCGAAGCCGAAGAGGGGTCTGGAGATCACCAAAGAGAGGGCTGCCAGCCCGAACATCGTGCCTATCTCACCCTGTCCCAGCCCCAGATGGGAGGAAAGGTAGGGAGGGGCGAAGGGTTCCAGAAAGCCAAAGCCCATCCAGACGAGCAGGGCCACCGAGCAGGAGAGGACGGCATCGGGATTCCTAACCCCTTTGAGGAAAGGGGAGGAACCGAGGCCCAAGCCTGAAGAAGGGGGCTCCCGGAGGAGTAAGAAGGAGAGGATGCCCAACAAAAGGGAGAGAAGGGCCCATACCTCGAAGGGTCTGGAATAACCACCCACTTCGGCCAACCATCCCCCGAAGGGAGGTCCCGCTATGGCTCCCAAACCCATGGAAGCGGTTACCCACCCCAACGTCCTCCCCCTCCTGGAAGAAGGGGTGAGATCCGTCAGGAGGGCCAGGGAAGCGATCCAGATCGAGGCCGCCGCCATTCCCTGGATACTCCTGCTCAAAAAGAGCTGGACAAAGGAAGAAGAGAGGGAGAAAGAGAGACTGGAGAGGGCCAGCGCTATCATCCCCAAACCCAGCAAAGACTTCCTCCCCATCCTTTCACAGAGGATGCCCAAGGGAAGGGTGACCAGAAGGTGGACCAAGGGATATGCGGCAAAAACCAAACCCAAGAGGGTGGGGGAAAGGTGGAATTCCGAGGCCCTCAGGGGGACGGTGGGAATCACTATTCCATAACCTGCTGCATCCAGGAAAACCGCAACACAGGCCAAGAAGAGAGCCCTTTTCATCTCTCCTCTTCTCGACCTGAATAAAAACCGATGCTCATTCCTTACGGAGTACCAGGAGGACGTGGTCCTTCTCGTATGGCTCCAGCAACTTGAAGTCCACGAGCTTCATTTCCTCACCCAGTTTCTCCCTCTCCTCCCTGAAAACTTCCTTGACACTTTTGGTAACGTCTATGCTTTTTGCCTTAAGGAAGAAGAGGACCCAGCCTCCGGGTCTCAAATAAATCAGGTTCCTCTTCAGGATCTCCGTTTGATCGGGTTGGGCCACGTCCTGATAGATCACGTCGGCCTCCTCCAAAAGGAAGCGGTAGGAAGAAGGATACCTGGCGTCGGAGAGAATGGGAATCATGTTCTTCCTCTTCTCGCAGAGGGGAAGGAGATCCCTCATCGGACGGAAGGAGAGCTCCACACACCAGATCACCCCTCTTTCCCCCACGATGTCGGAGAGATGGCTGGCCGTAGTACCCGAAGCCGCGCCCAGGTAGAGGACCCTAGACCCCC
The DNA here is from genome assembly GCA_038736355.1 of Candidatus Hadarchaeales archaeon. NCBI lineage: Archaea > Methanobacteriati > Hadarchaeota (SeqCode) > Hadarchaeia (SeqCode) > Hadarchaeales (SeqCode) > Hadarchaeales archaeon (SeqCode). Next base: position 12,670 of record JAVYML010000002.1, read on the forward strand.
TGCCCACGGGCATTTCCTTCAGTCCCAGATGGAGGGCTGAGGAGAGTTTGCTCCTGTAGGGATCCCAAACCCTATACTCCGTTCCATCCACCCTCACGAGCTCCTCCCCATACACCCTCTCTCCAGGAAGGAGGTTCCTGGTCGCCAGCTTCTTCCCTTCGGGAAATCTAAGCCAATAAACTCCTGGAAACCTCTCCTCCACTTCCACCCTCACTTCTTTCCACCCCTTATTTCGGATAGACGCCTTTCGAGCTCGAGGGATAGCCTGTCACCCAAGTAGCTCCCTCCCATCAGATCCACCCTAGCCGCTATGCTGACCTTTCCCGCCACCGCCCTCGCTATCTTTCCCCTCAGCTTTTTGGGAGCAGAACGGAGGGGAGGGAAGCGATAGAGTACTCCGTGCTTGGGCGGTTTTCCTTTGGAACGTAGGGCCCTGAAGAGGGCCTTTTCCGCCCCCAAGATTTGGATGGTGCTGGTGGGCATCCTAGCCAACTTCTCCAGCCCACCCGCGAGCGAGATGAGGCGAGCGCCCAGGAGACTTCCCACCACGGCTTTCAAGTTGGGTGCCACCTCCTCCATCTTCCTTTCCAAATACTCGGTCAGCTTCTTCCTGAGGGAGAGGAGTTCCAGGATCTTCCTCCCGCCCTCCTTCATGACTTCCAGGTCTTCCCTCCCCACTTCTGCCCCAAGGGAGTTCCTAGCTGAGGAGGCGATCTTTTTGGCCCTCTCGGGGGGAAGACCCAACCCCACCAGTTTTTCCTCCGTAAACTCTTCCCTCTTTCCCAAGAGAACCAGCAACCTGACATATTCCTCATGATCGGCCACCAGTTCATCCAGTTCCGGGAAGTGTAGGGAATACCATTCCCTCAGGAGGTTTACGAGGAGGTTGAGGGTCCTGTCCAGCTCCTCCAGCATCTTGGAGGCCCCGATCACACACCTGTCCCTTTCCGCCATTTTCTCTCCCACTTCCTTCCTCGCCAGCTCCAGCGAGACCTCCCTCACCCTCTCCGAGAGGGGGATTCCGCAAATGCTGGCTATCTCCCCTCCCCTCCTCCTCAGTTCCTCCCCCCCCTTCCCAGGAAACTCGGCGCGGAAGAGAATCCCTGGAAAACGGGATCCCAGCCTCCTCGCCAGCTCCTCTTCTTCCACCACGAACTCCCTGTACCCCTTCCCCACCAGCTCCTCCACCAACTGGAGATGCTCTGGGGTGGGCTCCCCCCTCCGGAGGATTGAGATCCTCTCCGCGGCCTCGGAGGGTGAACCGAAGATCCTGAAGGCCACTACCCTCTCCCCCTCGAAGGCGAAGACCCCTAGCACGTTTTCCGCCAGCTGGAGTTCCATCTTCCTTCCCTCCTCCGCAGACGATAAAGCTACCTGAGTAGCCATGGATTACCAATCCTCACCTTCACTAGTCCCTCCTTCTTACAGAGGGCCAAGTACCTCTCCGCCTCCTCTCTCCTCGTGTAGGGGAGATCCCCCATCCAGTGAAGGGGATGGAAGGCCAAAAGGACATACGGAATGGTGGGGTCGAGGTCGGCGATGAAGGAGGCAAGGGCCCTCACCTCCTCTTCGTCCACGTAACCTGGAACGAGCAGGGTGCTGGCGCGAAGGAAGGGTACCTCCGGTCTCTTTGCGTGCAAACGGGAGAGTCTCTCGAAATTTTGATAGGGGACCCTCGTCCTCACGCCGGAAAGAGCATAAAGCATTTCCTCAGACCAGCATTTGAGGTCGGCCTTTATCCCTCCCCCGCTCTCCAAACAAATCCTTCCCACTTCCTCCAGATCCTTCGGATGCTGGTTCAGGTTGGTCTCCAAACATATCCTAAGGAGCCTTCCCTCCCTTTCCGCCCTTTCCCTCAGGGCCCTGGCCGAGGAAAGGACGAAGGGCATTTGACTTGAAGGATCCCCCCCGAAATAACAGGCACACCCCACCCTTTCATCTGCCTCCTCCGCCAGCTCCTCCGGTCCCGCCACCGGACCGCCCTGCCTGAGCATGGTCTTGAAGCTAAAGTTCTGACAGAAAAGACAGTTGTAAGTACAGCTTCCCAAGAAGATGGCGAGGTTGAAATATCCCAAGTCCCCCCTGGGAGAACGACACCACTTGGGATAACCCGCTCCCCCAGAACCTGCGCAGAACTCGGCGGGCACGCAGTTGGTGGGGAGGGGATCCAGATACCAACTGACCAGTCCCCTTTCGGCGGTTCCCCATCTCCTCACCAACTTTCCCCCCTCGTTCTTTACCAGTCCACAATAACCCCATCCCCCCTCGGGTATCCTGCAGGCGTTTCCGCATCCCTCACAAGCCGGAGCCCCAGGCTCTTTGGGAACCAGCGGAGGAAGACCCATCCCCTTCCTGGTCCTAGCGTGGGCTGCCTCTATCCAAGGCTTGGCCTCTTCGAAGCGTTCCCTCACGCAACGTGGACAGACAGCGAGCACGGAAGAAAGGGCCTCCTTCCCGCATACCCTGCACTCCATCAGAATCCTTTAAGGAAGGAGGGAAAGTATAGATGATGAAGCTCTTCGGTACGGAGAGGCTCAAGAGGGGTTTTGCCAGCATGTGCAAGGGCGGGGTGATCATGGACGTGACCACGCCGGAACAGGCCAGAATAGCCGAGGAGGCGGGTGCGGTGGCGGTGATGGCCCTGGAGGCGGTTCCGGCCGATATAAGGAAGGCGGGAGGGGTGGCCAGGATGGCCGACCCCGCCAGGATCAAGGAGATCATGGACGCCGTCTCCATACCCGTGATGGCGAAGTGTAGGATAGGACACTTCGCCGAGGCCCAAGTGCTGGAGGCCCTCGGAGTGGACATGATAGACGAGTCCGAAGTTCTCACCCCTGCCGATGAGGAATATCACATAGACAAGAGGAAATTCAAGGTCCCCTTCGTTTGCGGGGCAAGGGATTTGGGGGAGGCCCTGAGGAGGATCCACGAGGGGGCGGCCATGATAAGAACGAAGGGGGAGGCCGGGACGGGAAACATCGTGGAGGCCGTCAGGCACATCAGACTCACCCTTCGCCAGATAGAGGAACTGAAGAGGCTGAACAGGAAGGGACTGGAGCAGAAGGCCAGGGAGTACAGGGTGCCGGTGGAACTGGTAAAGGAAGTGGCCAGGCTGGGAAGGTTACCCGTGGTATGGTTCTGCGCGGGTGGGATAGCCACGCCCGCCGATGCCTCCCTAGTGATGCAGTTTGGAGTGGATGGAATTTTCGTGGGTTCGGGTATTTTCAAGTCCTCCGATCCCCCACGCATGGCAAGGGCCATCGTGGAGGCCACCAGGTACTACGACGATCCCGAGGTTGTCCTGAGGGCCAGCTGGAACCTCCCCACCCCCATGAAGGGCACGGACCTCAGGACCCTAAGGCCAGAGGAGCTCCTCCACACGAGAGGGATTTAATCCCGGGTGGACTCTTTGAGGATAGGCGTTCTGGGACTGCAGGGAGCCGTTTCGGAACATCTCCTCTCCCTCAGGAGGGCCCTGAAGGTCTTGGGCATGAAGGGTGAAGCCCTTTGGGTGAGCAGGAAGGAGCAACTGGATGGTCTGGAGGGTCTCATCCTCCCGGGAGGGGAGAGCACCACCATAGGTAAACTCATGGTAACTACAGGAATCTTCGATAGGATTCAGGAGGAGGCGAGGAAAGGTCTACCCCTGATGGGGACCTGCGCCGGGATGATCCTCCTGGCGAAGGAGGGTGATGAGGAAGTGAGGAGGACGGGACAACCCCTCCTGGGTCTCATGGACATGAAAGTGATCAGGAACGCCTTCGGTAGACAGAGGGAATCCTTTGAAGCCGATCTGAGGGTGGAGGGTCTGAAGGGGGGACCCTTCAGGGGCGTTTTCATAAGGGCCCCCATCGTGGAGCGTCTGTGGGGAGAAGCCAGGGCAATAGCGGAATTCGAGGGTAAGATCGTGGGGGTAAGGCAGGGAAAGATGCTGGCCCTGAGCTTCCATCCTGAGCTCACTTCCGATACCAGAATACACGAGTACTTCTTACAACTGTGCAGGGGAGGAAGGCCCTAACCCGTGCTGTCGAACTTCCTCATCCTGAGTTCTTTCTTCTTCTGGTCTATCTCCACCAAAAGATAATCGCCGGGTTTGAAGGGAAAGGCTGAGTCCCTCACCAGCTCGGTGGGGAGGTAGATGAAGAACTTATCGTACTCCTTCTCCCCCGTCTTCGTGGGCCTGTTGATCAGCCTTCCTCTTCCCTTGGAAGCCATCCCTACGCTTCCCACGAATTCCTTTATAGGCTTTCCGGTTTTCCCTTCCCTTTTAAATGGGAGGACAGTTTGGTACCCCAATGTTATAAAAAGGGGGAAATCTTGGGGAAGGGTAAAAATTTGTTGACACAAAGTTTAAACCTTGGATTGAAAAGAAAAAACGGTGCAATCCCAAGAAAAAAGGAAAAACTGCCCGGAATGTGGGGCTGAATTCTACTCAACTTTAGGGTTGGTCCTCCATCTACAACAACACGGCTATTCCAAAAGGGAAGCTTGGGAGAAGGCCAGGAAAGCTCAGAAATAAACCAGTCGGTAGGTACCCTTCTTCAACCCAGCGAACTCCTCCACCTTGTCCACCGCATCCTTGAAGGTACCAAGCCCGTCCACCAAACCGAGGGCCAAAGCCTCCGTTCCGTAAACGGTGGAACCATCCTTGAGGGACTCGAGCACGTTCTCCAACTGGGGACGGTTGCGCTTGATGCGGTCCGTCATCTCCCTCAGCATGTTCTCCACCAGGCTCTGCAGATACCTATTCTCCTCCGGAGTCGGACTCCTATACCATGCCCCCATGTCCTTGAGTTCCCCCGTACACCACCTGTAGTACTTTATTCCCTCCTTCTCCAGCCAGTTCTCATAGCTCACCCAAATGGCTATCACCCCCAAACCCGCAGTGAGGGTGGTGCTACGGGCGAAAAGATACCGAGCAGGAGTGGAGAGGAGGTAGGCACCGGAGGTGGCATACTCCTTCATGCTGACCACCACCGGCTTCTCGGAGGCGAGCTTGCGCATGACCGCCTCCGTCTCAAAACAGGCCTGAACGGTTCCACCCGGACTGTTCACTTCCACCACCACTCCCTTCACCCGAGAATCCCTCAGGGCCCTATCGAGGAGATCCGCATACCTGAAGTCTTCCACCTCCCCCTCCACCCTTATCACGACCACCTTGTCCTTGGGGCCCAAGAAATGGAGAGAGGCGAAGGAGAGGGAGGAAAGCAGGAGCAGGGCCACCAATCCCCAGAGATACTGTTTCTTCTTGTTCCTCATCTTTTTTTCTCGTACTCCAGCCTTAAAACATCTCGGGAAGGGAAATTTGTTCCACCATCGTGGGTCCTTCCCTATCCTTATCCCTATAGAACCGATAGAGGTAACCGCTCACGGCGGCCTCCAGTCTCTCCTCGTGGGTGATGAGCAGAACCTGACGCACCAGAGAAGGAAGACGTTCCCTTAAAACCCTCGCCAGCTCTTGGATGGCTTCGGCATCCAAGTTGTGGGTGGGTTCATCCAGCACGATCCAACCAAGGCCTGGGGCTAAAACCCTAGCCAGGGCTACCCTGATCACGAAACATGCATCCGTCCTTTCTCCTCCGCTGGCCACTCCTTCGAGGGGAAGCCAGTTGCCCTTTCTGTCCCTGAGTTCGAATTCGTAGTTCCCCTCCTCATCCACCGAGAGTCTGAGAGAGGTATAATCCCCATACGGATAAACTTCCTGCCAGAGATCTTCCATCAGCTGGTTTACCTGCTCCACGAAGAGCGAACGCATGAGGGCTTGAGTCCTGGAAAGGGCGGTTTGGATGAGTCCCAAGGCTTCTGAGGCTTCCTTGAGCTTTAGGGCTTCGAGCTCCAGTTTCTGCAGCTCGAGGAGGTTTTCCTTCAGGAGTTCCATCCTTTCCCCTTCCTCCTTCAGGATCCTCTCCAAACCCCTGAGCTCCCCCCTCACGCCCTCCAGCTGGGAGGAGAGGGCTTCCTTTTCTTCCCTCATCCTCCTCACCTCATCCTCCTTGTACCTCCTTTCCAGCTCCCAGAGCTCCCTCTGGAAATGGAGGCGCTGGACCTGTCTTTCCCTGAGCTGCCTTTCAAGTTCAAAGAAGCTCTTGGCCATCTCCAATCGGTTCTTGGCTTCCTGACAGTTTCTCCAGCTTTCCTCCCTCTTTTCCTCCGCCTTCCTGTGCTTTTCCTTTAAGACCTTCAACTCCTCCTCGCAGGTCTCCAATTCCCTTTCCTTCTCCCTCCTTTCCCCCTCCAACCTCTCCAGTTCCTTCCTCAACTCGGGCAGTTCCTTCAGTTCCCCCTCTATTCTCCTTACTTCCCTATCGAGTTCGGAAAGCCTTTTCACCTCTTCCCTCAGCTTCCTCAGCTCGGTCTGTAGCTCGACCTTCCTCGCTGCCAATTCTTCCAGTTCCCTCTTGCGCTTCTCCACGAGGGCCTCCTTTCTCTCCCTTCCCAGAGGGGCTTCACAGACGGGGCAGGAAGGGCCGGCGGAAAGGAGCTCCCTCAATCCCCTCCCCACTTCTCCCTCCCTAGCCTCCACCTTGGCCAGTTCCTTCCCAACCTCCTCCATCCTTTTTCCAGTTTCCTCCAGTCTCGAGGGAAGCTCCCTCGCCCCCTTTTCCTCCAACCACTTCTCCTTCCCCTCCTTCTCCCTCACCCTCCGTTCCAGTTCCTTCCTCCTCTCCTCCCTTTCCCTCAACTCCGCCCTCAGGGTTCCCACCCTCCTTTCCAGGGAAAGGAGTTCCAAGCGTAATCTTTCCTCTTCCTCCTTGGCCTCGGAGAGGATCCTCTCCGCCTCCCTCCCCTCCCTCTCCAAGACTTCCAAATCGGAAATTCTACCCAGCTTGGATTTCATTTCCTCCAACTGCTTCTGGAGCTGTTCGATCCTAGCCCCTTCCTCCTTCTCCCTAATCCTGAGCCTCTCCACCCTTCTCCCCAGCTCCTCCAGTTCTTCCAGCTTCCTCTTCACCTCTTCCAGCCTGGAGGAAAGTCTCCCCTCCTCACGCTTCATTTCCGCCATCCTCTTCTCATCCTCCTCCTTCTTCCTCCTCAGCTCTTCCAGCTGCTTGAGGAGGGTCCCCCTGTCCCTTCCCTCCACCATCCTTTTCTTTTCCTTGGCCTCTTCCAAGAGTCTCCTAGAAAGGGATCCGAGCTTCTGACGGGCTTCCTCCAACCTATCCATGCCCGTCAGCTCATCTATCTTCTTCTTCCTCTCCGAAGGAGAAAGGAGGAGGAAGTAATCGAGCCTGTTCTGCTGGGAGTAAACGGCCCTTTCAAAAAGTTCGTAGCTCACCCCCAGTAACTTTTCCACCATCTCCGTGACCTTTCCGGCCGTTGACCCTTCCACCAAAGTACCATCCGCCTTCCTCAGCTCCGCGGAGGTTCCACCCTTCCTCCTTATCACCCTCCTCACCAGATACTCCTCACCCGTGGGAAGCATGAACCCAACTTCTATTTCCGCCAACTCCGCGGGCTCCGGCTTGCTCCTGATCAGATCCTCCTGCTTTATCCCCCTCTCCCTGAGCCCGGGAATCTTGCCGAAGAGGCCCATCGAAATGGCTTCCAGCACGCTGCTCTTCCCACTCCCCATCCCCCCCACCAGCAAGTTGGTGCCGTCACCGAACCTCAATTCGGTTTGGGCATGCGATTTCCAGTCTTTCAGTCTTACGCGGGTGATCATCTCTCCCCCTCCAGCTCTATCTCCACCATCTTCCTGACGAAGGCCCTCACCTTCTCCTCCACCTCTCCCTCCTTTCCCTCCAGCATGAGGGTGTAGAGACTCCTGGCTTCGAGCCCATAGGAATACTTCAGCTCAGAGAGTTGTTGCTCCAAAAGCCTCAGGGTCATCTCCTCGAGTGAACGAGCATCCTTCAACCTCTCCAAAACCTCCCTCCTAACTTCCTCCTGTGGGGAGGAGAGGTCTTCCTTGCTTATCACGAGTAAAGCCCTGTCCGAAAACTCCTCCACCAAAGATGAGTCTTCGAAGTCTCCCTTCTTCCCCCTCGCCAACCTTCCCTTCAACCTCAGGCGGATGAGCGGGAGCTTTTTCATGTTCCTCCTCCTCGAGGAAAGGAGGGTTTCCACCCTTTCCCTCACCCTCTCCTGCAGCTGATGGACATCCATTCCCTCCGCATCCACCTCTTCATAGAAGAAGTCGCGGGGAGTCTCCAATTCCACGAAACGCGGTCTTCCCCCCTCCACCAAGTAAAAGCCCTTCTGGCTCTGGGCTTCTATCGGAAGGAGCTGTGTCCTTTCCGTGCTTCCGGGGAAGAGGAGGGGCCTTCCCCAGACACTGGCCTCGGCCCTGTAATGCACGTGTCCGCAGAGGTAGAGGTCGAAACCCTTTGGAAGGTCCTCGGGAAAGATACCCGGGGACTCCTCGGTTGAAAAAACGTACTGGCCTAGGGACTGATGAAGCATGAGCACGTTGAAGGCACCCTCCACGGGCTTGGGATTCCAAGTTTGCAAAAAGCTCTTCGAATATCTCTCCGGAACGTGGCTCATACCATGGACTGCCACCCTTCCTCCCGGACCCTCAAAGATCACGGTTTCCCTGTGGAGGTGGATGAGCATTCCAGCCGCCTCCAACACTTCCACCGGATTCTTCAATCCTTCCGTCCTGCTCTCATGGTTTCCATGAAGGGCCACCACCGGGATTCCCTGCAGGGAGAGGGGTGAGATTTCCTTTTCCTCCTTCCCCTTCACCCCAACCAACCTCATCCTTCCCTCGGCCATCCTAGGAAGGGTAAAGAGTCTCATTGCCTTGGCCCACACCTCATGCCTGGGAGCCCTAGTGTCGAAGAGATCTCCCAACAGGAGGATGAGGTCCACATCTCCCTCCACGGCCTTCCGCAACGCTTCCTCGGCCTGATCGAAGGGATCTTCCTCCCTTTGAGTGCCCCATTTTGCTCCCAGGTGGGTATCCCCTATCACGGCGAGCTTCAAGTTCATTCCCCCTTTCTTTTTTCCGCCATCCTTTAACCCATGGGGTGAAAGTATTCTCCTGTCAAGGGCTTTATCCCTGTGGGGCCAAAAATCTACGATGTTCCTTCCCTGGTCCGAGAAATACAGACCAAAGAAACTGAGCGAAGTGGTGGGACAAAAGGCTGCCCTCCAGAAGGTGAAGGAGTGGGTGGAGGGCTGGAAGAGGGGAAAACCCGAAAAGAGGGCGCTCTTGCTCTACGGCGCCCCCGGAACGGGAAAGACCTCCATCGCCGAGGCCCTGGCGGGAGAGGAGGGATGGGATGCCATCCAGCTGAACGCCAGCGACCAGAGAACCTTTGAGGTATTGAAGAGGGTGGCGGGGGAGGCTGCCGCCACGGGTACCCTCACGGGAAAGAAGGGTGAGAAGAGGCTGGTGATCCTGGACGAAGCCGACAACCTTCACCCTCACGAGGACAGGGGGGGATACAGGGCGGTGAAGGAAATCCTGGAGACCACCAAGAATCCCATCATCCTCACCGCCAACGATCGCAGGAACTTACCGCAGGAAATTCGGGAGCTCTGTTTGGAAGTGAACCTGAGACGCTTCACCCCTTCAGAAATAGAGGAGATCCTCAGGAGGATCTGCCTGAAGGAGGGAATAGAGGTGGATCCGATGGTACTGAAGAGGATTGCGGAAACCAGCAGGGGTGACGCGAGGGCTGCCATCAACGACCTCCAAACCTCCTGCGGGGCCAAAAGAAAATGCGGGATCCAAGATTTGGCCCTCTACTTGAGGGACCTGGAAACCAACGTCTTCGAGGTTTTGGGAAAACTGCCCCATGTGGACTCGGTGGAGAAGGGGAGGAGGCTGGTGATGGAACTGGACCTTCCCCCCGATGAGTTCCTGGGGTGGGTAACGGAGAACCTCCCCCCTGCCCTCTCTCCCAAGGATAGGGCCAGGCTCTACGATGCCCTCTCGAAGGTGGAGATCTTCCTATCGAGGGCGGTCAGGAGAGGGCACTACGGGATGTGGAGCTACGCTTCGGAAATAATGGGTGCCGGTCCAGCCCTCCTGAGGGAAGGGGAACTTTCCCCAAGAAGGCCCCAGTATCCGAGCTCCGCCCTCTTCTACGCCAGAACGAGGGGGAAGAGGGCCCTCCGGGACTCGATAGCCAAGAAGTGGGCCCTCCGCTCCCATACCTCCTCCAGGAGGTGCAGGGAGGAATTGGGGTATCTGGCCCTGATGGTGGAGGGGAAGATGGGGGAGAAAATCATCGGGGAGTTGGAACTCACGGAACAGGAGAGGGAATACCTGAAGAGCCTGGTGAAGACTTGAAGGTGGTAAAGAATCTGAGGTTGGGGAAGCTGGTCACGGATCTCCCCAACCGTGGGGTTCCAGTGTATGGCTGGTTTCCCCTCAAGGAAGCCTTCTCCAGGTCCCTTGTGGTGATGCTCCTTCAGAACCTCTGGATGGGAAGGGGCGATAGGGTACTGGACCCCTTTTGCGGGAAGGGAACCACCCTCCTAGCATGCAAGGAGCTGGGGGTGGACGCGGTGGGTTATGAGGTACATCCCCTTCTCCTCTTCCTCTGCAGGGTGGAGACGAGGGATTACGACCTCTCCTCCCTGAGGAAGGCGGGGAAGGAGCTCCTCTCCACTCCCTTTCATCCCCCCAGCACCTCCCCTCCGAAATTCCTGCAGAAGTTCTTCCATCCCGGTGTTCTCCAGGATCTCCTCTTCTTCAGGGAGGAAATCCTCAAAAGGGAGGAAGGGGAGAGAGAGTTCCTCCTCACGGCCCTCATGCTGGCGGCGGTGGAGAGTAGCTGGGCCTTCAGGGATGGGGAGGTGCTGAAGGTCAGGAAGAGGAAAACCCCTCCCCTGAGGGAAGCCCTGGCCAGGAGAATAGGATGGATGTGTGATGATCTGGAAAAGCTGGGAACGAAGAGGGTGGACCTCACCATCGTGGAAGGGGATGCCAGGGAAATGGAGGTGGAGGAGGAAGCCTTCGACGCCGTGATCACCTCTCCACCCTATCCCGGAAAGCTGGAATATGTCCATGCATATCGGTTGGAGGAGGAAATCCTGGGCCTCCCCCCACCCCCACCGGAAAAACTGTTGGGGGTGAGAATGGAGGAGGGGGAACCCAAGTTCGAGAGGGAAGCCTATCTGGAAGACCTCTCAAAGGTGGTGGAAAAACTGTATGTGGCCTGTGTGGAGGGGGGGGAGGTGGCGATGGTGATCTCCGATGGATGCTTCCCGAACGAGGGTGGTGTCTTCGAAGTCTTCACCCCCGTCTGCGAGATTGCGGAGAGGGCAGGCTTCAAGGTGAGGAAGGCCACCATCGTGAACGAGAGGTTCTGCACCACACCCTCCAGGAAGAAGCTGGGGATCATGAGGGAGTACCTGCTCCAGTGGAGGAAGTAGCCAGCCTCCCGACCAGTTCGAGCACTCTCCTCTTTATCTCCCCCACCACCCTCCTGGCCTCCCCTGGCTCCATGTCCGCCGGGTCGGGGAGTTCCCACCTCTCCACGGGAGCATGCACGACGGGACATCGCGCCCCGCAGACCACCACTACCATATCAGCTCCCTCGAGGAGTTCGCGGGTGAGGAAGCGAGGCTTCCTGTCGCCCAGCTCTATCCCCTCTTCCCTCACGAGCTCGGCGGCGATGGGGTGTACGACCTGAGCGGGGGAGATTCCGGCACTCACCGCTCTCCACCCCTTGGGTGCATATCTGTTGAAGTAGGCCTCTGCCACCACACTCCTAAAACTGTTCTCCACACAGACGAAAAGAACGGTCCTCATCCTCCCCAGTCCAGGAGCCTCCTCTCCCCTTCGATCCTCTTCAGCTCCGTTATGTCTTGGGTCACCTCCAGCGTACCCAGGTACTTCCCTTCTCTGTCCCTCACCGCGAAGTACCTGATGTAAATTAGGCGTCCGTCCTTCTGAATCCAGAACTCCGCTACGTCCCTTTCCCCCCTCCTGAAGGCCTCCAGAATCCTGTTGACCACGTGAACACTTTTCTGTGGGTGACAGAGCTGGACCTTCCTCCCCAAGACTGCCTTCGTCCTGACGAAGAAGCGTTTCTCCGGCTTGTTGAAGTACCTCACGGTATCGTCCTCTCCCACGAAGGTGAGGTCCACGGGCAGGGTGTTCAGGATGGCTTCCACCTCACGCTCGGAGAGGGAACCCGTCTCGAACTGGAGCAGGTTTACCTCTTTCTCCTCGACCTTTCCCTCCTCCGCGGGCACCGGTGACAGCGGAGGGGTGAAGCAGCAGTAACCTATCTCATCGAAGCCTCTCCTCACCTCCCGCCACTCCTCAGGGGTGATGACCCGGAGGGCGGAGGGGAAGAGGATGCGGTTCTCCTTGAGGATGTGGCCCTGGAGGAGGCGGTCCAGCGAAAGCACGCGTTCCTCCAGCCTCTTCTTGAACTCCCCAAAATCCATCGCCGGGCCCTCCTGAAGGAGGCCGTGAAGCTCCTTTTTCTCCCTGCGGAGCTGGTCGTGCTCCATCCACATGATGGCCGGAGGCTCGGTTATCCCGTGCTTCTCCAGCATCGGGAAGAGCACATTCTCCTCCCTCAGATAATGCTTCTCGGCCTCCAGCAGTTCCTCCGAAAGCTTGAGCATGGTGGAGAGCTCCCCTTCCGCAGAGGGGGGTCCCCCCGCCTCCGCGATTCTGCTCACCCCCTCCTTCATCTTCCCCATTCTCTTCTGCAGCTCCTCGTGCTCCCCCATCAAGATTTCCAGAGGATTGCCTGGAGGAACCTCGACCCTCTGCCTTTCCAGCTGCTCCCTGAAAACCTCCAAGTGCACCTCGCACAGCCTGCGGATTTCCTCCCTGGGAAAGCCTTCCTGCACGAGTTCCTGCTCCACCCTTGCGATCTCTAATGGGCTCACCCCCTCCAGTACCTTCTTAAAGTTCTCCTTGACCTCCGCGGGGGAGGCGCCGGCGTGCAGCCGCCTGAGGAGCTCCCTCAGGGCTTCCTTCCTCTCCTCCATCTATCTCCCCTCTCCTCCCATTCTTCGGAAGATGATAAATCCCTGCCTGACCATCCCGAAGTATGGCCTCCTCCTCCTCACCGCCAGCTCGAAGGCCTCCCTCACCCCATCCTCCTTTCCCTCCCTCAGGGGAGAGAGCACGTCTACCAGGTTGTCGTTCCTCATGAGGCAAGGCTTGAGATAGCCATCGTGGGTTAGCCTGAGGCGGGTGCAGTGGAGGCAGAACTCGGAGTTGTGCATGGGCCTCACCACCTCCACCTCCACCCCGTCCAACTCGTAAACCCTCCTCGCGTGCAGTTCCTTTCTCACCTTCACCCTCCCCCTCTCCTTCAGCCTCTCCTCTATCCCCGATAGGTCCACGTGGAACCTCTCGTAAATCTCGGGGGGGTCGGTGGGGAGGCGGATGAGTTCGAGCAACTGTAGCTTTAAACCCATCCTCCTGGCGAACTCCACCATCCCCTCCACCTCTTCCTCGTTGATCCCCCTGAGCAGGAGCATGTTGAGTTTTACGGGATGCAGCCCGGCATCCAGGGCTGCCCTTATCCCATCCAGAACCCCGTCGAGGGCCCTCACGCCCGTGAGTTTGGCATACTTCTCCGGGTTCAGGGTATCCAAGCTTACGTTCACCCTCTTCAATCCTGCCTCCGCGAGGCCCGAAGCCCTCTCCTTCAGTCCTATTCCGTTCGTCACCATGGAAACCTCTTCCGAGGAGGAAGAAACTTCCCTCACTATCTCTTCCAAATCCTGGCGCAGGAGGGGCTCCCCACCCGTGAGTTTAACCTTTCCCATCCCCAGACCACAAGCCACCTCCGCTATCCTCCCTATCTCCCACGCCTCCATCCTCCTCCCACCTCCCTCCAGACCTTCCCTGTGGCAGTAAAAGCAACTCAAGTTGCATTCCTCCGTGACGGAAATCCTCAAGCTCTTCAAGGGCCTGCCAAACCCGTCTTCCATCTCACCCCCTCCTTATCCTCAGTTCCACCTCCCTCCCCCTTCCCCCCTTGAGGGAGGAAAGCATGCCGAGAATGGTTCTGGAGACGATTCTCCTCACGAAGGGATTGAGGGGGACTCTCTTCCCATCCACCCAAAGCTCCACCCCTCCCATCAAGGCCGCACACTCCCTCCTTCCCTTCCTACCCGAAGCGGCTGCCCGTAAGAACTCCCTGCAGGTCCCAAAACCGCACTCCCCACAGTCAAGACCACCCGTGGGAGTGGTGGCCCTCTCCACCACCAAGTCCGCCAACCGACGGTAAGCCCCAAAGGGGAAAACGGGCTTTCCCTTCACCCCACATCCCACGAAGGCTGCGGTGAAGTCGTCGTCCAGTTCCTCCGCCTCCCCCTCCCTCCTGGCCACCATCACCTTCACCACCTCCTCCCTTTTGAAACCTTCCAAGATGACGAAATCCAGCCCCCTCAGGGAAAGCAGGACCTCCCTCAGCTCAGGTTTTCCCTTCCTCTCCCTGACCGCCACCTCCCTCTCACCCACCGCCACTACCACCTCGCTTCCCGCCTCCCCATGCTTCCAAGTATCCGTTCCCACCCTATCCATCGAATGCTTGGAGAGATGCTTCACCGTTCCCACCCTGTACCCCCTCCCCACCAGCTCCCTTACCAGTCCCACCACCACTTCCGTCTTACCACTGTCCTTGTATCCACCCACTCCCAGCACCCTGAACATCATCCACCTCCGAAGAGGAAGACCTCCACTTCCTCCCCCTTTTCCAGTCTTTCCCTTTCCCTGGGGATACGGAAATACCCATCCACCTCCAGGAGAGAAGTGATGGCCCCCGATCCCTTCCTCACCACTTCCGCCCACCATCCCCCGTCCTTCCATCTGAGCCTCACCGGGACCAACTCCTCCCTTCCCCTCGCCTTTTCCATTCCTTCCGAGAGTCTCGCCCGGAGGGAGAGGAGGGGTGGTTCGGGAAGACCGCCCATCCTCCTGAGATAGGGCTCCACCAACAGATGGAAGACCAGGAGGGCGGAGAGGGGATAGCCAGGCAGGCCGAAGAGGGGCTTGTTCCCCACTAGGGCGAAGAAGGTGGGCTTTCCCGGTTTGAGGGCCAGACCGTGAAAGAGAAGCCTCCCCATCTCCCCTACCACCGAAGGAACCAAATCCCTCTCTCCCTCGGAGGAACCTCCAGTCACCAAGAGGACCTCACAGGAGGAAATCCCTTCCCTTATCTTTTCCCTGAGATCCTCCGGTCTATCCCTAGCCACTCCCAACCAAAGGGGAAGACAGCCACAGGAACTCAGGGCAGAGCAGAGCATGGGGCCGTTGGAGTTGAATATCTTCCCCCTCCCCAGTTTTCTCCCCGGTTCCTCCAGTTCATCACCCGTGACCAGCACCCCCACCTTCGGCCTAGCGTAAACCCTTACCCTTCCCACCCCGGCTGCCGCCAGGGCCCCAATTTCCCTGCACGTGAGGATACGGCCTGGGTCGAGGAGGAGGTCCCCCTTCCTCCTTTCCGTCCCCCTCTTCCACACGTTTTCCCCCGGAGAGACGGGACGGTAGATCTTTACCCCTTCCCCCTCCTCCGCGGTGTATTCCACCATCACCACCGCATCCGCACCCGGGGGGAGGGGTGCCCCCGTCGCCACGCGCACACATCCTCCCCTCTTCACTCCAACCGAAGGCCACTCACCCGCCTCCACCTTTCCCAGCCTCTTCAAGAAAACGGGGGAAGCCTCACCCGCCCCAAAGGTGTCCTCCGCCCTCACGGCGTAACCATCGTAAAGGGCCCTGTCGAAAGGTGGAAGGTCCACCCCACACCTCACCCTTTCCGCCAGAACCCTCCCAGTTGCCTCCCAAATCCCCACCTCCTCCACCCGTGGCGAAGGCTTCCATTCCCTTTCCAGCCTCCTCTTGGCTTCCTCCAATCCTATTACCTTCTTGACCATTCCCTTGCCTCCTGGGCGAGCAGGGAGAGGAAAATCCTGAAGCCGCTCAGGATGGTCGTACCCTTGGCCTTGCTGTACTCATGGTAGAAACACTTGACGGGGACCTCTCTCACCCTCCATCCCTTCTTCGAGGCCTGGAGGATGAACTCGGAAGAGACGGCATATCTGTTGCTCTCGATCTCCAGTTCCCCAAGTGCCTTCCTGGAAAATCCCCTATTCCCCGACTGTGAATCCGTGAAGATCCCGCTCAGCAGAAAGGTTAGAACGTCGAGCAAAAAATTGCCGAGGCGCTTGTTCAGGGGAATTCCCACACTCCTCCTCTTACCCACCACGAAATCCGCCCCTTCCAGGGCCTCCACGATCTTCTCCACGGAATCGGGATCATGCTGCCCATCCGCATCGAAGGTTACCGCTGCCTTTGCCCCCCTCCTGAAGGCCTCCCTGAGACCCGTACGCAGGGCAGCCCCCAATCCCGAGTTCACCTCGTGTCTGATCACCACGGCTCCAGCCTCTCTGGCCACTTTCCCCGTGGCATCGCTCGAACCATCGTCCACTACCAACAGGTTCTTCCATCCCCTCTTCTTCAGTTCCTCCAAAACCCTACCCACGGATCTTTCCTCGTTGTAGGCGGGTATGACTATCCAAACCTCTTCTTTCCTCATTTACCCGCAACCCCCCTTTCCCCATCAAGGAAAGGAATGCGAAACAGCATGCTTGGGAAGAGAACAAAACGAAGCCCAAACGAGGGACCATGCCCTTTCATCTTCTCTCCTGGCCTCAGGGAAGTAAAAGCCTTGCATCAAAGGTTAGCAATCTCAATCCTTTTTGAAGAGAGGTGGTGACTTTACCCAGTCCCCTCGCCAAAAACTAAAGGGACTCTAGACTGGGTTAAGACTCTTCTCATCTCCCCCGCTCCAGCAACTCCCTAATTTTCACCAGTTCTTCCACTATTCTACCCGAATCCCCAAACAAAGGTCTTCCCCTCACCCTTCTCAACACTTCTTCCTTGATCTCCCTGAAGTTGGAGAGATGGATAAGGGAAGCCTCCGCTCTCCTGGTGCCCGGACCTCCCCCACCTCCTGCCTGGCCCGTGTAACCAGCCGTGTAGATGTCCACGGAGCCTATGCCCAACCTCCTGGAGAGGGGACCCTGAACGGTATCCACGCTCATCACCCTGGCATAGGGAACTGTGTGTTCCATCTTCCACCACACACCCTTTCTCACCCTCACCTCCTCCTCCCTCAGCTCGTACCTAAGGGAGGAATAGTATCTTGGGATCCAGTAGAGCACGAGGGTCGTTGCAAGAAAAAGGGGCACGAAGTAAAGGGAGAAGAAGAGCAGGAAATAGAGAGTTCCGTACTTCAGGATGAGGAGGGAGAGACCCAGACCCAGCAGGAGTAAGGGCAACAGGACCAACAAAAGGTAGAGATGGTAAAGCCTTTTCATGTTGGGGTGGGGACCGAATTCCTTATCCGCCATTCTCTTCTTTTAGGCCCCTCGAGTAAAAGCTTTACACCAAAGGATAATAATGAAGTTTCCCATTCTTCTCCGATGAAGGTCTGGTACAGCGAAATAACCTTCTCCACGAGGAGGAAGAGCGAAGTGGTGGACCTCACCGATCAAATCCTCCAGGAAGTTCGGAAGTCTGGAATAAAGAACGGCCTGCTCGTGGTGAACCTTCCCCACGCCACCGCCTCCCTCACGCTCAACGAAGGGGAGAGCGGTTTGAAACACGATCTCCTGAAGAAGCTGGATGAACTCATCCCTCCCGTAGGGAATTATGAGCACGATAGGATAGACGACAATGCCCATGCCCACCTGAAATCTGCCCTGTTGGGTACCTGTAAGGTGCTCCCCGTGGTGGAGGGGAGGGTCGTGAGGGGCACCTGGCAGAACTTCCTAGTAATAGAGGAAGACGGCCCCAGGACTAGGAGGCTCTCCGTCTTCCTGATGGGTGAGTGAGTGCTCCTCTATCTGGACATAGAAACTTCATCCAAAACGGCTGACGAGGGTTCCATAGTAGCCCTTGGCATGCTGAAGGGGGAAAAACTCTCCGTAAAGTTCTGTGCCGATGAGGGGGAGGAGAAGGAGGCGCTGGAGGAGCTGGCTAAGGAACTGGAGGGATGTGAGGGGGTGGTTACTTGGTACGGTTCCGGTTTCGATCTTCCCTTCCTCACGGCCAGGGCCCTCCTCCTCGGAGTGGATCTCAGGAAGCTTCTCCTCCTCCCCTCCCTCGACCTCTATGTCTGGTGCAAACAGCACCTTCTCCTCTCGAGCTACCGTCTGGACTCGGTTGCCAAGTTCTTCGGTCTGAGCAGGAAGGTGGAATTCGAGGGAAGGGATGTCTCCACCCTCTTCAGGCTGGCCAAGAGGGGAGACCCTACCTCCAGGGAACTGATCCTCCAGCACTGTGCGGAGGACCTGGAGCTCCTCAGGGAGGTACACAAGAGGATGGAGCAGTGGGTGGGGCATGGAAAGGAGACTGGAGGATCTGAAAAGGCTTGAAGCAGAGGTCTCCGAATGCAGGAAGTGCGGACTCTGGAAAACCAGGACCCAAACCGTCTTTGGCTCCGGCCCTTCCCTTCCCAGACTGGTAGTGGTGGGGGAAGCCCCCGGTTCCCAGGAGGATAGGGAGGGCCTTCCCTTCGTTGGTGCCGCCGGAAAATTCCTCACTTCCCTTCTTCTCTCGGCTGGGGTGAAGAGGGAGGAAGTATACATCACCAACGTGATCAAATGCCGCCCTCCAAACAACAGGACCCCCCTCCCGGAGGAGACGGAGGCCTGCAAACCCTACCTAGAGGAACAGCTGAAGATCCTGAAGCCAAAACTGGTAGTGGCACTGGGGAGGGTAGCGGCTTCGGTCCTTTTGGGGAGGCCCGTGGAGATGGCGAAAGAACATGGGAGGAAGGTGAAGTGCAGGTTCGCTGACCTGGATTTTTCCCTCTTCCTCACCTATCATCCAGCCGCAGGACTTTACAGCGGCAAAAACCGCTCCTCCCTCGAGGAGGACTTCAGGAAGCTTGGAAGGCTCCTCAGATCCTGACCTCGTACTCCGTCCTATCCTCTATCCCTGCCCTCCTGAAGGCCTCCTTCCTGTTGAGACAGGATTCACACCTTCCACAGTGCAGCCTTCCGCTCAGATAACAGCTCCAGGTCTCATAGATGAGATCTCCCATCACCCTGAAGCTGCGCCTCAAACACTCCACCTTGTCCATTCCCTCCTGGGCCGGCGAGGTGATCTCAACTAGCCTGTTGAAGTGTCCCACGGCTAGGGCCCCCGAGAGTAAAGAGGAGAAAAGGGGGGTGGTATCCGGGTACTTCACCCATCCCGTCCTGCCATCCACTTCCGTATCGCTGAGTGTGGCACCGTAGAGGACCTTCTCCGCCCCCACCGTATGGGCGTAAGCCGTGGCGAGGGTGAGGAAGACCGCGTTGCGCAGTGGCACCACCACATCCGGCCGGTATTCCCCCTTGACTTCTACCCCCTCATCCGTGAGCTGGGTTCCCCTCCAGATCCCCTTCATGAACTCCATCTCCACCACCATGGGTTCGTGGAAGCCAAGCTTCCTACAGAGGGAGAGGGCGACCTCCACCTCCTTTTCCCCTTTCTGACCGTACCTGAAGATCATCGGATAAACTTCGTATCCCTTGGCCCCGTACTGGGAAGCAAAACCCGTACTGTCCATTCCCCCGCTGACCAAGGCCACTACTTTCATCTCCCCTCCTTTTCCATGGGACTTAATATCCTTCCCCTCCAAGTTCGATGATGTTTGGATATTCCGGGGAGCTGGCCAAACTCCTCTCGGAGCTCTCCATCAAGGTGGGGGACCTCGTGAGGGTGGAGAGCGGGGAAAGAGTATACGAGGGAATCCTGATGCCCAGGACCGAACTGGGCGATCCCACTTGCTTGGTGCTGAAGCTCCCAAACGGTTACAACATAGGAGTGAGGATAGGAAAGGAGACTAGGATCACCAAGTTGGGAGAAGGGGAGGGTTGGAAGGGACTCCCCCCACCCTCTCCCCCCGATCCCTCCAAACCCCTCGTGAGGCTGGTGGGAACGGGGGGCACCATAGCTTCGAGGGTGGATTACAGAACGGGGGGAGTCCACCCTGCCTTCTCACCGGAAGAGCTCTATTCCTTGGTCCCCGAGCTGGCTGAACTGGCTAGGCTGGAAACGGTGGAGGCCTGTAGCGTTTTCAGTGAACACATGACCCCTGAACTCTGGGTGAGGATAGCGGAGAAGGTGGCGGAAGGTCTGAACGCCGGGGCTAAAGGGGTGGTGGTGGCGCATGGTACCGATACCATGGCCTACACTTCTTCCGCCCTCAGCTTCATGCTGAAAAACCTCACCGGACCCGTGGTCCTCGTGGGCGCCCAGCGTTCCTCCGATCGTCCGAGCACCGACGCCCATCTCAACCTCTTGAGTGCGGTAACGGTTGCCTCCCGCTCCGACCTTGGGGAGGTTTGCGTGGTCATGCATGGCTCCATGAACGACGATTACTGCCTGATCCACAGGGGCACGAGGGTGAGGAAATGTCATACGAGCCGGAGGGATGCCTTCGTGAGCATCAACGAGGGGCCCTTGGGAATGGTGAAGAACGGGGAAGTGAAGATGCTGAGGGAATACAGGAAAAGGGGAGAAGGGAGGGTGGAAGTGGACGGCAAGCTAGAACCGAGGGTGCTCCTCCTAAAGGTCACGCCGGGAATGGGCGCCGATCTCCTCCTTTCCGCCCTAGAACTCGGATACAGGGGGATAGTGCTGGAGGGAACGGGACTGGGGCATGCTCCCGAGACCCTCTTCCCCGCCCTGAAGAGGGCGGAGGAGGAAGGGATACCGGTGGTGATGACTTCCCAATGCCTCTGGGGAAGGGTCAACCTCCACGTTTACTCCACCGGAAGGGACCTGCTGAAGATGGGGGTAATCCCCGCGGAGGACATGCTCCCTGAGGTCGCCTATGTGAAACTCATGTGGGTACTGGGCCACACGAGGGAACCCCAGCAGGTGAGGAGGCTCATGCTCCAGAACCTGGCGGGCGAGCTTTCCCCCAGGAGTCCCCCTACCCCTTCCCCTCCCTGAGGTCCCTATCTTCGGCATACTCCCTGTAGGCCCTCACCACCTCACGGAGATTGGGTACCTCGAACATCCTCCTTCCCGTTAGGGCGTTGGCGGCCGCCATGTACATCTGACTCACGATCTTCCTCAGCTGTGGATCGAGCCTGGGGGGTTCCAGCCTGCAGAGGCTTTTCCAATTCTCTACCCCCTTCTCCGCAGCCTCCCTTTTGGCCCTCTCCGTGTCCAAATACCATTCCGTTTTTCTGTAGTAGAAGCGGGCCACCTCCTTGCTCACGTGGATGCCTTCATAGGTAAACCTGCATTCATCCAGGGTACCCACCACATCCACCACCATCAACCTCCTCTCGGGATCGAAAGCCAGTTCTATCTTGCCATCCTCGTTCACCATTCCGGCCCGTTGGGCTATTTCCGTTATGACCTCATCCACCCTGAGGAGCAAAGACTTAACCTCCTCCACCTCCCTATCCGTCAATCCAGCTATTTCCCTGGCTTCCCTCCAACTGATATACCTGTCACCCTCCTCCAACTTGGTGCTCACCTCGAAGATGGGTCTGGCCAACCTCTCACCCGGTTTGGGCATGTGATCCAAGCCCAAATCCTGAAGGGTCACGAGTCCCTGTTGCAGTCTCTTGAAAACAGAGGAACCCTCGGGGAGGCCGTTCCTGTATATTATCTCGAGGGGAAGCAAGTAGTTTCTCAGGGAGGGACGGTAAACGGTATAATCGTATCTGAGTTTTCCCCCCTCCAAGTAGGCCTTTGGTCTGTAAACGTTGACCAAATGGATCTCCATTATCCTGGAGGGTTCCTGGAGTTCCTCGAAGCGTACCACCCTTCCCCTCCCATCCACCACCCCCCTGTAATGGGTTCTGATCCCCCTTTCCTCCAGCTTCTCGAAGCAGTGGGCTCCCATCAGGCACAGGGCCGCACCCTTTCCTTCGATGTGATCGGGCATTTCTCCCCAGTCGAAAACCGAATAGCGATCCGAGAAATGGAACCTACCTATTCCCATCTTCGTAGGGGTGGGCTTCTCGATTACCTCCAGATCCTTGACACTACCCATCTACCCTTTTCTCTTTTTCACAATAAATTACCCCTTCTTTCTTTCGAAGGAAAACACGGAGAGGAGGAAAAGGAGGGCTGCTAGAAAGGCGTAGAAGATGACCAGGGCTACCAGTTCCCCAAACCTAGCCATGGCAGGCATCTTCGAGAGGGAGAGGACGAGAAAACCTCCACCCATAGTCACCGCGGAAGCCAGTACTGCCCTCCCTATGCTTCCCGCCGTGCGGGAGGCGATTTCCTCAGGCGATCCACCCTTCCCCTTTTCCTCCCTCAACCTCGAGGAGAGCTGGACACTGTAGTCTATTCCCATCCCGATCATGAGGGAGAAGCTACCGAGCGTGAAAACGTCTAGGGACCAGCCGAGCAGGTAGAAGGTCGCCAGTTCCCACATCACCACCATCCCCACGGGAAGGATGGTGAGGGTACCCACCACGGGAGAACGGAAGAGGAGGATCAGGACGAAGAAGCAGGCGAGGAGGGCCAGGACCGTCGTCTTCACCATATTGGGAATGACCCTCGAGAAAAGATCCGAGATGACGGCGGGTGCCCCACCCACCGCCGGCTCCCCATCCAACCTCAGGGTAAAGAAGGGGCTGGAAAAGTTCCTCACGTGTTCCCTCACCACCTCCGTGGCCTTTTTGAAGTCCCTATCGGTTCTGCCAAGCACATAAAAGATCACGAGGGTCTTCTCCCCCGAAAGGGGTAGGAAAACGCTGTTGGTCCTGCGCAGGTTCTCCAATACCTCCAACACCCCTTCCTTGGTCTGGGGAAGGTTACCCAGCGTGTAACCGTAGACGGCATCGGCCACGCTGTAACTACCCCCTATGAGACCCCTGACCCTCGGATCTCCCACCACTTCCCTTTCCAGCACCAGCAACTGTTGAAGGGCTTGGGGTTGCAGGAAGTCCCCCTGCACCAGGACGAAGAGCTGGTTCTGGCCCCCGAAGAGCTCCTCCATCCTGTGCTGGGTCTGAAGGGATTCCACCCCCGAAGGCAGGAGGAGGTTAAAGGACATGGTGGACCCCACCCTTGGAGCAACGAGAGCGGAGAGGACCACGGTTACCGCCAAACCCAATAGGATGACCTTGCGGTGGCGGGAAATTCCCCTCCCGAGGGAAGCCAAACCCCTACTCACTCCCCCCTCCCTTTTGGCCCTACCCACTTCTTCCCTGTGAACGAGTGCTGGGAGAAGGGTCAGCGTCAGGAGGAAGGCGAAACCCACCGCCAGGGCAGCGAATTGTCCCAGGGTTCTGACCGGTGGGAGATCCGAGATGGAGAAGGAAAGGAAACCTATCATGGTGGTCAGGAAGCACATGGCAACGGCCCCACCCACCCTGCTGGCCGAGGTCCGCAGGGCCCCCTCTACCCCCTCTCCCTTCCTCCTCTCCTCGTAGTACCTGGAGAGGAAGTAGAGGGAGTAATCTATTCCCGCCACCATGGAGATGGGTACGAGGGCCACGTGGATGGAAGTGAAATCAGAACCCGTTAGACCCATTATTCCCATCGTCCAGAGGGCCGCCAGTCCTACCACCAACAGGCACCTGCCCACATCGGAGAACCTCCTGAAGGTCAGAAAGAGGAGGAAGAGGATGAAGAGAAAGGTGGCGGGCATGAGCACCCTGTTGTCCCTGTTCATAACCTCCCTTATGTCCCTCTCCATGGAATAGGATCCGGTGAGGTGGAGGCTCAGACCCTCTACCCCCTTGATCTCCCTTCCCATTGCCTCCACCGCTTCCATGAGCCTCTCCTTGGGCAGGGAAGAATTCAGATATACCATCATCTTCCCCGCCCTCAAATCGGGCGTCAGGTAGCCGGAGAGCTGTGCGGAGGTCTGGGGATTGGACATGAGGGTAAGGTAGGCAGCCATTACCATCTGTTCGACGAGGGGATCGTTGGAGGGATTCCCAAGCATCTCCCTCACTTGGGGGAGATGCTGGAGGAGGAGATCGGCATAGGAAGGACATCTCAACACCACGTTCTCCAGTTCGGGAGAGGAGAGGAGGAAATTCTCCAAGTAGAGGATCCTTCTGAGAGCCTCGGCCCTGAGTAGGTTCTCCCCCTCTATCAGGACCGTTTCAAAGATCATTCCCTGGAACTCGCTGGCAACGAGCAGGGTCACTTTAACCGAGGGCTGTTCGGAGGAGAGGAACTTCTTGTAGTCGGAGGTCTGCCTTACCTGACCGGCACCATAGGCCATGAAACAGGAAAAGAGGAGGACGACGAACAGGATGGTTTTCTTCCTCCTAGCACAGGAAAGGGCGACCCTATCAAGCATCTGCAAAGATACCTTCCTCTCCTTTAAAGGATTTCTTGAAATCCTTCTTGAATGGCACCCCTTCCCAGATCCTTCTACGAAAGGGATCCCTCAAAGGTGGCGAGGGAACTGCTTGGGAAGATACTGGTACACCGCTCGAAGGAGGGTCTCACCTCGGGAAGGATCGTCGAAACGGAAGCCTACTACGGGGAAGGGGATCCCGCCTCCAGGGCCTCGAAGGGAAAGACCAAGAAGAACGAGGTGATGTGGGGACCGAGGGGAATTTCCTTCGTCTACATGGTACACGGGAACTGGCTCTTCAACGTCGTCGCGGGAAGAAAGGGGGAAGCGGGTGCGGTACTGGTGAGGGCCCTAGAGCCCCTGGAAGGGACAGAACTCATGAAGAGGAGGAGGGGGGTGGAGGAGGAAAGGGAACTGACTTCCGGTCCGGGGAAGCTCACGAAGGCCATGGGTATCACCGGTCTCCACCACGGAAAGGATCTCACGGATCCCGAAGGAGACCTCCTCATCCTTCCCGGAAGGAGGGTTGGGAAGATAGCGAGTTCCCACCGAATAGGGGTGAAGGAGGACCTTCCTCAAAAGCTCCGCTTCTACCTCTCAGGAAATCCCTTCGTTTCCAAAGCGTTGCTTTCTAAAGCTCCACGAACAAAAGAGGTGGATGGAAAGGGACTACTCCAAGCTGGGCTTGAAGGTGGGTCTGGAAATCCATCAAGAGCTCGACACGAATAAACTCTTCTGTCGATGTCCCTCCGTCCTACGCGAGGAGAAGGCCCCCCTCGAGGTGAGGAGGAGGTTGCATGTCTCCCAGAGCGAGCTCGGGGAGGTGGATAGGGCCGCCCTCCTCGAGGTCTCCAAGGAGAGGGAATTCAGATATCAAGTCTATCCCGATACCACATGCTTGGTGGAGCTGGACGAGGAACCTCCCCATCCCCTCAACGAGGAAGCCCTGGAGGTGGCCCTCACGCTCTCCCTCATGCTGGAAGCAAAACCCGTGGATGAGATCTACGTGATGAGGAAAATCGTCGTGGACGGAAGCAACACCTCTGGCTTCCAGCGGACGGCCCTCATAGCCACGGACGGAAAGATCAGGACGGAGAAGGGAGTCTTCCGTCTCCCCACCATCTGCTTGGAAGAGGATGCTGCCAGAAAGGTGGGAGAAGGGGAGGGATATGTGGAGTACAGGTTGGACAGGTTGGGAATTCCCCTTCTGGAAGTGGCCACGGCACCGGAATTCTCAGACCCAAAGACTCCGGCGGAGGTAGCCCTCCGACTGGGAATGTTGATGAGGGCCACGGGAAAGGTGAAGAGGGGATTGGGCACCATAAGACAGGACCTGAACATCTCCATCTCCGGAGGGGCCAGGCAAGAGATCAAGGGTATCCAAGAACTGGAGCTCATACCCATCGTGATAGAGAGGGAAGTCCAGAGGCAGCTGTCCCTTCTGGAGATAAGGGAGGAATTGAGGAGGAGGGGTGCGGGAGGAGTGGAGAGGAAGTTTTTGGATGTCACCCGCCTCTTCGAGAAAACGGGCTCCCAGCTGGTGAGGAGGGCCCTCGAGAAGGGGGGGAAGGTGATGGCCCTCAAGTTGCCGGGTTTCTCCGGTCTCCTCGGAAGGGAAATACAACCGGGTAGGAGGTTGGGCACGGAACTCTCCGATAGGGCAAGGGTGGAGGGAGGTGTGGGAGGAATCCTCCACACGGACGAGTTACCGGGATACGGGATCTCGGAGGAAGAGGTGGAGAGCCTCAGAAAGGAGGTGGGGGCGGGAGAAGGGGATGCCGTGGTAATGGTGATGGGACCGGAAGAGAGGTGCAGGAAGGCCCTTGAAGCTGTGGCCAAAAGGGCGGAAGAAGCGAAGGAGGGTGTGCCGGCCGAGACCCGAAGGGCCCTGCCCGACGGAAACACGGAATTCATGAGACCCCTTCCGGGGGCAGAAAGGATGTATCCCGAAACCGACATACCCCCCATCCCCATCACCCCCGAGAAGCTGGCTTCCCTGAGGCTCCCCGAACCTCCCGAAAAAACCAAGGAAAGGTTAAGGGGATATGGACTCTCGGGAGAAACCGCGGATCGCCTGCTCTATTCCGGGATGGTGGAGACCTTTGAGAGGCTGGTGAGGGAATCCGGCGCATCCCCCAAGCTAGTGGCCTTTACCCTCCTCGAAACCATGGTGAGCCTGAGGAGGGAAGGAAGGAGGGTGGAAAGGATTGGGGAGGAATTCCTGCTGGAAGCCTTTAGGAAGGTGGCCTCAGGGGAAATCGCCAAGGAAGCCCTCCCGGAACTCCTGAAGCTGGCGGCGGAGGGAAAGGAGGTGGGGGAAGCCATAAGGGAACTCGGTTTGGAAAGGGTGGGGGAGGAGGAGCTTAGAGCCAAGGTGGAGGAAGTCGTTTCCTCCCATCTGGAGCTCGTGAGGGAAAGGGGGGAGGGGGCCGTGCGTCCCCTCATGGGCATCCTCATGAAATACTTCAGGGGGAAGGTGGACGGAAAGGTGGTGAACGAATTACTCACGAGGGAAGTGAAGAGGAGGCTGGGAGAGTGTGTGGAATCATAGGGTACGTGGGTACGAGGAAGGCCGCCCCCCTTCTCCTGGAGGGGCTGAGAAGGCTGGAATACAGGGGGTATGACTCAGCGGGAATAGCCACTCTGGAAGGAAAGCTTTGGGTGAAGAAGGATGCGGGAAAGCTGGAGGAGATAGAAAGGAGGTTGGGCCTCTCCTCTCTGCCCGGAAGGGTGGGGATAGGGCACGTGAGATGGGCCACACACGGAAGTCCCACGAGGAGGAACGCCCATCCCCACCTCGACGACTCGGGGGAGGTGGCGGTGGTACACAACGGCATCATAGAGAACTACTTGGAGCTGAGGAAGGTGCTGGAGAGGAAGGGACACAGGTTCGTTTCGGAAACGGATACGGAGGTAATCCCCCATCTCATCTCCCACTTCCTCAGGAAGGGTGAGGGACTGGAGAGGAGTGTGGAGAGGGCGGTGGGGGAGTTGAAGGGAAGCCTGGCCATGGCCGTGCTCTACGTGGGGGAACCGGAGAAGCTCATAGGGGTGCGCCGCAATTCCCCCCTCCTGGTGGGGAAGGGGGAGGGGGAGAGCTTTCTGGCCTCGGACATTCCCGCCCTCCTCCCCTTCACCAGGAAGGTGGTACCCCTCCAAGAGGAAGAGATGGTCGTCCTCACCTCCTACTCCTTTTCCCTAAGACACCTCCCTTCCCGAAAGACCATCGAGAGGAAGCCCATGACGGTGAAATGGACGGCGGAGATGGCTGAAAAGGGAGGATACCCACACTTCACCCTGAAGGAAATCTTTGAACAACCTTGGGCGGTGGGGGAGACCCTGCGGGGGGCAGGGGAAGAGGTGGGGAAGCTCTCCCGTTTCCTGCTGAGGGCAGAGCGCCTCTATTTCGTGGGGTGCGGAACCTCCTACCATGCCGCGGTGGTGGGGAAATATCTACTCGCCAAGCTGGCTGGTCTGCCCGTGGAAGCCGTGGTAGCTTCCGAATTCTCCGAAAGTTGCGGAGGGGATGGAAGGACGGCCATACTCGCCATCAGCCAATCCGGGGAGACCGCAGACGTGCTCAGGGCGGTGAGGACGGTGAGGGCCTTTGGAGGAAAGGTAGCCTGCCTCACCAACGTGGTGGGAAGTTCGGTGACTAGGGAGAGCCAGCTCTCCTGCTACATCAGGGCGGGACCAGAGGTGAGCGTGGTGGCCACCAAAACCTTCACCTCTCAAGTAGCCTATCTACTCCTCCTCTCGCTGGAGCTGGGGGAGGAGAGCGGGAGACTCGGAAGGGGCGAAAAGAAGGAACTCCTCTCCGATCTCTTGGGCTCCCCCAAGCTCATGGAAAGCACCCTCCGTCCCTCCATGAGGAAAACGAAGGCGCTGGCGAGGGAAATGCTGAGGGAAGAGCATCTCTACCTAGTGGGGAGGGGACTGGGATATCCCATCGCCATGGAGGGCGCCCTCAAGGTCAAGGAGATTTCCTACCAGCACGCAGAGGCGCTGGCAGGGGGGGAGCTGAAGCACGGAACGCTTGCCCTACTCGAGAAGGGAACTCCTGTGATAGGGGTGGCCGTGCCGGGTGAGACCAAGGGGAAACTCATGAACAACCTGGAGGAAATGAGGGCGAGGGGGGCTAGGATAATAGCGGTGGCGGAGGAGGGTGATGGGGAAGTGGAGGAGCATGCGGATCTCCTGCTCCCCGTATCCAAGACGGGAGAGTTCCTCAGCCCCCTCACCTTCATCCTCCCCCTCCAGCTCCTAGCCTACCACCTCTCCGTGGGAAGGGGTCTGGACCCAGACAGGCCCCGTTCCCTGGCCAAGTCCGTGACGGTGGAGTGAGGGACCCTTTCTCGGGCTTCCAGGCCCCTCAGGCTAGCCCTTGATCTCCTCTTCGTAAATCTCCCCAACCAATTCCGCTATGGCTGGGGCTGCCGTAAGACCGGGTGACTCTATGCCTACCAAGTTTATGAAACCGAAAAACCCCCTATCGGCTTCGTGCCTTATGACGAAGTCCCTGAACCCCTCCCCAGGACCATGCAGTTTGGGTCTCACTCCCGAAAACTCGGGTATGAGCTGGTACTCCTGAATGGAGGGCAGGAACCTCCCTATCTCTTTCCTGAATTCAAGCTCCTCCGAAGTCACACCGTATTCCGGCTGTGAAACATAGTAAGCGTTGGGTCCAGCCCTCACGGTTCCCCCCAGGTCGGGAGTGAGATGGATCCCCAACCCCTCACCTCGGGGAACGGGGTACACGGGCATTCTCACGGGTGGTCTGTTGAACCTGAAATAATCGCCCTTACAGTAGTGGATCCTGTAGCCGAGCTCGTCCACCCTCAAACCCACCAGAGAAGCCACTCTGTCCGAGCTGAGGCCGGCACAGTTGACCACGCTGCTGGCTTTTATTTCAAATTCCTCCCCCCCGCTGATCCCCCTCAGCTCATACCCATCCACCACCTTCCGAATACCCGTGACCTCCGTCCTGGTGACCAAGATGGCACCTTTCTGAGAGGCCCTCGCCCGGAAATATTCTAGAAGTGAGTCGGGATCCACTATGCCCGTGGAGGGGGAATAAAGGGCTTCCACAGCCCTTATCCTGGGTTCCATCTCCCTGATCTCCTTCTCTTCCAGGAGCCTCAGACCCTCCACTCCATTCTCTTCCCCCCACCGCATGAGCCTCTCCAGTTCTCCCATTTCTTCCTCCTCCACCGCCACGGTAAGTTTTCCCGTCCTCCTGTGCGGAAGCCTGTATCTCTCGCAGATCTGGTAAAGGAGGGAATTGCCCCTCACGCACAGCTTGGCCTTCAGGGAACCTGGGGGATAGTGGATGCCCGAATGGATCACCCCGCTGTTGTGGGTGCTCGTTTCCTGCCCGAACCTTTCCCTTCTCTCCAGCAGATATACCCCCTGGCTCCTCTCGGATAGTTCTGCGGCCACTGCCAGGCCCACTACCCCCCCTCCTATCACCACCGTCTCCACCCTCATCCCCCCACCTCCGCCTCACCGAACATCGCAGTTTGTCTAAAAAGATATAGAGCACGTATCTAGCCTTTGGCCCGTTAGTTCAAAGTACGCCCAAGTGGCTAAAGTGAGTGGCGCTGAACTTGAAGAAAGGTTGGAGGCCCAAATGGAATGCTGGTGTGCCAAAGAGTAACTCGCTCAAATTGCCAAAAAGCGCTCGCAAGAACGTGATAAAATAATCGCGGAAATGAAAGCACCGTGTCTGAAACCAACGCGTCATCTCCAGCGGAGATATGACACTGCAATACCGGCGTACGAACAAACGGTTTCCCGGCAGAAAGGATACCCCTGGGACAACAAGGCTGTGCCTCACCGCCAGGGCTTGCTCGCTAACTCTCAAGCTAGCAGGTGGGACTGCTTTGCGACCCTTCTAAGGATGTCATGAAGGAGTGAGTCCCTTCCCTGAGAACTAGCCTACAGAAACTGGCCTCCGTCACCGTTTGGGGAATAGGGCTGATCCTCGCCATTGGGATGCTGGGACTCAACACGAACCTGCTTCTCCTGCTGGTGGGCCTGCTGGGATTGGGGATGCTCCTCGCCATGAGGGAGGTTCTAGAGAACGTGGGGGCCAAGTACTTCACCGACATCTACGTTCCCTTCAAGGTGGGAGACATCATCAGGGTGGGGGAGTACTCAGGAAAGGTCATTGAGATAAACCCAGTGGCCACCGTTCTCCTCACGAAGGACGAGCACCTGATCTCCATCCCAAATTCCTCCTTCCTGAAGGAGAAGATGGTCAACCTGACCCCCCATGTCTGGAAGGAGATACTGATACCCATCACCATAAGCTCCTCTCTAAGCCTCCCCGAGTTCGAAAGCGAGGTTCTCAGGGCTTGCAACAGGCTCAGGCAGTACCTAGACGAGCGCTTCCCCCCCATCCTCACGGTGAGGAGGAGAAACACCAAGTACGTGAACCTCTTCCTCACCCTGATGGTGAAGGAGCCCTCCAAGAAGGGAGAAATCGTGGAAACGCTTAACCGCACGATTTCGGAGATAGAGGATAAGCTGAGGAAGAGGAGATAAATCATCCCCAGTCCCCGCATGGTCTCGCCAAAGCGAGAGTTGCCCCTCCGTTGTGATACCAAATGCTAAAATCCGGCCAAAAAACATAATATATGATGAAGGGTCTCATCCTAGCCGGTGGTTTCGCCACCCGTCTCGGCGCCATAGGGGAGGTCTTTCCCAAAGCCATGCTGATGGTGGAAGGAAACACCCTTGTGGGACATCTCCTCTCCAAGCTCGAAAGACTGGGAATAGAAACCGTGATCACCACCAACAGGCGTTTCGCGGAATTCTTCCGTTCCTATCCCCATGTCTTGGTGGAGGAAGCCACGAGGGAAGAGGAGAAGCTGGGGGCCGTGACGGCCATAGCCAACGCCATAAGAAAGGAAGAGATCAGGGAGGATTTGTTGGTGGTGTGTGCCGACAACTATTTCTCCTCCGACCTGAGGGGTTTCGTTTCTTCTTACCAGGGCGACCCCACGGTGGGGGTTTACTACGCTGGAGGGGATCCGGGAATGCGCCTGCAGGAGATGGCCACGGTGAAGTTTTGTGGAAGTGAATCCTACCCCCCTCCCACCCAAAGCTTCTGTCTGGAGGACTTCAAGGAAAAGGTGGATCCTCCCCTCAGCCCCTACGTGAGCACCGGCCTCTACCTCTTTCCCCCCAAGATTTTCCCCATCCTGCTGGAATATTCTGCCGAGAAGAAAAGGGATGCTCCCGGATTCTTCATCCAGCACCTGATGGAGAGGGGAATCACGGTGAGGGGATACTTGCTCGGAGGGGAATGGTTCGATGCCTCCTACCAAAACTATCTCCTGATGTTCAAAGATTCAAAACTGGTGAGGAGGGATGAGGACCTCATCCAGTTCAGGAGGGAAAGCGGAGGAATGGTGATGCTCCTTTCCTTCCTCAGGAAGGGAGGAATGTATTACGTTTCCAAGGGGGAGAGACTCCTCTTCTTCATAGAGGGAGGGGTGGAGATGAAGATGGGGATGAAGAGGATGAGGGTGAGGGGGAGGGAGGTGGTGGAAATCCCTCCAGGGGAAGAAGTGAGTCTACTCAATCCCTCCCATCCCTACTCGATCTTCCTATCCCTCAAATGGGAGTAGCAAGCGTCTCCCCATCGGAATAGAGCTCCTTCCCCAGTCTTTTCCTTCCCCTTACCAAGGGTCTGGGACCCTCCAAAACCTCTGCCCTGATCAGGCTGGAGGCGTACCAAGGAACCGTGGCCCTCCCGAATTTCCGGAAGAAGAGGGTCTTTTCCTCTCCCGCAAAGGTGGGAGGATAGAGGCTGAAGTTCCTGCGAATATCCGTGATCACCAATCCCATCTTCAACAGTCTCCTCTCCACTTCCAGCCACTTCCTCCTGGAGGCTTCCAAGGTGGTGAGTCCAAAGTAGAGGGCTCCCCCCACACCCTTCAGCGCCGAAACCGCCCGAGAAAGGAAAAGCTCCAAACCCGGCAGACTCTCCACCGGTTCCGTTACCGAAACATCGAACTTCCCCACCAATTCCTCCGGCAAGGGATCCCGAACATCGTAGACCAGGGCCCTGAGCCTCCATCCCTCCCTTCTGGCCATGGAATTGAGGAACTCCACCAATCTTCCATCTATCTCCGCCACCACCACTTCTTCGGGGAGGAGGGTAAGGGAGGCGGCTATGCTGAAGAGATCATCATCCCCTATGACCAAAATCCTTCCTTGAAGGTCTCCCCTCTCGTAGATGAACTCCACCCTCCTCACCACCTCTTCCTCCAACATGTAGGCTTGGGTGTATCCCTCCAGGGGAGGAGGACGTTTCTTCGTCCTTTTCCTGAATTCCTTCAGGAGCTTCCCGAAGGTGAGAGAATACCCCGTGCCCCGGCATTTTCCACACTTCACCCCCGGCAGAAACCTTCCCTCCTCCAACATCCTGACCCTATCCCCTCTCACCTCCACCTTCCCCTTTTTCTCCAGGCTTTCCAGAGCCTTCAGAAACTCCTTGAGGGAACCATCCTGAACGGAAAGGAGCTCGTATACTCCAGCCTCCCCTTTTCCCAACAATCCCTGCAGGATTTGCCTCTCTATTCTTTCCATCTTTAACCCCTGTCCAAAACCACCCTTCGGTAGGATTTGGGCTTGAGCCTCTTCAGGATGAGCTCAAAAACTTTCTCCGCTTTCGAGGGATCACCGCATGTGAAGATATCCAAATTCACAAGGCCATATTCCGGCCAAGTATGCAAAGAAATATGACTTTCCGAGATGAGGACCACAGCCGTAACGCCCTTCGGCCTGAACTGTTTGAAGATACTCCCCACTCTCGTGAGCTTCGCTTTTTTCACCACTTCCTCCAGCAATTTCTCTATCTCGTCCCTCTTGGCGATGAGCCTCTCCTCTACTCCATAGAGTTCTGCCACTATATGCCTCCCTACTATCATCGAACCCCACCTTCTCCCCCCTGTTTTTTTATCAATTTCTTTTTGCAACTTATTTAATTTTTATTTTTTTTCGATGGTTTGCGAAAAAAAAGTCGATGAGTAAGCTGTAAAAAGAAACAAATGGGAAGAGGAAAAGGTGAGCGTTTGCCCTGCATCTTGGTCTGCGGTGGCCAATGGGGAGACGAGGGGAAGGGAAAGATCGTCGCCTATCTCTCCCTCAAGTACAAACCCCACATAGTGGTCAGAGCGGGGGTGGGCCCGAACGCAGGACACACGGTTTATTTTGCTGGGAAAAGGTTTGGCCTCCGACAAGTTCCCTGCGGTTTCGTTTACGAAGGAGCCAGGCTCCTGATAGGTCCGGGAGTCCTGGTGAATCCGGAAGTCCTCCTCAAGGAAATGGAAGAAACGGGAGTGAAGGGAAGACTGGGAGTCGACGGGGGATGTGCCATCATAGAACCCAAACACATAGAAAGGGACAGGAGCTCCGAACATCTGAGCAAGAAAATTGGGACCACGGGAAGCGGATGTGGACCGGCGAACGTCGACAGGGTGAACAGGGTGGCCAAACTGGCCAGGGAAGTGGAAGAGCTGAAGCCTTTCCTAACCGACGTTCCCCTGGAACTAAACGAGGCCCTGAACCAGGGAAAAAAGGTACTCGTGGAAGGGAGTCAGGGTTTCGGACTTTCCCTCATCCACGGCACCTATCCTTACGTCACCAGCAAGGACACCTGTGCGGGAACGATGCTGGCCGATGTGGGAATAGGACCAACCAAAGTCTCGGAGGTGCTCCTGGTCTTCAAAGCCTATGCCACAAGGGTGGGTGAGGGAACCTTCCCCACCGAGATACCGGCGGAAGAGGCTGAAAGGCTGGGGTGGGTGGAATACGGTACCGTCACGGGAAGGAGGAGGAGGGTGGGACATTTTGACTTCGAAATGGCGAGGAGGGCAGCCCTCATCAACGGGGCCACGCAGATAGCCATCACCTGTCTGGACAAAGTCTTCAAGGAATGTGCTGGGGCCAGAAGGGTGGAGGAGCTGAGCGAGAGGGCCAAGGAATTCGTGAGAAAGGTGGAAGAAGCCACGGGAACCCCCGTCACCCTCCTCTCGACGGGAGAGGAAATGGAAAACACGATAGACCTGAGCAGGGGCAGACTTTGAAGAGACTCGTGATAGCCGTCACGGGAACTCCCGGGACGGGAAAAACGAGCTTTGCCTTGGAATTGAGCAAGAAAATAGGGGGCAGGCTGATCAGGCTCAACGAACTGGTGGAAAGGGAAAGGGCCTACACGGAGGAAGGGGAGGAAAAGGTTGTCAAACTAAGGGAAATGATCAGGGCCGTGGGTAGGATCCTGAAAGAGACGGAAGGCCCCGTGGTGATCGAAGGACATCTCTCCCACTTCCTTCCGACGAGATACCTCTCCCATGTGGTGGTGTTGAGAACCCATCCCAAACTCTTGGAAAAGAGGCTGAGGGAAAGGGGTTACCCTGAGGGGAAAGTAAAAGACAACGTGGAGGCGGAGGCTTTGGACCTCATCCTTTGGGAGGCGGTACAGAGACATGGAGAGAAGGTTTATGAGATAGACACGAGCAAGAGGAGAAACACCGTTTCCCTTTTCCTGCAGGCCCTGGAGAAAGGTACCAGGTTGCCCCCTGGGAAGGTGAGGTGGCTCGAGGAATACTTAAACCTCAAGGAGCGCGCCGGAAGACGTAAAACCTAACTCCCCCACCTTCGGCGGATCCTAGTAGGCATAGGTTTAAAAGCCCTAAAACCGAGAGTGGCGAACAAATGAAAAAAATCCTTTCCGCAGTGGCGATATCGATCGTGGTCCTTCTCTCCACCGTTCTGTTCTTCCACCTGGGCCAAAAACCCTCCGAGGAATCCCCCTACCTTTTTACTAGGGACTGGATTGGAAAGGGAAACCTCTGGGTATTCGACCAGCCACCCTTAGCCTACCTGAGGGAGCTAGGTGCCACGGGGACGGCCTTTTCAGTTTACTACCACGGCTTCAACGAGTACGATTGGGATTACGTGAAAACCCTGCATCGACATGGCTTCAAGGTCACCGCCAACCTCCCGCTGGGACAGGGAACTACCACCGAAAACATGCAACTCAGGGAAGAAGCGGCCAAGAGGGACATCCACAACAATCCCATCTTCCTGCTGGGGCTGGAAGGCCTCTACAACATGTGTGGCAATCACCCGCTCTGGCGCGAGTTCCTCATGAACAGAATAGCCGAGCAGGCACGGGGGGGTGTGGACGGAATACTCCTCGACGAACCGGGGGATCTGGGGGACTGTTTTTGCGACCACTGCATGCAAGCCTTCAACCATTATCTGGCCGACCATTACTCCCCAGGCGAGCTGCAGCATCTCTTCGGAATAGCGGATCTTTCCTCTTTCAACTACAGGGAATATCTTCTGGCACACGGGGGTTCCCAGTGGTGGGACGACCCCAACCCGCAGTTGCAGCTCGCGTACCTCCAGTTCAGGTACTCCGAAAGGGTAAAGTTCATCGGAGAACTCATCCAGCACGCCAGGCAAGCAGCGGGATGGGAGCTTCCTGTAACGGCAAACGTGTACGGGCTGGAACCGAACCACCAGATCTTCGTTCCCCTCCTCGATTTCGTGATTTTCGAGATGCCCTTAACCCTTGAGGTCCATCCCAACATGCCCCATCTCAGACCCAGACCAGGCAAACATTTCACCACCTACCTCCTCGCCGAGGCCCTCGACCCGGAGAAGCCCTTCTCCGCCTTTCCCGATGTCTTCGAACTGCTCCACCTCTCGGAGGATGAGTGGTGGTTATGGAGACAATGGCTGGCGGAGGCGAGGGCCTTAGGGGCCTCCTTCATGATACCATACCAAGCCTACGTCTACGGAGGGGAGCGATCCTATACCCTCCCCGCCGACCGGATTTCCCCCTACATCAGATTCTTCGCCGAGCATCCCCAGTATTACGAGAACTTGGAAAGGATAGCCAAGATAGCATTACTCTACGACCTGCATTCCACCCTGATCAACCGGTACACCTGGAGGACCTATCTAGCCTGGGAGAGCTTCGAGAACTTGGGACTGATGTTGCAGGAAGCTCATCTTCCCTTCGAAGTGGTGTACAGGGGAGACGGAAAGTTCGTAAAGAAGCCCTTGACACTGGAGGGACTAGAAAAGTACAGCGTAGTGGTGGTACCGAGGTACTACGACCTCGACCAAGATACCCTCAACCTCCTGCAGCAGTACTCGGCTGGGGGAGGCCTCGTTTTGAAGTGCGACGATCTGGCCGACGACTCCCAACTCATACCAACCCTGAAGGGGTTGAAAATCGATTTCGGACTGGAAACGAACGCCTCCCAAGACCTGTCTTTGGTGGCCTACCGGGGAAAGGACTCTCTCTTGGTCCACCTGATAAACTATAGATACAACAGGCAGGCACTCGACTTCTCAGACCTAACGAACATACGGGTGACCTTAACCCTTCCCGAGGGTCTTACCCTGGAGGGAAAAACGCTGAAGATCCTCAGTCCGGACGAGGGGGAGCTCACACTGGATTTCATACTGGAGGGGGGAAGGGTCACTTTCACCCTCCCCCGTCTCCACTGTTATTCCGTTGCCTCTTTCGAGTGAAAACTGAAAACTCAAAGGAGCTCCCACTCGATTCTTTCTCCTTCCTCCACCCTCCTAACCTTTCCCTTCCCCTCCAGGTACCTCAGGTGGGCCAAGGCCTCTCCTGTTGCAAACCATTTCTGAATGGGTGGGAAGTTCTCCCAAGAACCCGGGAGGTCCCAGGTCATGCCCGAAGCCAGCTCGTACGCCGTCTTCCTTCCCCTCTCGAGCAGGGAGAGGACCTCCTCCGCCCTCAGGTAATGGTGGAGTCTGAGCTCTTCCACCCTACCACGGAGATCCTCGAAGGGCTCTCGATGTCCGGGAAGGACCAGATCGACCTCAAGGGAAGCCGTTCTCTCCAGACTCCTGAGGTAATCCTCCAGCGGATTCTCCTGCCCGGAGAGAGGTGTGAGGTTGGGAGTGATGTCCTGAAGCACGTGGTCTCCCGAGAGGAGGAGCTTGCGCTGGGGTTCGTAAAGACAGAGATGCCCCCTCGTATGCCCCGGAGTTGCCAAACAGCGAAAGAGGAAATCCCCCACCTCTATTTCGCTACCCTCCTCCAAGAAGGTGAAAGGTGGGAGGGTGGTGGGACCGTACAGGCGGCCTGGATGGGTTTCCAGCATGCGGTAGAGCTCCGTCTCTGGAATCCCACTCAGAAGGATCACTTCACCTATTCCCTCCCAAGAGGTGAGGAGTCCAGCCTCGAGACGATTAAAGTATACCCTGGAGCCTTCGGAAAAGAGGGAGGAAACCAGACCCAGATGATCGGCATGGAGGTGGGTGATGAAGAAGTCTGTTTTGCGCAGGTCTATCCCCAGCTTCCTTATTTCACTCAGCAGAACGGAAGCGCATTCTTCCCTATTCATGCCCGTATCCACGATAAGGTTTCTCTCCCCTCCCCTCACCACATAGGAATTCACGGCCCTCAGGGGGTTGCGTGGGAGGGGCACCTCCACTCTGTAGAGACCAGGCAGGACTTCTTCCACCCTCCTCCATCGCAGGGATGGTATTTAGGTTAAGTGCTTTGGGAGGACGAAAACCGTGAAAAAGCTTGGATTAAACCGTTTTTATCCAAAATCTCCCTTTTTCTCTCCTCTTTTTTCCTTATCGATATCTTTATAAACCATCTTCACCCCTCTTCCTAATTGATGTGGGTTCTGAGAACTACTCTGCTCCTGGGAGCCATGACTGGGCTCCTCCTAGCGGTAGGAGTGGCCCTAGCCTACGTTGCCAGTCTCCCCTTCCTCCCCACCCTCACGGTGGCCTTCGTGCTGGCCATGTCCATGAACCTCATCATGTTCTTTTACGCCGACAAATGGGTGCTGCGGATGTACAGGGCCAAACTGGTGAGCGAGCAAGAACAGCCCACCCTCCACCGCATCGTTTCCCGCCTGGCGGAGAGGGCTGGAATTCCCAAACCCAGGGTGGCCGTGGTACCCCTGGATATTCCCAACGCCTTCGCCACCGGGAGGAACGCCAAGAATGCCGTGGTGGCCGTTACCAGGGGGGCCATGGAGATCCTGAAGGAGGAGGAGCTGGAGGGAGTAATAGGACACGAGCTCGCCCACATCAAGAACAGGGACATGCTGGTGAGCACGCTTGCCGCCATCGTGGCCGGTGCCATCTCCTACTTGGCACTGGTGGGAAGGATGCACCTCTTCTGGGGGAGCGGGGAAAGGAGGAGCGGGGGAAGTACCTTCCTTCTCCTCTTGGCCCTCATCCTCGTGCCCTTGGCCGCCCTGATGATAAGGCTCGCCGTTTCCAGAACGAGGGAATATGGGGCGGACGAGGAGGGGGCTAGGATTTCGGGCAAGCCCCTGGCCTTAGCCTCGGCCCTGAAAAGGCTCGAGGACTATTCCCTTTCCGAGAGGATGGCGGAAGGGAATCCAGCCACTTCCCACCTCTTCATCGTCAATCCCTTCAGGGGATCTTCGCTGGTGGAACTCTTCTCCACCCATCCCTCCACGGAAAAGAGAATTCAGAGGTTGGAGGCCCTGGCGAGGAGAGGCCGCTAAAACATCAAATGAAGAAAGACCACTGCCAGGATAAAGGCCACGGAAAAGCCCACCACTGCTCTGGGGGAAACCTTTATCCCAGAACCCTCTTCGGAGAAATACCTCATCAAACCGGCGCCACTGGGTGGGAGCCTTTCTTCCCTCCTGCGCATCTTTTTCCCTTCCCCACCCATCTTTTAACCCTTCCGGGAAGAATACGGTAGCATGACGAGATATCTACCCGACGAGAGCGTGCTGCTCAATGGAATGCTCAGGAAGAAGGTGGAGGAAGAAGAGGGCTGCGAGGTAATCATTCCCAACCTCCTCTTGGCCTACTTTGAAGTCCAGGCGAGGGAGGGAAAGGACTCTGGACTCGTGGCCCTAGCAGAACTCTCCCACCTGAAGAAGCTTTCCGAGGAAGGAAGGATCAAGTTGGATTTTTGGGGAGAGCGATGGATCCCCAGCGAAAACGATCTGAGCTGGCACCTCAGGGAGGCGGCCGATCAATCCGATTCCATCCTTCTCACCAGCGACCAAGTGACGGCGGAACTTGCCAGGATAGAGGGAAGGAAGGTGGAGTTACTCCTTCCCTCTCCAGAAGAAAGGAAGCCCAAGCTCTTGGAGTATTTCGGGCCCGATACGATGTCCGTCCACCTGAAGGCTAGGGTGAGGCCCCTAGCCAAGGTGGGAAGACCGGGGAAGCTGAAAGTACAGTATGTGGGGGAAAGACCCCTCACCGAAAAGGAGCTCAGGGAAATGATTCACGAACTGGTGGAACTCGCCAAGCGCGATCCCGAATGCTTCGTGGAAATAGAGAGGAAAGGCGCCACCGTCATTCAGTACAGGGAATACAGGATAGCCATAGCCAGACCTCCCTTCAGCGATGGTCTGGAGATAACGGCCGTGAGACCCGTGGCAAAGGTGAAGCTGGAGGACTACAAGCTTTC
The DNA here is from genome assembly GCA_038736355.1 of Candidatus Hadarchaeales archaeon. Classification (NCBI taxonomy): domain Archaea; kingdom Methanobacteriati; phylum Hadarchaeota (SeqCode); class Hadarchaeia (SeqCode); order Hadarchaeales (SeqCode); species Hadarchaeales archaeon (SeqCode). The sequence goes on from JAVYML010000002.1 coordinate 52,369, forward strand.
CAACAAGCTGAAGGAAAGATTGAAGAGTAGTGCGGAAGGCATCCTCATCGCGGGACCACCGGGCGCCGGAAAAAGCACCTTCGCCCAAGCGTTGGCGGAATTCTATCGTTCCTTCCATAAGATCGTGAAAACCATGGAATCCCCCAGGGACCTTCAAGTGGGGGATGAGATCACCCAATACACCTCACTGGAAGGGGACATGGAAAAGACTGCTGACATCCTCCTGCTGGTTAGACCGGATTACACCATCTACGACGAACTCAGGAAAACCTCCGATTTCCAGATCTTCACCGACATGAGGCTGGCGGGGGTGGGGATGGTAGGGGTGGTGCACTCCACGAGGGCCATCGATGCCATCCAGCGTCTCATAGGGAGGGTGGAACTGGGGATGATCCCCATGATCGTGGATACCGTCATTTTCATCAAGGACGGGGAAATCTCGCAAGTCTATTCCCTCAGATCCTCCATCAAGGTACCCTCAGGCATGAGGGACGAGGACCTCGCGAGGCCCCTCGTGGAGGTATTGGACTTCGAGACCGAAGAACCCGTTTATGAAATCTATACCTTTGGAGATCAAGTGGTGATCAGCGATTTGAGGGAGCTTCATAGAGAGGCTCCTTTTAGGTATTCGAGGAAGAGGTGGAGGTAGGAAGGAACTTCTTCTGTGTCTCCAGCACTTCCTCACTGTTGGCCGCCTTGGCATATTCCTCCAGCCGGTGGAGGTTTAGCTGGAAAAAGGTAGTTCCCCACTTGAAGGGCTCCAGCATCTCCTCGGCCTCTTCCCTGTATCCCAGGATGAAGAGGGCTGCAGAAAGGGCCTCCGCCGTGCTGAGGACCGTGGGCCTTCCATAATGGACCGGGTTGGCGGCCACGAGATAGGGCAGGATCCTCGACACCAAACCCTTCGGGGAGCCCCACTCGGGAAAACGTCTCCAGGAGAAGTCCAGAGCCACCAATCCCTTCCTCTCAGCGATCTCCCTGTCCTCCCTCGAGAGGGCCTTCTCCGCCCTGGGATCGAGCAGAATGGCACCCTTGGGCAGATCGCGGAAACGGGAAACCATTTCTATCTTTCCAAGCCTGTGCAGGCGGAGGGCGGTGCACTTCTTGGGATCGCACTCCCCGGCACGATAAACCACTATCCTCACTTTCCCCTTTCTGAACTAGGCACTCCTCCCCCTAAAGGGACATTCGGGGTCGGAAGCGGAAAGTCTCCCCTGTACCCTGAGGACCCTCGACATACACCCAAAGCACTCTTCGAAATGGAAACATGAGGAACAGGGTGCTTCCCTCTTACCCCTATCCTTGAACCCGCGGATGAGTTCCGAATTCCTCACCCTTTCCCATCCTTCCTTCAAACTCCTCTCCGGATAGCGGGAGAAAGGGAAGGAAGTGGGAAAGAACATGCAGGGAAGGATCCTGCCGTCGAAGGTGACGTAAAGGGTAGTCCCGCAGGCACATCCCCTTACCTCGGGGATGGTGATCCCGCTCCTCCCCTCCGGTAACGGAACTCCCTCCCTCTCAGAAAAGGCCCAGAGGAAGGGTGCGTCGTAGTACACCTCCACCTTCCACTCCCTCTCGTAAATCCGGTGCATCGCCAAAAGATGGTCTTGGGGAGAAAGACCATGGGTTCGGTAATAGGGATCGTTGCCTCCGTTCCTGGGCTGGAGGGGGATGAAGGTCACGAACTTTCCCCCATGTTCCTCCACGAATTTTATCGTCTCCTCCATCTGGTGGAAATTCCTTTTCGAAAGGACCACCGTGACCCCATGGAAGATTCCCTCCCTCCTGGCCTCCTCCACCCCCTTACAGAAATCCCTGAAACTGGCTCCACCCTTCGTTCCCTCGTAAACCTCCTTGCTTGCCCCATCCATGGAAAAGAGTACCTTTACCCCCCTCCTTCCCAGCTCCCTCGCCACCTCCCCCCTCAACATGGAACCGTTCGTGATGAGGTAGAGATCGAGCCCCTCCAACTCTCTGAGGAGAAGGGAGAGGTCCTCCCTCAAAAGGGGTTCTCCCCCCTCTAAGATCACCCAGTCCGGCCCCAGTTCCTTCACCTCTCCAGCCAACGCGAGGAGCTGTTCCCTAGGGAGCTCTTCCCCCCTCTCCGCTAAGCAGTGACTGCATCTCAAGTTGCACTTGGAGGTTATGGCCCAATCCACGAAACGGGGTCTCATCCTTCTTCCTCCCCGGTATCCCCCTTATAAAAGCTACTCCAGTTCCACCACCTTCCAACCCCTCCTCTTCAATTCTTCTATGACGAAACGTCTGTGACATATGGAAGAGAGGGGCTCTACACACATCAAACAAACCTTCTTCTCCCTAGCCCTTCTTTCCAGTTTTTCCATTCCAAGTGAGAATTCCTTTGTCTTCATGAACTTGAGGTAACCACCCTTCCTATAACCTCCCAACTCCGGGAGGTGAAAATATGAAAGACCGTGGAGGGGAAGATTCTTCTCCAATTCCTCCTTTTTGAACTCCTCCCGTTTGGAGGTGGGGAAGGCCCTTATGTCCACCACCTCCTCCACTCCCGAACGATGCAGGAGTTCCACCAATTGCTTCAAACTTTTGTTTCCATAACCAACTGCCCAGATCTTCTTTCCTTCACCCACCTGGTTATATCGGGAAAGGAAGGATTTAAGGAAGGACCGGTGATGGAATGAGGATCTCGGGGGCTAGGATCCTAGAAGGAGAAGAATTGGAGATAGTGGAAGGCTACCTGGAAATCCGAGAGGGGAGGATCGAGAAGATAGGGAGGGGCTTCAGTCCCAAATCGGACCTCGATCTCAAAGGAGGTTTCGTCCTCCCTCCCCTCACCAACGCCCATACCCATCTGGCCGACTCGGTGGCGAGGGAACTTTACTCGGGAAGAACTCAGGAGGAAACGGTGGGACCGGGAGGGCTCAAGTTCAGGGTGTTGGAGGGAACCGGGGATGAAAGACTGATCGAAGAAATGGACCTCACCCTGAAGAACATGGCAAAGATGGGTATCCTGGCCCACTGCGATTTCAGGGAGGGTGGGAAGAGGGGTGTGGAGCTCCTGCGCAGGATCAAGGGGGAGTGTAAGAGCGTGGTACTGGGCCGCCCCCTTCCAGGAGAAGATTTCCGCGAACTCCTTTCGGAAGCGGACGGGATGGGTCTTCCCTCCCTCCTCCATCACTCCCTTTCCGAACTCAGAAACTTCGCGAAGGAAACCAGGGAGAAGGGAAAGATCTTCGCCTCCCATGTGGCCGAATTGCCTCAAAGGGCTGAGGAAGAAATTGAAAGGGCGCTGAAATTGGGGCTTTCCTTGGCCGTCCATCTCACCCATGCCTCGCAGGAAGATCTCTCCTCCTTCAGGAAGAGGAGGATACCCGTGGTTTTCTGTCCCAGGTCCAACTCCCTCCTCTCCTCCGGAAGCCCCCCCATAGCTACAGCCTTGGAGGAGGGAGTAAGCTTCATGCTCGGAACGGACAACGTTTGCGTTTGTCCCCCCAACCTCTGGGAAGAACTCAAGTTTGCTTGGGCTTGCGTGAGGAGGGAAAATCCCAGGGCTGGAGGAGAGGAGGCGAGGATCCTTCTCAAAGCCGTCACCCTCGAACCTTCGAGGCTCTTCCACCTTCCCTGGGGACCCCTGGAGGAAGGAAGGGAAGCAACCTTTCTCCTCCTCTCCGCCACAGGGGAGCTGAGAAACCTCAAGGATCCCTATGCCGGCCTAGTCAACAGAACCCAGCCTGAAAACCTCATAGCCGTGTGGTATAGGGGAAAGGATATTTTAAGGAAAAGGAGGTAATTTTCTGAAGCGGGGGGAGATACCTGAAGGTAAAGGAAGTGATGACCGGAGATGTGAAGTACGCCGAGATTCCGGGAACGAGAGCGGAGGCCATCGAGCTCCTCAAGAAATTGGAGGTAAGTGCAATCCCAGTGGTGAATAGCAACACCAGGCAACTGGTGGGGATGGTAACCCTGAGGAAGCTTTTGGAACACCCGGAGGAGGACCAGCTCGCCATGTTGGTAGACAGGGATGTGCCGAGGGTTAGTCCTGAGGACGATTTGAGCGTGGCCGCTAGGCATATCCTCACCACGGGTAACAGGAGGCTGCCCGTGGTGGAGAACGGGGAGTTGGTGGGTGTGATAACCGTCAGGGATATCGTGTACCGTGCTCTGGCCAACATGAATTTGGAGAGACCGGCTTCGGATTTCATGCAACCGAGCGTGGCGGCCGTCTGGGAGGGCACCCCCCTGAGGGCAGCCGTGGAAATCATGAGCTTGGCGAGGGTTAGGGCCCTCCCGGTTATAAACGAGATGGGGGACCTGGTGGGGATCATCGACGATTCGGACATCATAAAGTTGGCGGAAGTGGAGACCACTTCCAAGATCAGCCAGCTGGCGGGTAAAAGCGAGGGGGATAGCTGGAGCTGGGATAGCGAAGCCAGGATCTACATTACCAAAACCGAGTTGAAGCTTCCCCCCATCCCGGTAAAGGAGGTAATGGTCAGGGATCTCATTTACATCACCAAGAAAACCTCCGTGAGCAAATGCGCCCAGCTCATGAAAGAGCACAGGATTGAGCAGACTCCAGTTCTTTCCGCCGACAACAAGTTTTTGGGACTGGTGAGGGACATCGACCTGCTGGGTGCTCTCCTCTGACACGGGGTGAAGCCCTTGTCGTCAGGGGAAGAGCTGATGGAGCTTGCCAAGCGCAGGGGTTTTCTTTGGCCCTCCTTTGAGCTTTACGGGGGTATCAGCGGCTTTTATGATTTCGGCCCTTTGGGGACCATCCTGAAAAACAAAATCGTGGAAAAATGGAGGGAGCACTTCGTGAAGAGGGAGGGTGCCTTGGAGATCGACTCTCCCACCCTCACCCCCGAAGAGGTTTTCAGAGCCAGCGGACACGTAGAACATTTCGTTGACCTCATGAGTGAATGTCGGAAATGCGGGCAACCCTTTAAGGTTTCGGAATTGGTGAAGGAGAAAACTGGACTGGATGTTGAAGGGAAACCGGCTGAGGAGATAGAAAGACTGTTGAGGGAGAAGGGAATTACCTGCCCCGAATGTGGTGGAGAGTTGGGGAGGGTTTTTGAATTCAACACCATGTTCAAGACCACCATAGGACCTGGAGGGAAAAAGGTGGGCTATCTGAGACCGGAAACCGCTCAGGGAATCTTCGTGGATTTCAGGAGGCTGTGGAGGCACGGTAGGGAAAGACTCCCCCTCCCCGTGGCGCAGATAGGGAAAGGATACAGGAACGAAATCTCTCCCAGACAGGGTATAATAAGGCTAAGGGAATTCACGATGGCGGAACTGGAAGTCTTCTTCGATCCGAAGAATCCCTCCCATCCCTCCTTCGAAAGGGTTGCGGGGGAGAAGCTGAGGCTCTGGAGGGCAGAAGATCAGCTAAAGGGTGAGGAAAAAACGGTGGAAGTGAGTGCGGGGGAAGCCGTGCAGAAGGGGATGATCTGCAATGAACTCATGGCCTATTATCTCGTCCTCACCAAAAAGTTTCTCTTGGACCTGGGACTTCCCGAGGAGCGCCTGAGGTTCAGGGAACAAACTCCAGGTCAAAGGGCCCACTATTCCAAAGAAACTTGGGACGCGGAAGTGAAAACGGAAAGGTTCGGATGGGTGGAGGTGGCGGGGATAGCCTACAGGACGAATTACGATCTCTCCAGGCATGCCGAAGCCAGCGGGGAGGATCTCTCCGTAGTCCTTCAACCTGATCGGAGGAAGGAAATTTGCCATGTGGTGGAACCATCCTTCGGCATCGACCGGATTTTCTACTGCGTGCTAGAAACGGCCCATCTGCAGGGGAAAAAGGGACTCAAGTTCAAGAGGGAACTTTCCCCCATAGAAGTGGGCGTTTTTCCCCTCCTCAGAAGGGATGGTCTGCCCGAAAAGGCCAAAGAAATAGCCGAGCTGCTGAAGGAGAAGGGCTTCTGGGTGGAATACGATGAAGCGGGATCCATAGGGAGGAGATACGCCAGGGCGGATGAAGTGGGAACCCCCTACTGCGTCACCATCGACCACCTCACCCTCTCCGATAACACGGTTACCATAAGGGAGAGGGAAACCGCCAAGCAGATCAGGGTCCACCTCGATAAACTTCCTTCCGTTCTATCTTCCCTCATGAGTGGGGAACTGGAGTTCGAAAAAGCGGGTATTCCGTTAGAGAAAGAAGAGGAAGGGAAGGAGGAAGAAGAGGGAAAAGAGGGTTAGGAACATCACCGCCGCTCCATACAGATCCCTTTCACTCTTGTAGGTATGTGCCAGGAGCAGGTTGAAGGCCGCCGGAGGCATGATGGAGAGAAGGAGGGAAGGTTTGGGGGAGAGGTCATGGGCGAAACTGAGGTCCATCATCATCATGGCAAAGATGGTGATGGCTGGTGAAAAGAGGAATCTAGCAACCCCTATCAACAACAGCTCCTCCTTATACTTCCTGGGACTAACCAACTCCAGACAATACCCTGCGAAAAGCAACATGAGAAGGAAGAAGGGTCCTGCCAAGTAATCGTCGAAAAAACCCCAAACTTCCTCCGGAAGGGTGGCACCCGCTCCCACAAAAACCATGGCGAAGAGAAGGGCCAACAGGGGAGGAAAGCCTATGAAGTAATTCAGGGGGTGCTTTCCCCCATTCGAAAGGGAAGAGAGCATGTAAACTCCCATCACCAAGTTGAGAACCGCCACCGCCACCGCATAGAAACTGGCGGGCAAGAGATATTCGGTCCCCAAAAGGACATAGACCAACGGAAGGCCCAGATGTCCCACGTTCATAAAGGATGAGTTCAGAACCACCCCCACTGTCCTTTCCCTCCCAAACCCAGCAAGGAAACTTATTCCGGTGGAGAAAAGGAAGCACCCCCCTACCGCCAACAGGGCCATCGCCATCGCCGCCAGTCCCCCCATGAGTTCGGAAAGGGAGTACCTAGCCACGGAAACCAAAACCGTGAGGGGGAGGATTACACACATGATCATGTTTTCCAGCTGGTTGAAGAGAGGAATCGTGAAGGGTCTCAACCTTTTCATCCTTTTGAGAAAGGCCCCAGTCAGCAGGGGAAGGAGCACGTACAGAACGGTTCTTATGTAGCCCGACACAACTCCATTTCTTTTTGTTTCATAAAAAGTTCAGATAAAACGACAAGAGTCGAACTTCCCAAACCTTATTTCCTCGAAGGGGAAAAAAGAAAGATGGCCAACCGAAGACCCTCCATGGACGAATATTTCTTAGAGCTGGCGAGGGTAGTGGGTCTCAGATCCACCTGTCTGAGGAGGAAATTCGGGGCCGTGATAGTGAAGGATGGGGTGGTGCTGAGCTCCGGTTACAACGGTGCTGCCAGAAAGGTTAGGGACTGTCTGGAAGTGGGTCTCTGTCTCAAGGATGTGGTGGGGGCTCCCCACGGTGAAGGATACGATGTCTGTCCCGCCGTGCATGCCGAAGCCAACGCCATCGTCAACGCCGCCAGATCTGGAGTGAGCATCCTCGGAGGAACCATGTATCTCTATGGACAGGATGCCCAAGGAAAGGTGGTTGAGGGAAAACCCTGTACCTTCTGTAGAAGGCTTCTGATAAACTCCGGCATAGAAAAAATCGTGTTCAAAAAAGAAGACGGTACGTTGGGATACTACGATGTCAAGGAATGGGTAAGGGACGAATCCTTAGACCATCAGAGAAAGATCCAGCAGTACACCGGAAAGGGATGACTTAAACGCACTTACTTTCTTCCGGATACTTGGAATAGACGTATTCCAGTAATTCCTTGAGCCCCATCCCGTTGAACTTTTTCAGCTCCTCCATCTTTTTCCTGATTTCCTCCGGAAGACCGTTGAAGAGTTCGCTAGCCATCTTCTCTCCTTCAGGGGTCAGCGAACAAAATACGGGTTCCAGCAATTCCCTCTCAACCCTTACCAAACCAGCCCTTTCCAACTCCAGCACATCGTCCGGTATCTCCTCCGAATAAGGGCCCCTGAGGTAGGGGAGGAAGCGATAGGGGAGGGAATCCACCCCAAGTTCCCTTTTCAGGAGGAAGAGGAGTTTCTGAAGTCTTACGCTCCCTTCGACCGCTCCCCCCAATGAGTAGAGGAGGGCCAGAATCCATTTTCCCCTTTCCATCACCTCCTCCCTCTCCCTCTTTCCAGGCTTGGAAACCGCCGAAACTTCCAGCTTGAGAATGGCCGCCACCCTCCTTCCCTCAGGCGTGAGCTCCAGTATCCTGCGGAAGGGCCACTCCTTCATCTCCCTTTCCCTCACCAAACCCTCCCTTATGAGCTCCTTCAAGCGCATCTCTATCGTCAGAGCGCTACCCTTAACCTCTGCCTGTAGTTCCCTAACGTGCTTGGGTCCTTTGAGCAGACTGAGGAGGATTTCCGGAGCCTTGCTTCTCCTCAATCTGTACATCCAAAAGTGTTACATTCGATGTAACGTTTATACCTTATTCTAGACTACTTTCGGCCCTGCCATATTCTACGGGTCAAGTATAACCTTTTTAAAAAATGTTACGTGTTTTAAAAACGATAACGCGGAGGGAGGTTTGGTGGGGGTTTTAATGAACGAAGCCATGAAAATCCCTTCAGGGGAACTTCCCTGGGGAGGTCTTCAAAGGCTCTCCTTATTAGACTATCCGGGGAGGGTAGCCTCCATTCTCTTCGTGAAGGGGTGCAATTTTCGATGTCCCTTCTGTTACAATCCACAGCTGGTGAGGGGGGAGGGAAGGGAAATACCCACCCAAGAGATCCTGGACTACCTGAAGAGGAGGAAGGGATGGATAGACGGGGTGGTCATCACCGGAGGAGAACCCACTCTTTACCCGGGATTGGTGGAATTCCTGAGGGAACTGAAAGATGAAGGGCTCGAGATAAAGCTCGACACCAACGGCTCCAGGCCTGATCTTCTCCGGGAGCTTCTGGGGGAAGGTTTGGTGGACTATGTGGCCATGGACATAAAGGCTCCCCTCAGGGAAGAGAGCTACAGCAAAGTGGCGGGCGTTCCCCTTCACCCAAGGGAAATCAGGGAAAGCCTTGACCTCCTCCTCTCCTCACGGATAGATTACGAGCTCAGGACTACCGTGGTTCCCACCCTGCTTGGGGAAGAGGAAATACTGGAAATAGCGGGGGAAATAAGGGGTGCCAAGAGGTATTGCCTCCAGCAGTTCAGGCGCACTCCTTTCCATCTGGATGAGCGTTTTTCCCGAGTTTCCCCTTACCCGAGGGAATTCTTGGAAAGGATCAGGGAAAAGATCTCCGGGTACTTCGGTGAGTGCCTGGTGAGAGGATGAGCCCGATTAGAACGGTGAAGAAGAGGGATGGATCGGTACAGGACTTCGATCCGAGGAGGATAGGGGAGGCGATAAGGAAGGCGGCGGAAGCGCAGGGATGGCTGGAGTTCGAGGGGGAGGCCAGGAGGCTTCAGGAAATCGTGGTCAGGAAACTGGAGGAGAAGGGGTACGGGGAGGAGAGGATCCCCTCGGTGGAGGAGATCCAGGACGAGGTGGAGGCGGTGCTGAGGGAGGAGGGATATGGGACGCTGGCGGAGAGGTACCACGAGTACAGGAGGAGGCACGACGAGCTCAGGAAGAGCAGGAGCACCCTCTTCGATGTGGGGAAGATGGTGGAGGAGTTCATAGGGGAGAGGGACTGGAGGGTGAGGGAGAACGCCAACCTAAGGCCTTCCATTTCCTCGATGATGTTCAACTCGGCCGGCGCGATCAACGCCAGGTACCTCCTGGACAAGGTCTATCCTCCCGAGGTGAGCGATGCTCACATCGACGGGGATCTCCATCTCCACGATCTGTATCAGGGAGTGTGCGGGTACTGTTTCTCCGAGGACACGAGGGTGCTGACGAGGGAGGGATTCAAGTACTTCTGGGAGGTCACGCCCGAGGACGAAATAGCGACGCTCAACCTCCGCACCGGCGAGCTGGAGTACCAGAAACCCCTGGCGAAGCAGGAATTCTATTTCGACGGTTACCTCTACCACTGGCAGAACAAAGCCGTGGACCTTCTGGTGACCCCCGAACACAGGATGCTCGTCAGGATGGCGCTCGTCAAGAAACGCGCAAAGCCCGACGGGGAGAGGCTCAGGAAGTACAGGAGGGTTTTCATGCTGAGGGATGGGGGTCTGAGTCTGAGGGGGGTCTCCGGCAGGGTTGGGATTCCGCTCGGAACCATCCAGGAATGGATCTACCACGGGAGGAAGCCGGTTTACCGGGGGCACAAGCTCAAGGTGGAACCGCAGGTCCTCATCAACGGTTGGAGGATCCTGACCGCCAAACAGCTCAGCGACCACTACTCCCTGTACGAGTTCAGGAAAGGAGGGGTGAGGTGGAGGGGCAAAGAGAGAGATTCCTTTGACTTTTTGTCGGTAAGGGTCTGGTGCGGGGAATGCGGGAGGAGGGTACCCCCGGATGCCCTGAACTGTCCGAGGTGCGGCTCCTCCTCCTTCACCAGGAAAGAGGAGGTGAAACGCGTTCCGGCGGAGGTTTTCGTCAGGTTCATGGGGTGGTACCTTGCGGAAGGCAATGTTTGTATATCGAAAAAGGGGTATAGGATAGCCATCTCACAACTCAACGGGAGGAAGCAGAAGAGGATAGCATCCATAATGCGCGAGATGGGGCTGAACCCATGCATTACCAGGTTCCATGTGTCCTCCCATGCAAGCTGGCTCTACGAGTACCTGAAGAGGCTGGGCGGGTCAAAGGAGAGGTTCATTCCGCAGGAGATCAAGGAACTTCCCCCGAACCTGCTGAGACTCTTCCTCTCCGAACTCTTCGCCGGGGACGGCGTGAAGAGAAAAGGTAAGCTGATACGATATTACACGGCGTCCAAGAAACTGGCGGAGGATGTGGTGGAGTGTCTGATAAAGGTGGGGAAATGCGGGACGATAAGGGAAGAGAAGGGCCGCTATGAAGTGACGGTGATCCACAGACAACTCACTCCAGAATTTGAAGGCAAGCCCAAGCTGGTCCGCTACCGGGGGAAGGTCTATGACCTAACCGTTCCCAACGGGACCCTCCTGGTGGAGAGGAAAGGGAAGGTGGTGTGGTCGGGAAACTGCGCGGGCCATTCGATGGAGGATATCCTGACGAAGGGGCTGGTGAGCGTGGGGAACAATCCCCATTCCCATCCCCCGAAGCACCTGGACGTGGCCCTGATGCAGGTCGTGAACTACATAGGGGTGATGACGCAGGAGTGGGCGGGGGCGCAGGCCTTCTCCTGGATAGACGTTTACCTTGCCCCCTTCATCAGGGAGGATGGTCTGAGCGACAGGCAGCTCAAACAGCTCCTCCAGATGTTCGTGTACAACCTGAACGTGACCTCCAGGTGGGGAGGGCAGTGCGTCTCCGAGGACACGGAGGTGTTGACCGAGGAGGGATGGAAGAGGTACGATGAGCTGAGCATGGAAGACAGAATAGCAACTCTTAATCCGGAAAAAAGAAGGATAGAATTCCTCAAGCTAGAAGGCATCCACGTCTACGATTACGAGGGGGAGCTGATCCTCCTCAAAAACAGGGTTACCGAGCAGCTCGTCACACCCAATCACAGAATACTCAGGAAAAAGTTCAATTCTGAGACCCTCGAATTCACCGAAGCGGAGAAACTCTTAGCCTTTGATTCTTCCCCCATCCTGCCCATAGCAGGGGAAAATGAGGGAAAGAAAGAGGTGGACGAAAATCTGCTCAGACTTTGTGCCTGGGTCATTGCGGAGGGGACTTTCTCGGATGATAGGGGGAGGATAGCCATCTATCAGTCAGAGAAACATGTCGAAAACTGCGAAAGGATAAGGGAGTGTCTTAGAGCCCTGGGGCTCGAGTGGAATGAACAAAAAAGAAAAACCGGATGGTCGAAAGCTCCTTGCATAAGATTTAGGCTGAAGGACAGGAGCTCTCGGTGGCTCAAACGGTTCCTACCCAGAAAGGAAATTCCTAGATGGATGTTCGACCTCCCGGCAAAGCAGATACGCCTCTTCCTCGAAGAGTATGCGAGGGCGGACGGTCACGTAGACAAGAACGGCAGGATCAGACTTTATACCAACGACGAAAAGTTGCTTGACGGCTTACAAGCCCTGGCTGTTCTGGCGGGTTTTGGCTGTACAGCGAAGCGCAACACCGGAGGAACAGCATGGAACGTGAACCTGGTGAGAAATTCCTTCACTCGCATAACCAAGATAGAGAAGGTGAAGTACAGGGGAAAGGTCTGGTGCCCCACCACGAAGAATGGGACCTTCGTGGCCAGGAGGAACAAAAAGGTGTTCATAACCGGGAACAGCCCCTTCAGCAATGTAACGCTGGCCTGCGGGGTTCCCGAGCCCCTGAGGGGAAAGCCGGCAGTGATAGGGGGAAGGCCGCTGGACAAAACCTATGAGGAGTATGAAGAGGAGATAGAGAGGTTCGATAGGGCCTTCCTGGAAGTCCTCCTGGAAGGGGACGCGATGGGCAAGCCTTTCACCTTCCCCATCCCGACCTTTGCCATCACAAAGGACTTCCCTTGGGAGGACGGGTTCAGCTCCCTCCTTTTCAAGGTGGCAGCGAAGTACGGCCTCCCCTACTTCCAGAACTTCGTGAGGAGCGACCTGAGCCCCTGGCAGGTGTACTCGATGTGCTGTCGGCTGAGTCTGGACCTGAGGGAGCTCCAGAGGAACGTCACGGGAGGACTCTTCGGGTCCAGTCCGAAGACGGGATCCGTGGGGGTGGTGACCATCAACCTCTCCAGGGCGGGGTACCTGGCGAAGGGGAGCGAGGACGAGCTCTTCAGGAGGCTGAAGTACCTGTGCATCCTGGCGGGGAGGGCGCTGGAGCACAAGAGAAAAATCGTGGAGAAGAACATTCAGACCGGTCTCCTCCCCTACACAAAGGAGTACTTCGGGGATCTGAAGAGGCACTTCTCGACGATAGGGGTAGTGGGGGGGCACGAGATGTGCCTGAACATGGGGATAGAAGGGGGGATCATGAGCGAAGAGGGGAGGGAGCTGTGCAGGAGGGTGCTGGAGTTCCTGAGGGAGGAGTGCAGGAGGCTCCAGGAGGAGACGGGACACCTCTACAACCTCGAGGCCACGCCGGCGGAGGGAGTCAGTTACAGGCTGGCGAGGCTGGACAGGAGGAAGTTCGGGAAGGCCATAGCGACCTCGGGGGAGAGGGAGCCCTTCTACACCAACTCCACCCAGCTTCCCGTGGATGCCGATTTCGACTTGGTGGAGGCACTGGAACACCAGGAACCCCTTCAGACCCTCTACACCGGAGGGACGGTCTTCCACATTTACCTGGGGGAGAGCTTGGAGGATGGGAGCAGCTCCAAGAACTTAATGAGGAAGATCACCTCCATGACCAGACTCCCCTACTTCACCTTCACCCCCACTTACTCCATCTGTGGAGACCACGGATACCTGAGGGGAGAACATCCCTCCTGTCCCATCTGCGGAAGGGAGACGGATGTTTATTCAAGGGTGGTGGGGTACTATCGGCCGGTCAAGAACTGGAACGCTGGAAAGCAGGAGGAATTCAGGCTGAGGAAGAAGTACGACTATGGTCCCCCCCACTGACCTCCGAGGGGGTTGAAGGCGGGAGTAGCATCCCCCTGCGAGGGGGTAAGGCTACTCCCGACCTCCCCCTCCAGGGAGGTATCCCATCCTCTTGAGCAACCCCTCCACGCCCAGCAGGGCAGGGCTGTTCCTCCGCAGGTGAAAGATGGTTAAACCTTTCCTGTCCAGTTCCTCCACCTCCGCATCCTGGGGCACAAGACCCAATACCTCCATTCCCCCGGGAAGCTCCACCCCTTCTCCCCCCACCACCTTGTTGAGGACCAGACCAGCCCTTTCATATCCCACCGCCCCCCTATCCGCCACTTCCTTGATGATCGAAGCCACCCTCAGGGACTTGGGGGAGGAATCCGAAACGAGTAGGAGATCGTTGACTTCCCTCATCACCCTCCTGTTGATCTGCTCCACTCCCGCTTCCCCATCTATTACCACCACTTCAAAACCCTTGGAAACCGAGGTGAGGACCTCCCTCAGGAATTCGTTTACCTTACAGTAACACCCTTCTTCTTCAGGTCTCCCCATGGCCAGCAGGGCAAAACCCCTTCCCTCCTCCATGATCTTCATTACCCCGTAGTCGAGGGAAAGGGCCAGCTCCTCCCTGCTCAACCCCCTCCAAGAGGAGAGCCATTCCTTCCTCAGATCTTCCACCGTTTTCCCAGTCCTCACTCCCAAGGCCTGAGAAAGGCCTGAAGACGGGTCCGCATCCACCGCCAGGATTTTCTTCCATCCCCCCTCCACCAGCAACCTCACCGAGGCTGAGGCCAAGAAGGTCTTTCCCACTCCTCCCTTTCCGCAAAAGGCCATCACCCTCGTCATCCCTTCCCCACCATCCTTTCCCTTATCGCCCTGAGCTCTTCCACGCTCCCGCAGATTTCCCTGTAGTCACACCTTTCACAGTCCAGGGAAACCTCTTCCACCATTTTGCCTATGGCCGAGGCAATCTTCCTGGCTTTCTCCCCTATCCCGAGTAGCGAACTCACCCCTTCTTCGGAGGTGGAGAAAACCACCTCCACGGAAGAAACGGGAAGGGAGCGCAGGGCCCTCCTCAGGGCCTCCCCCACCACGGAGAGGGAGAAGCCCCTCTCCACCACCTGCCTGCTCACCCTGCTCCAGACCCTCATCTGCGAGGGAAGACCCCTTATCGTGTATCCCTTGAGGACCATCCTGAAGGGCACCAAGTTCAGCTTCCGGTAGTCTTCATCCCTTATCTCCCTGGATTCCACCAAACAAAGCTGGGCAAAGGGCACTTCTCCCCTCAGCTCCGGAAGATCTTTCCCCCAAAGGCTCACCCTCCCATCCTCCACCAGTCCAGGTGTTTCGGTGAGGAGGACGGAAGAAAAGGAGGGAAGCTCGGGAGGACCCAGTTCCACCCAAGTGTCCTCCTTGAGGATCACCTCTGGACCTTCTCCCAGGAACTCCTCCGGAAGGAAAGGGGAGAGCCTCCTCACCTTTCCTTCCCCCTCAGCTTTTTCCAAGAGGCCGCGCAGGAACTTCAGGTCCTCATCGAAAAGCTTCATCCGCCTTCTCCCGTGCGAAGAGACAGGCCCCGTAGGCCCCTGCCAGGATGGGATCGAAGGGCAACCTCTTCACCTTCCTCCCCAGCTGTTCCTCTAAGGCCTCCACGAAACTCTTCAGCCTGCTCACCCCTCCCGCCACCACTATCTCCCCCCTCATCCCCACCCTCCTGACTATGGAGGAAACCCTGCCGGCAATGGCCCTCGTGACCGCAGCCAGAATGTCCTGAACTTCCTCCCCCTCGTTCAAAAGGGCTATCACCTCGCTCTCCGCAAACACCGTACACTGGGAGGTGATGGAGAGTCTTTTGGTGGAACGGGCAACCTCCTCATCCCACCTCTCGAGGCTCACCCCCAGCACCTCCCCGAGCATCTCCAAGAACCTCCCCGCCCCAGCCGCGCACCTGTCGTTCGTCCCATAATCAACTATCCTACCCCTCTCCATCACCGCCACCCTCGTGGTATTGGCCCCTACCTCCACCAACGTTCCAGTCTCCGGGAGCAAGGGGGCGCAGGCTTTGGAAAGGCAGAGGAGGATGGGCTTGACTTCCCCCACGAAATCCAAGCCCCTCACCCTCTCTCCAGTCCCCACCCAGCAGGTTACTTCTTCCCTTTTCCTTCCAGCCCTTTCCAAAACCTCCCTCAGGATCCTTTCAGCCGTTTCCTTGGCCTTTGGACCGGTTTCCAGGACGGCTTGAGCCACCATCGAACCGTTCTCCATAAGAACTGCCTTCACCCTTCCGCTACCGATATCCAGTCCACCCACCAACATCAGTTTCCCCCCACCCTCTCGCTGGCGAAGAGGGCCGCACCGAGAGCGCCCACCAGCTGGGGATCGAAATCCAGCTTGATGAGCGGGACTCCAAGCATTTCTTCCAGGTACTTCACCACGCCTATGTTCTTCGCCACGCCTCCCGAGAGGACCACCTCCCTCTCCACCCCCACCCTGGAAGCCAGTGCCTTCACCCTTGCTGCCATTGACTGGTTCACACCGGCTGCCACATCTTCGGCACTTGCCCCTTCCGCCAAGTAGGAGAGGACCTCTGACTGCGCGTAAACCGCACAAATGTTGGTGATGGGTATGGGCTCCTTGGAGGAGAGGGAAAGCCTCCCCAGGTCTTCCACTCCCACTCCGAGTGTCTTGGCCATGAGTTCCAAGAACCTTCCCGTCCCGGCGGCACACTTATCGTTCATGACGAAGTTCACCAGTCTTCCCTCCCCATCCACCCTTATCACCTTGCAGTCTTGCCCACCGATGTCTATCACCGTCCTCACGGAAGGGAGGAGCCAGTGGGCCCCCTTCCCATGACAGGAGATCTCGGAAATGTTCTCGTTGGCGAAGGGAATCCTCACCCTCCCGTAACCCGTCCCCACGCAGTATGCCACCTCCTCCCACCTTCTTCCCGCCTTCCTCAGAGCCTCTTCCATCACCTCCCTGGCCGAAAGCTCTGGTCTGGGTCTCACCCTTCTCACCTCATGGGAGAGGATGCGCCCGTTCTCCATCAAAAGGGCTTTGGCAGTAAGGGAACCCACGTCGCAGCCGGCCACCAGCATGCTAACCCAGTCCCATCGTCTCGTTGAACTCTAAAATCCTGCGTTTGATTTCAGAAACCGGACTAACCCTGAAGTCCCAGCAATCGGCCTCTATTTTCAGACAGGGAAGACCCGTCTCCTTCTGTAGCGCCCTTATAAAGGCTTGGAAACCCCCCCACACATTCTTACAGGCTGGATGACCCGCAAAAACAAAACAGTCCCCTCCCCACTGCTCCACGCACCAAAGGTAGTCCTCAAGCCACTGTTCCGGGTAATCCATGGGTCCTCTCTGTTGCCTGGTCATGGGATAATTCCAGCACCTCTGCGCCAATCCCTCGAGCATGGTATCCAAGGAGGAAGTATCGATGGGTCTCTCAGCGTGGAAGAGGGTCAGGATATCCACCACGTAGCTCATCCCATTCTCTTCCAGCCAGAACCAAAGATCCATGCTCGGAGAGTAGAAGCCCGTGTACACCCAAATCTGTCTAATGCGCTCCTCTGGTTTGGCCCCTTCCCTCCTCCTCAGCCTGTCCTTGGAGGCCTCCAACACCGTTTCGAAGAGCTTGGTCCCCTGGGGGGTTCCCACCGAGCTGAACTTCACGGCCTGCAAGAAGATGTTGAAACAGGAGTGGACGGGATTGGGGCGGGCCCTCTTCAGATCATTGATCTCCAGATAACACCTCCTGCACTTCTCGCTTTCCTCTACCACCTCCCTCAACCTCTCCTCCTCCAGCTTCCTTCCCGCGAACTCCTCCAGTTTCCTCACTTGGTGCCTGTACTCCTTTAGGTAATACCGGAAGGCCCTTTCTCCATGATAGGTAGGGCAGTCTATTCCCAGATAGGGAACACCCAACCTAACAGCCATGTATTCGTAGAGCTTGGAATTGGCATCACAGCTTCCCGGGGCAGCGGTGACCACTAGGTCCGGGCGGAGACCGAGGCCCTTCAGGATGGCCCCACAGGCTGCCCTCTGCGAGGTGCACATGGTCTCGAGCAATCCCTCCTCCACACTCCAGTCGAAGTACACGTGCGGATCTTCCAAGAAGATGGTGGCAAAGGAGGTGAGCACCTCCGGCACCAGTGGGACTAGGTCCAGTGCGTATAGAACTTCGGGAGCGGTGTTGAAGCTGGAGAGCACCACCTTCTTCCCCTCCTCCTTCGCTCCCCTCACCATCCCCAAGTACCAGCCGGCCCACCTGGATACCTCCATGGCCACCCTCCGGATGGCAGGATCGGAGAGGAAGAGGTGTCTCAGGACCTCGGCCTGGGAGGGAACGGCCGCTACCAGGTCTTCCAGCTCCCTCTCCGTCACATCCTCTGGGATGGAGGAAGCTAGGGAAAGAAGGGTAAAGAGTCTCTCCTCGAGCGGCAGCTGCCTAGCCTCTTCCAACCCTCTCACCCTTCTCGGCGAGCTTCCTTATTTCCCTCTCCTCCAGCCTTGGGCGGAGGTAGACCGCATATCCCCCCTGGGTCCTCTCCACCATCACCTTCCACCCTCCCCTCTCCCCCTCCTCCCTCTCCGACTGGCCCTTCACCACCCGATGCAGCATCTCCTCCATCCCCTCCAAGAGTTCCTTGGGAAGCCTGGGCCTGAAATCGGGACAGAGTCTCAGGCTGGCGGGGTTCTCCTCGGCCCCCTTCAGCTGGCAACTTATCCTCTCCCACCCTTCCCATCTCGCCCAGAAACAGTCCTCGCATCTCACGGGACTCATTTTCCCAGCCTCTCCAAGAAGGCCTGGACCCTAGTCCTGATCCTTCCCACCTCCGCCAGCGGGCCGTACTGCCTCTCCAAGAGCAGGGTGGGCACTCCCTCTTCCTCCAGCCTCCTGGCGAAGAGGGTGTTGTCCCCTCCGTGCGTGTCGCAGAACTTCATGTGTTCCAGGATCACCCCTTCCACTCTCCATTCCTTGATCAACCTCCTCAAAAAGCTGAGCTTCCTTTCGAATTCCCCGTAGGTCCTGGCACAGGGCATGTGATAGTAGTACCTCCTGACCAAAGCCTCGAAGGGATCACCCCTTTCCTCCACCAGATCCACGATGGACCTCATGCCAAAGCAGAGGGAGTCCGTGACCACCAGACCTCCCTGCCCCTCTATCACCCTCACCAGCTCCGGATCATCGTTCACACTCCCCACGAGCATAAGTCTGGCTCCCGAATGCTCCTTTCCCCTTTCCTCTATTTCTTCAAGGGCTTCCTCCAGCAGACGGTTGTAAACCTCCCTCCTCATAGCCGTGCTCGCCACATGAATGGCTAAGGCCTCCTGCCCGGAAATGAGGGGCTTCTCCTTCTTTCTCTTCTCGTTCAGCTCCAGCAAGAGCCTCCTCCCCCTGTTGTACTCCCTTACGGCCTCCTCCAGCCTCTCCCCCTCGAGCTTCGTCCCGAAGTGTCTCTCCATGGCACCCAAAAGGGAGGAGATCTCCTCCCGGTAGAACTCCAGCCCATGCTCCGTGAGGGTGTGGGGAATCCCGAAGTAGTAGAAGAAGGGAGGGAGATTCCCTGCGGCCTTCCAGCAGTCGTACATCCTCCTCATGTGGTCACAGGTGCGGGAAATCACGGCCCCGTCCAGAAAGCCGTACCTCCCCTCCAGCACCAGCTGCAGGCAGCAACGTGTGTAGCTACAGTTGACGGGACCGTACCAGGCATCAGCCAGGTGGGTCCCGGAGCATCCCGTCCCCCTTATCCTGAAGGGAAGCATGCCCAGAGCATGGACTAGTTCCTCCGGGAAGTAGCTGCAGGTATAGCCTATGACCCTTCCTCCCTCCCTTTTCCACCCCTCCACATGGGGATTGGAAATTCCAGAAGAGACCTGCACCAGAGTTTCGAAACTCCTCACTGAAAAAGGTTGGGCCACAAACTTAAGTTTTTTTGGTGAGGGGGAAAAGAAGAAAGATGGGGGACAAAAAAGTGGTGGTCCTGGGCGGCGGTGGGGTGGTAGGGAGAACCGCCGTGAAGGACCTGGCCAAGAGCGGGACCTTCTCCGAGGTGGTGGTGGCCGACAAGGAGGTGGAAAAGGCCAGAAGATACCTGGAGGGAATCCCGCACCTCTCCTTCGTGAAAACGGACATCACGGAGCTTGCCACCCTCCGGGAGGTGATAAAGGAAGCGGATGTGGTGCTCAACACCGTGGGACCCTTCTACAAGTTCGGCCCCCTCCTCACCAGGGAAGCCATCCGAGCGGGGGTGAACTACGTGGATATCTGTGACGACTACGAAGCCACACTGGAGCAGCTGGAGATGGACGAAGAAGCCAGGAAGAAAGGGGTGACCGTCCTCACGGGGATGGGTTCTTCGCCCGGCGTGTCCAACGTGGTGGCCAAGTTCTGCTGCCAGCTCTTGGACCAGCCGGAGGAGATCCACATCTACCACATCCACGGGGGGGAGCCCGATGAAGGTCCCGCGGTGATCTACCACCGCATCCACTACATGGTGGGAAAGATTCCCATGCTCAGGGAAGGAAAAATGGTGTATTTCGGGTTCTTCAGCGAAGAAGGGGAGAAGGAAATAGAGGAAGTGGACTTTTACGATCCCATCGGGGTGGTGAAGGTTTATCCCTATCCCCATCCAGAAACCATCACCCTTCCCCGCCATATCCCAGGCCTAAAAAAGGTGACCAACAAGGGAGCCGTCCTCCCCCTGGAATATTACGAGCTGCTACGAAACGCCGTGAGGATGGGATTGGCCGAGGAAAAACCGTTGAAGGTGGGGGAAGCTTTGGTGGCCCCCATCGATTTCCTAGTTTCCTTCATCCTCTCCAAGAGGAAGGAATATGCAAGCAGGCTGCCCGAACCCGTGGGCTGTCTGAAGATAGTGGTGAGGGGGAAGAAGGAGGGGAAGAGGATGGAGTATAGGTTCGCCACGCCTTCGAGGGGGGCAGGGATGGGGGAAGGAACGGCCATCCCCGCCTCGGTGGGCACGCAGATGGTGGCCAGGGGAGAGATCGAGGAAAAGGGAGTTCTTCCCCCGGAGGCCTGCGTGGATCCCATGAGATTCTTCGAGGCGGTGAGGAGCAGGGAGGGAATGGGAGGGGTAAGGATCATCTTCGAGGGCGTTGACGAGGAAGGAAGAGTGACCAGCATACCCCTCTAACAAGCCTTTTTTCCCCCAAAGAGCACCTCTTTTGAATGTTCAAATGGAGGGAAAGGGAATACGAGGAACTGGAGGCCCAGCCCGAAGCCCTCCCTGAAGGGGTAGACCCGGAAGAATATGTCATTGCCACCTACTTCCTCTCCCTACCCTCTGCCCTGGATCCCTGGGAAGTGGCCAGGGCCCTAGCCATAGAACAGAGCACCGGCACCTGGGTACCCGTTCCCGGGGAAACCCCGGAGGTGAGGAAGAAGCATGTGGCGAAGGTAGTCGGAGTATACGAAACTCCCTTCCCGGAAGTGCTGGCCCCCACAGAGACCAAAGAAAGGAATTACATCGTGCAAATCGCCTTTCCACAGGTAAATTTTGGAAAGCAGATCCCCATGCTCCTTTCAACCGTGGCTGGAAACCTCATGTGCTGGGAGAAGATCAAGCTCCTCGACCTCCGTTTTCCCAAGAGCTTCGTGGAGGGTTTCAAGGGGCCCAAGTTCGGGATAGAGGGAATAAGGAAGCTTCTGGGGGTAAAGGAGAGGCCCCTGATCAACAACATGATCAAACCCTGCACGGGCTTCACCCCTGAGGTGGGCGCCAGGCTGGCCTACGAGGCCGCGGTGGGAGGGGTGGACATGATCAAGGATGATGAACTGCTGGGCAATCCCTCCTTCAACCCCATCGAAGAAAGGGTCCCGAAGTACATGGAGGCCCTGGAAAGGGCCGACAGGGAGAAGGGGGAGAAGACCCTCTATACCGTCAACATCACGGATGAAGCCTCCAAGGTGCTGGAGAACGCCGACAGGGCCCTGGAGCTCGGAGCCAACGCCCTTATGATCAATTACCTCACCGCCGGAATCTCCCTCCTCAGGGAGCTGGCCGAAGATCCCAGCATCAACGTCCCCATCCTGGCCCACATGGACTTTTCTGGTACCATGTACGTCTCCCCCTACTCGGGTCTCTCCTCCTCCCTCCTGCTCGGGAAACTCCCCAGGCTGGCGGGAGCCGACATAGTGGTCTATCCCGCCCCCTACGGGAAGGCCCCCTTCATGAAGGAGAGATACGTGAGGGTGGCCCATCACCTGACCTTCCCCTTCTACCACCTCCGTCCCACCTTTCCCATGCCGAGCGGTGGGATCACCCCCTCCATGGTTCCCGAAGTGGTGAGTGACCTGGGAAGGGATGTGGTGATAGGAACGGGGGGTGGGATCCACGCCCATCCGATGGGACCCAGGGCGGGAGCTAGGGCCTTCAGACTCGCGGTGGAAGCGGTGATGAAGGGGATAAGCCTGCAGGAGATGGCCAAAGAACATGAGGAACTCAGGATAGCCCTCCAGATGGGTTAGGGGATTCTTTGGGATACATCCTAGCACACGATCTCGGGACGGAACTGAACAAGGCCGCCTTGGTGGATGAGGAGGGGAGGATAACGGTCTACTGTACCCAAGAATACTCCGTTTCCTACCCCAGACCCGGATGGGCGGAGCAGGATCCGGAAGTCTGGTGGAAGGCCGTCAGGGAAACCACGAGGAGGGTTCTGGAGCTCGCCGGAATAAAACCTGAAGAAGTGGAGGCCCTGGTCTTCGACAGCATGATGTACACGCTGGTGGCGGTGGATGAGGAGGGCAGACCCCTAAGACCCGCCATCCTCTGGATGGACACTAGGGCCAAGGCCCAGGCCGAGGAGCTGATGGGAAGATTGGATCTGCTCGGCATGCTGGAGAGGGGTGTGATCCCCCCCACTTCCGCCAAAGACATCACACCTAAGATTCTTTGGATAAAGCAGGAGGAACCCGAGATCTTCGAAAGGGCCCGTTTCATAGACAGCAAGGACTACCTGGTACACAAGTGCGTGGGTGAGTTCTACACCGACTGGAGCTGTGCCAGCCTCTTCTGCCTTTTCAACTTCAGGGAGAAGGAATGGGAAAAGGAGCTGGTGGAGGAAATGGGCCTCTCGGTGGAGAGGCTCTCCAAACCGGTGAGGAGCACGGAGGTGGTGGGGAACCTCACGGAGAGGGCCTCCAGGGAGTTGGGATTGCCGAGGAAGGTGGAGGTGGTGTGCGGATCCGGGGATGCCACCGCCGTGGCGGTGGGGGCGGGAGGTCCCCATCTCTACATCGGCACCTCCGCCTGGATAGGGGCCCACGTGGAGGAGCCCCTCTTCGACCTCACGGGAGTGGGAAGCATCTGCTCCGCAGATCCCTCAAAGTTTTTCCTCATAGGGGAAATGGAGAATGCCGGGGCCTGTCTCAAGTGGTTCAGGGAAAACCTAGCCAAGGAGGAAAGGGAAAGGGCGGAAAGGGAGGGAAAGGGTCCCTACCAGCTCTTGGATGAGCTCGCAGCAAGGGTGGAGGCGGGATCCGAGAAGCTCCTCTTCCTTCCTTGGATGATGGGGGAGAGATGTCCCTTCACGCAATCCACCGCAAGGGGGGCCTTCCTCAACCTCACCTTCGGGCATACCAAAGGGCACCTGATAAGGGCGATCATGGAAGGAGTGGCCTACCACATGAGGTGGATCCTGGAGGTGGTGGAGGGGATGGGTCTCTCCCTTCCCTCCCTCAGGGCCTGCGGCGGGGGGGCCAAGAGTGAGGTCTGGCTCCAGATCTTCGCCGATGTGATGGGAAAGAGGGTGGAAAGGATTTCCTTCCCCCACCACGTGGGCTCCGTAGGGGCTGCCACGATAGCCAGGGTAGGACTGGGGAAGACGGATTTCCCCTCCGCCGAAAAATCCGTGAAGGTGGAAAGGGAGTTCCTCCCCTCCGAAGAAAAAAGGGAAATCTACGACAGGATGTACGAGGAGTTCAAAGGGATGCAGGGAAGACTCTCGGAAGTCTTCGAACGTCTCAACACCTAGATATCCACCACCGCCTGAACCACCACCCTATCCCCTTCTTTCCTTATCTCCATGAGGTGGTAGGTCATGGCCTTCACCGCCGTCCTTTCCTCGTGTTTGCTGGGATCGAATCTTTCCCCCCAGGCCCTTCCCCTCAACCTCCATCTTTCCCCTTCCTCCCTCACCTCCACCTCGAAACGCGAGAGGAGGAGACCCTCCGCATCCCTGAAATAGAGGAGCCTATCGAGCCAGTCGTAAAGGAGGGCCTGTTCGTCCTCGGCCTCCAGTTCCACCTCCACCTCCTCCCTGGGTTCCACCTTGCCCGTATCCGTCATGATCTCGAAGAGGGCAAGGGCAGCGTTTTCGAAGGCCTCTCCCAGGTCCTTTCCATAGGCCCTGAAGCCTATGTCCGAGGGATGCTCCACCCACTCGAACTTCATCCTTGCACTTCGGAAAGAGAAGGTAAAGGGTCATCGGTAGCTTTTTTCCTCCCATCCAGCCTCTCGTCCAGACTCCCTTCCAGAACCCTCGGGACACGGAGGGTAAGGCCCAGCAGCAAACCCGGGGCTAGCGCACAAGCAAATCCAGGAAATCACCAGAACCTTTCCTCTCACCACGATGTTTCCAAAACCGCCGTGCTCAGGAGGAGGTTTCACCGCTCCACCTTAAGCACCGAGTTCCACCATCTCCCACTTCTTCCCGAACCCAGCACCTTTACTGCAACTTCATGCCCCGAATTCTAAACCTTTCCTAAATACCCTGTAAGGTTAGCCCTTGAACCTCACGAACCTTTCCCTGATTCCCCTGGCCTTGGGGTGGTAGAGGTGGTCCAGGGCCGTTCCCTTCGCTTTTCCTATCCCCATCCATTCCACCAGCTCCCTGAACCTCCCGCCCGCCAATCCATCCGCCACGACCGCGTAGCCCTGCGCCGTTTCCTTGGTGAGCTTCGCCCCCTCCAGCCCACCCACTTCCTTCACCTCACCCAACCTGCGCTCCAGTTCCTCCCTGATCCTCCTTATCCTAGTGAGCCTCCCCGAAATCAGAAGCTCTCTGGGTTCCTTCACCGATACCCTCATAGAAGCCACGGCTTTCTCTATTCCTTCCATCATGGCCTCAAAGGCCAGCTCGAACCTTTCCCCCTTTCCCTCAACGAACCTCTCGGGGTCCATCTCCCCCGTGATGGTGGCCGCTCCCCCCACGAAAACATCTCCCCTTTCCCACTTTCCCACTATCTGCACCAGTTCCCCATCTAGGGAGGAAGCCGTGAGAAAACCTATTCCGGGAAAGGTAGTCCCCCCTATCCCGTCCACGATTCTTCCCCCCTCCACCCCTATTACCGCGTTGTAACCGAACCCCAGCTCTATCAGGATGAAGGAGACCTCCCGATAGGGAATGCCCAACCTAGAGGCCTGGCAGTGGACCCCCAGCACCGCCACCGCCATCTTGTCCGCCGTCCCCATGTCCAGCTTGTTGACCTTTCTGAACTCCGGAACCGTGGGTAGCTCGACTACGGAAGGTATGAAGACCACTGGAAGTCTCTCCTTCCTCATCCAAAGGCATGCTTCGGTCATGTTCTTGTAGAGGATCGCCCCGAAGAGCCCCTCCTCGATGGCCTTCAGAACCTCCTCCTTGCTGGTGAGGAGGATGTAGTTGTAGTACCACTGCTCGAACCTTTCTTCGGGGACCTCCTCTATCCTCGTCAGCTCCACCCCATATCCGGAGGGTCCGGCGATGAGGTCCACGGGAAGAGCTTCCTCAACCGCCTCCCTGAAGAGGCCGGGTCTCTTCACCAGCTCGGCGTTGTCCAGTGACCTCTCGTAAACCACCCTCCCGTCCTCCAGACCGCAGAGGTCCATGCTCTTGGTCCCCGGATCTATCCCCAGCACCCTCGCCATTGAACTCAAACTTTCTAGGTTCTCTCTAGTTTTATCCTATGCCCTCTCCTCACCCCTCCCTTCTTAAGGGTGTCAGGAGGAAACTCCAGCAGGACCTCGGAACCCTTGGGAGCCAAGCAGAACCTCCAGGGCTTCATCCCCCTCACCACCTTGATCGCCCTGCCATCCTTTAGGAAGAGGAGGTCCAAGGGAAAGCGTACCAGGCAGGTGTGGACGTGCAAGCTCCCTCCCTTGAAGAGGAGGGTGGCAGGTTCTTTCCTGAGTATCTGACCCCTCAGCCTCTTCCAGAAGCCCTCGACCACCTCCACCTTTTCCGCCAGCACATAACCCGTGTCCTCATCCACCACCCTCATTCGCTCATCCCCCAGCTTCCACACACAATCCTTAAGGAGTGGGGGGAGGGAAAAAAAAGGATGGAGGCCGAGATCGCCGCCAAGATCATAGAGGAGTTCTCCCGGGAACTCCTGAAGAACCTGAAGCTGGATGTCGCAGTGGTAGGTGCTGGACCTGCAGGTCTAACCGCGGCGAGGTATTTGGCCAAAGAGGGGAAGAAGGTGGCTGTCTTCGAGAAGAACCTCTGGGTGGGAGGAGGGATGTGGGGTGGGGGAATCCTCTTCCCCAAGCTGGTGGTGGAAAGGGAAGCCGCCGATCTGCTTCGGGAAGTAGGGGTGAAGCTCCAAGGTGAGGGCTCTCTGCTGACGGCCGATGCTGTGGAGGTGGTGGCCAAGTGTACCTCCTCCGCCCTCGACGCAGGTGCCAAGATCTTCGTGGGGATGGAGGTGGAGGACCTGATGGTGAAGAACTCCAGGGTCTGCGGGGTAGTCCTGAACTGGAGGGCCGTGAATCTGGCCAGGATGCACGTGGACCCCATAGGGGTGGAGGCCAAGGTGGTGATCGATGCCACGGGTCACGAGGCCTTCCTCGCGAGGGTGCTGGAGAGGAAGCTTCCAGGAGTGAGGTTCCCCACCCCCACCGGGAAGATCGTGGGGGAGGGACCCATGGACGCTGAAGTGGCCGAGAGGGAAATCGTGGAGAACACGAGGGAGATCTACCCTGGCCTGGTGGTGGCGGGGATGACGGCCGGGGCCGTGTTCGGCTCCCCGCGCATGGGCCCGGTGTTCGGGGGGATGCTGCTCTCCGGAAAGAAGGCAGCGGAACTCGCTCTAAAGCTGCTAACCTGAGAGGTGGGAAAGCCCCACGAACAAGCAAAACTAAAATATCGGCACAAACGACGCTAGCTGATGGTGGACAGACCCGGGAGCCCGTCTCATCCTCAAAGACAACTGGAGTGGTTGGTGGGACCTCGCTGAGAAAGATCCTGGTGCTTCTGGTTTTTGTCTGCCTCTCGCTCCTGGTGGCAACCACCTTCTTTCGCGGTGGGGAGAGGATGGAGGGGGCCCCTCCTTCGTTTGAGGAGAGGGAGAACGAGTTTTGGGGTTCCCACCCCGAGCTTGGTGAGGGTCGAGTAACCTACACCGTTGTGCCAGTAGAACTCGAATACATCGAAGAAATAGTGCCGATCGGAAAGATAGGCACCATCGGCCATCCCATCCCCACCTCGCACACCTATTGGGTACTTGCCAGGAAGGACTTGGGTTTCCCCGAAGACGGTTTCTCAAAGCCCGTCAGGGCACCCGCGGACGGTGTGATCACGAAAATCATCTTCACGTACTGGGCGGGCTTCCCGGATTACGGCATCTATCTCAGGCACACCAACACCTTCATGACGGCATTTTACCACCTCTCGGAGCTGAGCGAGGGAGTGCTGGCCAAAATAGGCTCACCCCTGAGGGAGGGTCGCGCAAACGAGGTATACGTTCCGGTGAAGGCGGGGGATATCATCGGGAAAACGTCTTCTGCCATGGGACAGAGCGCCTGCCTGGACATGGGTGCCTACGACAGAGAGGTGCTGAACTTCATCCACCCGGAAAAGTATCCCCTGCCACAGCAGCACGCCATTTCCCCCTTGGACCTCTTCTCGCCCTCCCTGCAGGAGAGGGTCTACGAAAAGGTCAAAAGGACAGCGGAACCGCGCGGCGGTGAATGCGACTACGATCTCAGGGGAAAGCTCTCCGGAAACTGGTTCCTGGAGGGGACGGATGGATGCACCGGTGAAAACGGGTACCAGAACTACCTCTCCTTCGGTTACGATGTTTACGACCCTCGGCAGTTGAGGATAAGTTTGGGTTGGAAGTTCCTCGAAGCATTTGGCTTTCCCTCATGGCTTCCCCCCCTCTCTAGGGTGGAGGGGAATGCCCCGGACTTCAAGAACGTGGGCGTGAACAGCGGAAGGATCGTCTACAGGCTTTCACCCGTGAGGGAGGAGAACCTCGCACCCCTGCCAGAAACCACGTGTACTCTATTGGTGGAGATGATGGACGAAGAAAAGATCAGGGTTGAGGTCTTTCAGGGCAACGTTCAAAATCCCTCCTTTACCCAAAGGGCGCTGATCTACACCAGGTAGTGGTGGAGGCTGCCACGGTTTTACATTCGTCTGCTTGTTCCCACGCGAACGGGAAAGCTGGGAGGTGAGGGCATGACTCCGGCCCTTTGAGGCGCCGGGGGAGGGATTTGAACCCTCGAGACCCAAAGGGTCACACGCTCTCAAGGCGTGCGCCTTACCTGGCTTGGCTACCCCGGCAAGAAAATCTGGGAGCGGGAAGGTATAGAGTTGACGAAAACTCCTTTTTTGAGTCAGTACCATCTGAAAATGATGGAAGCGGAGTTGGGGGAAATACCAAAGCTGGCCTGGTATCTGGAGCTCTTAGCCCTTGTGTATGTGGGATTGGGAGTCGTTCTCCTAGGTGTGGACGCCTACCTGGGAGGGGCAAGCCAGGAACTCTCCGAGCTGGGAACGGAGGCCGAAGGTGTGCAAAACACCCTGAATTCGGCGGTTCTGATAGTCCTGATCCTAGGGGTGGTGCTACTGATCTGCGGAGGTGAATGTTGGTACTTGAGTCACAGAATCCAGAAGATCATGGAAGAAGCTTCGAAAGATCTGAAACTCATAGAGGTGAAGAAGGCGGCACGTCAAGCTCCGAAGGAATGAATCCAGGAAAGGGAAGGAGAAGATGGGAGATGTGATCAAGGCGGAGGGTCTCACGAAAGTTTTCAACGGTTTTACTGCCGTCGACCACATCACCTTCCGGGTGAGGGAAGGGGAGATCTTCGGCTTTCTTGGACCCAACGGGGCTGGAAAAACCACCACCATCCACATGCTCACCACCGTCCTCAAACCCACCAGTGGAAGGGCTGAGGTATGCGGTTACGATGTGGTTAGGGAACCGGAAAAGGTGAGGAGATCCATAGGAGTGGTGCCCCAGGAGTATACCGCAGACGAGGATCTCACCGGGTATGAAAACGTGATGCTCTGTGCGGATCTCTACGGGCTCCCGAAGGAAGAAGCGAGAAGAAGGGCCCTCGAACTTCTCTCCCTGGTACAGCTGGAACCCTTCAAGGACAAGAGGGTGGAGACCTACTCCGGTGGGATGAGGAGGAGGCTGGAGTTGGCCTGCGGGCTCATCAACCGCCCGAAGGTGCTCTTCTTGGACGAACCCACGCTGGGACTTGACGTTCAGACCAGAACTTCCATCTGGAGGTACATCCTCTATCTCAGGGAAACCTTTGGGATGACGATTTTCCTCACCACCCATTACTTGGAGGAGGCAGATCATCTCTGCGATCGTATCGCCATCATCGACCACGGGAAGATCGTGGGAGAGGGAAGTCCTTCGGAACTTAAGGACTCACTGGGAGGAGACCTCCTGACGCTGGAATGCGAAGGTGAAGGCGTGGAGGAAGTACTCGGGGAGATAGATGGGGTGAAGGAAGTGAAGAAGGAAGGAACGGAGTACAGGATAAAGGTGAACAAAGGGGAGAGCGTTGCCCCCCTCCTCCTCAAGGCCCTGGGGGAAAGGAGGCTGACGGTCAAACGACTTTCCCTCACGAAACCCACTTTAAACGAAGTCTATTTGGAAAAGACCGGAAGATCCTTCAGGGACCAGGAAGAAAAGCCGGAGGAGAACCTCAGGCAGAGGATTACCCTATGGAGAGCCAGGAGATGAAGGGAAGACCCCTCCAAGGCTTCCTTGCCCTTACCCACAGGGAGCTGAAGAAATGGTACAAGGAACCTCTCCTCCTCCTCATCACCATCCTCCAGCCCCTCATCTGGATGATCTTCTTGGGAAAGGCCATGAACCTAGAGGCCGTTTTCGGAGGGGGGTTACCGCCCGACTTGGCAAGACAGCTCATGCTCCGCTCCTTCGGAACCGCAGATTACTTCTCCTTCATGGCTATAGGCATGATAGCCGTCACCTGTCTCTTCACCACGATGTTCACGGGCTTCTCCATCATCTGGGATCGCAGGCTGGGCTTCCTCAACAAGGTCTTGAGCACCCCCGTCTCCAGGGTCTCCGTGGTTTTCGCTAAGGTCTTCTACGCCACCCTGCGCTCCTCCTTCCAGGTCCTCATCATTCTGTCTGCAGCCTTTGCCCTAGGCCTCCAAACGGGACCGGGCTTTCATCCCCTTTACCTGCTCGGGGTCCTCCTGGTAACCTTCATGGTATGCGTGACCTTTTCTTCCCTTTTCCTCATGCTGGCCCTCAGATCCACCCGATGGGAAACGCCGATGGCGATGGTGAACCTCTTGGTCATGCCCCTCATGTTCGCCTCCAACGTCTTCTTCCCTCTGGAGCTCATGCCCGGATGGCTCAAAACGGTGGCGAGTTTTAATCCCCTCTCCTACACCAACGACGCCCTCAGACAGTTCACCATTTACGAACTGGACCTCAATGCCCTTCTCAAAGACCTGACCTACCTGGGTCTCTTCTGTTTGTTCATTTCTTCCCTCAGCATCTACCTTGCCAAAAAATACCTTTCCCGCTAACCCTTGAGCTCTATCTTGATGTGAACGTCCTGGGGGACCTGTAGGCGCATGAGCTGACGCATCGCCCTTTCATCGGCACTCATGTGGATGAGCCTCTTGTGGATCCTGAGCTCCCACTTGTCCCAAGTGGCCGTTCCCTCCCCATCCGGAGATTTCTTCACGGGTATCACTATCCTTTTCGTGGGGAGGGGAATGGGCCCGGAAATGCTCACTCCAGTACGCTGGGCTATGTCCTTGATCTGAGCGCAGATTTCATCCAGCTTCTTGTGATCCGTACTCGAAAGGTGAATCTTGGCCTGCTGCATCTTCGCACCCCCTCACCTTCCTCCACCGGATAAAAAAGGTTCACTTGGCCTTTACCACATCGATACACACACCGGCCGCGATGGTCATACCCATGTCACGGATGGCAAACCTGGCGAGCTGTGGTATGTCCGAAACCTTCTCTATCACCAGGGGTTTCGTGGGCCTCACCTTGATGGTGGCCATGTCCCCCCTCTTTATGAACTGCGGGTGATCCTCCAAGACGGCACCAGTCTTGGGGTCCAGCTTGTTGATGATCTCCGTGATCTGGCAAGCCACTTGGGCGGTGTGAACGTGGAAAACCGGTGTGTAACCCGCCGCTATGGCGGTGGGATGCTGTAGAACGGCGATCCTAGCGGTGAACTCACTCACCACCGTTGGAGGTGCATTCGGAAGACCGGCAACATCACCCCTCTTGATCTCGTTCTTCGCTATTCCCCTAACGTTGAACCCGATGTTGTCTCCAGGCTCTGCCTTGGGAATGGGCTCGTGGTGCATCTCTATGGATTTTACTTCACCTGTCTTCCCGGAGGGTTCAAACACGACCGTGTCACCCGTCTTTAGCACTCCCGTCTCCACCCTTCCCACGGGCACCGTTCCCACTCCAGTGATGGAATACACATCCTGGATGGGGATCCTGAGGGGCTTGTCTATGGGCTTGGGTGGGAGGCTGAAGGTATCCAAGGCCTCCAAGATGGTGGGACCACTATACCAGCTCATCTTGCTGCTGGGCTTCGTCACGTTCTCTCCATAGAAAGCAGCCACGGGGACAAAGGGGAACTTGTCCGCGTTCCTGTAACCTACCACCCTCAACATTTCCATGATTTCTGATTTCAACTTCTCGTAAACTTCTTTCTTGTAATCGACCAGATCCATTTTGTTGATCGCCACCACCAGCTGGTTCACTCCCAGCGTGAAGGCTAGGGCGGCATGCTCCCTCGTCTGGGGCATGATCCCATCGTCGGCCGCCACCACCAGGATGCCAGCATCCGCTTGGCTCGCCCCCGTGATCATGTTCTTGACGAAGTCCCTGTGCCCTGGGGCATCTATCAAGGTGAAGTAATACTTGTTGGTTTCGAACTTCCTGTGGGCCAGGTCTATGGTAAGACCCCGTTCCCTCTCTTCCTTGAGATCATCAAAAACCCAAGCGAACTTGAAGGTTTTTCCCTTGTCACCCATCGCCTCGAACTTCTTGATCTCATCTTCCTTCACTTCCCCCGTTTCGAAGAGCAATCTGCCTAGCAGGGTGGACTTGCCATGGTCCACGTGCCCCATCGTCACCAAGTTCAAGTGTGGTTTGGCCATTTTCCCGACCTTAGTCTCGATTGTTTTCCCGAATTTAAATCTTTTTGCGTCACCTGGCTTTTTCCGCTATCCTCTCTATTTCTTCCTTTCTGGCCACCGCATAACTTCTGGAATCGTATTGAGAAGCCAAAATGATCTCCTCGGCCAAACATTCCTCTATGGGTTTCTTGTTGCGGAAGGAGGCTGCAAAGGCACCCGCCGCTATGTTCATCAAGGCCACATCAATACCCCTGGCGGGAGAAGCATCTACCGCCACATGGTAGGTGATACCACCATAGGTAATCCTGGTCGTTTCCTCCCTGGGTGCGGCGTAATGGATGGCATCCACTAAGACCTGTAAGGGATTCTTTCCCGTCCTCTCTTCTATGATTTCAAAAGCTCTCTTCACGATATTGTAGGCCTTGTGCTTCTTCCCGCATGCCCCGGCCCCCCTTATCACCCTCCCCCCTATCTTTTTGGCCCCTGGCCCTGACCTCATGATCTTGTTGATCAAACGCTCAACGATGGGCACTTCTGCCTTTCCCAAGGGCTTGGAGGCATGCCTTCCACCGGAAGAAAGGGAAAGAGTGGGTTGTAACCTGAGATATTTCTTCATGCCAGGATCCTTTATCTCCACCCCCTCTGCCGACCACTTCCCAAAGTACTTAAATTCCACCAAGTTCTCACCTCGTGGGTTTTTCCTTCCTCCCCTTCACCAATTCCTTCAAAGAAACTCCGTTCACCTTCACCACCTTGTATCTCACCCCAGGAATGTCACCCTTGGGACCCCCTTGGGCCCCCCCTATTCCTTCTATGATCACCTCATCGTGTTCATCGATGAATCCAATCGCCCCATCACCGGGCGCGAAGGCAGTTACCTGTCTCCCATTCTTCACTATTTGAACCCTCACGCACTTCCTGATGGCGGAGTTGGGCTGTTTTGCCTCCACCCCCACCTTCTCGAGCACGATGGCCCTAGCTTGCGGGGCCCCTTCGAGCGGGTCAGCTTTCTTGTCCAGCATGAGCATCCTCCTTTTGTACTCCGAATCCTTCCACCTGAACCTCTGTCTGTCGGAACGGAGCTTCCTAGCCGCAAACTCTCCCTTTCCCATATCATCCCCTCTGAGGCTCCTTCATTTTATTATTATGTTATGTAAGCCACAATTCCTTTGTGCCAACAACTTCGCCTTCTTGAGCCTAACACCTCCTTTACCGATGGCCAAACCCTTGTCCTGCTGTCTCACTTCAAGAACCGCCACTTTTTTTCCATTTTCCTCTATAAAAGTCAGGGAGTTTATCTGGGCCGGGGAGAAGAGGATTCTGAGGAACTCTTCGGGATCCTCAGAATATCCCACCACTTCTATTTCCTTTCCCAAGAGTTTCCTGAGCTTCTTTATGTGACATCCGTTCTTTCCCACGCAAAGACCCACCAGTTCCTTTTCTACCAAAAAGATCAACTTGTCCTCGCTCAGAAGACAGTCCCTGGCCCTCACCCCACTCACCATTTCCAAGAGTGACATGTACCTCATTTCTTCCTCGCTTAGAGTGATGCTCAACCCACCACCGTGGAGAGAATGTTGGAATTGCCGGGATCCAACACCGAACACACGTTCACGGAGAAAGGTCTTCCCACTGCCGTTCCCAGCTCCACGCTGTTTCCGGGATACCGAAAGAGGGGAACGCCGAAAAGCTTTGAAAGGTATTCGACTTCCTTCTTCACTTTATCCGGACAGTTGGAAGCTACTATGACCATCTTTACCTTTCCCGCCCTAAGAAGTTTCAGAGAACGATCCGTTCCCAAGATTACCTTCCCGCTCTCCACCGCCTTTCTTATCTCTTCATTTATGTTCACTTTTACCACCTTGCATCACTAGACGTACTGCACCAGTCCCCAGCGGAATGGGATTCCCCGTAATGATACTCTCCGTTACTCCCCTCAACCTGTCCACTTCTCCCCTCAAGCTGGCCTCCAACAGATGTTTGAGGGTGATTTCAAAGGCCGCCCTAGCAAGCACACTGGCCTTCTCCCCACTTACCCCGTGTCTGCCTATTTGCCTTACTTCACCCTTGGCCGTCATCATATCCGCCACCAGCATGATGTGCCTTATATCCACTTCCAGCCCCTGCTCCTTCAAAGTTTCCATCATCTCCTTTATCAAGGCATTTCTAGCCGCCTCTATCCCCAAGATTTCTTCTATTTCCCGAATGTTATTGGTTACGGTCCTCCTCTTGTCCACTCCTTCTATCTTCAGGACCTCTGCGAAGTTGGATCCTTCCGTGTATATCACATACTCTTCTCCCTCCTTCTTCACCACCACCTTTGTGATGTCCCTGATGCCCTTCAGCCTGAGTTTCCTCACCCTGGCCGCCAACCTACGTAGTTCGGAAAGACCTTCTTCCTCACCCATCCTTATCCTGATTTTGTTTTCATCCATGTTTATCTTCACCTTTGGTCCCAATTCTTGGGAGAGGATTTCCGCCACCTTACTGGGAGTGAGATTCCTCTGACGAAGCCTGGAGCGGTTCAGGGAAAGTAAGAGCTGCATGTTGATGAGGTCCGTTTCCATTTCGGAAATGATGTCTTCCACCGTAGTCATCTCAATCTCCTGGGCAAGGGCCTTGGCCTTTTCCTTGTCTTTGGAATAAGGAGGCTCTAAGTAGACCGTCATCAAGGCAGCCGAGGGAGTCCTCCTAGTGTCCAGGATCTCTATGAGTCTGGGCAAACCCAGAGTAACGTTCAATTCCGCCACTCCAGCATAGTGGAAGGTACGAAGGGTCATCTGAGTACCAGGCTCCCCAATAGACTGTGCCGCCACCGTTCCTACCGCCTCTCCAGGCTCCACCAGGGAAGAAAGATAGGCCTCCTTCACCGCCTCTATGACCTGCTGAAGGGTTTCCGTAGTTATGGCTTTTTCCTTGCTCACCTTCAAGAGGGTGTGCTCGAGCTCCTCTATGATGGCGGGGGGTACTTCCCCTTCCAACTTCCTAACTTCGGACTTGATGGTTTCTGGGGAAACTCCCACCATTTACTCCACCTTCACCCCCACTATTCTCTCCACTAGTCTATCCACCCTCACGGCCTTTCCGTTATCCGTCCTCATGGGGTCGGCCCCGTCCTCCCCGTAGAGGAACTGCACGATGGCTCCCCTGTCATCCCTGACCGTCCCATCGTACTCCACGTGAAGGTCCTGCAACGCATTTATCAACCTGCGCTGCATGTAACCACTCTGGGCCGTCCTCACGGCCGTATCCACCAATCCCTCCCTACCACCCATGGCATGGAAGAAGAACTCCTTCGGTTTAAGCCCATCCTTGTAGCTCGAACTCACGAATCCCCTGGCCTCAGCTCCCAGGTCCCCGGGCTTGAAGTGTATGAGCACCCTGTTGGTATATCCGCGGTTGAGCCTTTCACCCCTTACCGACTGCTGTCCCACGCAGGCTGCCATCTGGGTGAGGTTGAGCATGCTTCCCCTTGCACCCGTTCTGGCCATGATGACGGCAGGATTGGAAAGGGTGAGATGTTTCTCGGCTACTTCTCCCGCCTCATCCCTGACCTCGGCCAGGACCTCCATGATCCTCATTTCCAGGGTCTCCCTCATCGACCTCCCGGGTAGGGGTTCCAGCTCTTCTTTCTCGTATATCTCTATGAGCTGCTGGACCTTCTTCTTGGCCTCCTCTATTTTCTCCTCTATCCTCTCCTTGGCTATGAGGGGAATATCCTCGTCCTCTATGCTGGTGGTGAATCCCAGCATCGTGGCGGCGGCTATGGAGAGTCTGGTCACCTGGTTGAGGAACTCGGACGCCCTTTCCACCCCGTACTCCTTGGTGAGTCTGTCCCAGAGTTCACATTTATCGAGGGCCTTGTAGGCATGGGCATCGATCACCCCATACTTGAGCTCTCCCTTCTCTATTACCACATAGGCCTCCTTCTCGCATTCCTTTTCCTTGCATTTCGAACAACCCTCACATATCTTTGCCCGATAGGTGAGGTTGAAATCCTTGGGCAGAAGGATGCTGAAGATCTGCTTGCCCGTCCAGTATTCCTTTCCCTCCCTCCTCACCGCAGGTTCGGGAAGGATCGGTTCTACCCCCGCCTGAAGGAGGAGCTGACAGGCCTTTTCCCTGTCCAGCAGGGTCTCCTTCCTGGTGAGTAGGTAGGCACCCGTTATGTGATCCTGGATGCCACCTATGATGGGTCCTCCGAATCTTGGAGAGATGATCTGGTTCTGTACCGCCATGAGGATCATGGCCTCCACTTGGGCCTCCTCGCTCTGGGGTACGTGGAGGTTCATCTCGTCCCCATCAAAGTCTGCATTGTACAGGGGACAGACGCAGAGGTTCAATCTGAAGGTCAGGCCCGGCATCACCCTCACTTTGTGGGCCATGATGGACATCCTGTGAAGGGAAGGCTGACGGTTGAAGAGCACGATGTCGCCATCCCTCAGGTTCCTCTCCACTATGTATCCTGGTTCCAGCTTCTGGGCCAGCTCCTCCCTATCCGCGTATCGGAGGTCGTACCTTTTACCATCCGGGCTTATTACCCACTGGGCCCCAGGATATTTCTCCACCCCCCTCCTCACCAGCTCGCGCATTTCCTCCAGGTTGAAAGTAGTCACCCTGGTCCTAACCGTGAGAACCCTAGCCACGTACTCCGGCACGCCCACCTCGTCGAACTTCAAGCAAGGATCGGGTGAAATCACTGCCCTCGCGGAAAAATCTACCCTCTTCCCGGAAAGGTTCCCCCTGAACCTCCCTTCCTTTCCCTTCAGTCTCTGCCCCAGGGTACGGAGGACCCTTCCAGATCTGTGCCTGGCTGGTGGAACTCCGGAAATCTCGTTGGAGAAGTAGGTGGCCACATGGTACTGGAGGAGCTCCCACAGGTCTTCCACGATGAGATGGGGGGCACCCGCCTCCATGTTCTCCGCCAGTCTCTGGTTGATCCTTATGATGTCCACGAGCTTATGGGTGAGATCGTCCTCCGATCTCACTCCAGTCTCAAGCGTGATGCTGGGCCTCACGGTGACGGGTGGGACCAAAAGCACCTGTAGGACCATCCATTCCGGTCTGATGGAAGGATTGATGCCCAAAAGCTTTAGGTCCTCGTTCCTTATCCTTTCCAATCTTGCCCTTATGTCCGAAGGGGTGAGTCTTCCCTTCCCCTCCACGAAGGTGAAAGGCTTCTCGAACTTCACTTCCTCCTGTTTTTCCCCGCAGTGGGGACACTCCTTCCTTCCCCTAGCCGCCTGTACGGCTTTCTCAGAAACTTTCCACCACTCCTCCTTTTCCTCCATTTCTTGCAGGAACTTCTCCCTCTCCTCCTCCTTCAAAAGGATCCTTCCGCACTTCCTGCAAGTGGACTGGAGGAGATCGAAAATGGTTTCCACATAGTTCACATGGATAACGGGCCTGGCCAGTTCTATGTGTCCGAAATGACCGGGACATTCCTTCGGACCTCCCCCACAGGTCTTACAGGTCAGTCCTGGCTCTACCACTCCGAGCCTCCTATCCATCAGCCCCCTCTCGATGGGAAAACCGTCCTCATCGTAGGTGTCGGCGGTGACTATCCTGGTAACCGACATCTTCCTTATCTCATCAGGAGAAAGCAGGGAAAATTGGATGCTCTCTATTGCCCTCTGCGGTCTCATCTCTTCCCCCCTCAAGCCTTGTCCCGCAGCTTTATGCGGGTGTCCAAACACAAGGACCTCAGCTCATCCAAAAGCAGTTTGAAGGCATAGGGCATCTCCACCGTGTAAATCTCCGACTCCTCTTCGCAGAACGGACAGTAAATCCTGTTCCTCTTCTTGTCGTGGACGGCGAAATGTCCGCATCTTCCGCAGATCAGGGCATCGAACTTGTCCGAGCTCTCCAGCAGTCTATCCCTGAGTAACCTGGCTGCCCCATACCCTATGAGGCAGTCCCTCTCCATTTCCCCAAACCTCAGCCCTCCTTCCCTCGCCCTTCCTTCCGTGGGCTGGTGGGTAAGCACCTGGACGGGTCCTCTGGACCTCACGTGGATTTTGTCCGCTGCCATGTGATGGAGTTTCTGATAATAACACACACCTATGAAGATCTCCGCAGGGATCATCTCGCCCGTCATTCCGTTGTACATTACCTCCTTCCCGGCGGGACTGAAGCCGCACTCCAAAAGTATTTTCCTTATCCTTTCCTCGGGTTCTCCTTCAAAGGTCGTGCCGTCTATCTCCCTTCCCGCTAGGGCTCCGGCTTTTCCTGCAACCATCTCGAGCAACTGCCCTATAGACATCCTGGAGGGAATGGCGTGCGGATTGATGATGAGATCGGGTACTATACCGTTCTCGGTAAAGGGCATGTCCGCCCCATCCATGATCAGCCCCACTACCCCCTTCTGCCCGTGCCTTGAAGCAAACTTGTCACCCAGCTCCGGAATCCTGAGGCTCCTAACCCTCACTCTGGCCGCTCTGTTCCCCTCCGCCGTCATCACCAAGTAAACCATGTCGGCTATTCCTTCTTCCCCAGGCTTTATCCTCACGGAGCTCTCCCTCCTCCCCATCTCCATTTTCACCCCGAATTCGTCCGTTTCTTCAAAGAACCTCGGAGGACTGGTCCTTCCTATGACCACATCCTCCACCCTGAGCCTCGACTCCACTTCCACTATTCCTTCCTCTCCCAACTGGGCGTAGTGGGAAGCATCGGAATAACCTCTTATTTCCTCGCTTGGTATTTCGAACTTATCCTTCTGTCCCCCAGAGTACCTGCCCTCTTCGGCCTCGTAAATGGTAAAGGAGGTGCTCCTCCCCAACCCCCTGTCTATTGAATCCCTGTTCACGATGATGGCATCTTCCATGTTGTAACCACCATAACAGGCTATTGCCACCACCAAGTTCTGTCCGCTGGGCCTCTTCCTCAATCCCACAATTTCCATTACCTTCGTTCCCACCAAGGGACGCTGGGGATAGTGGAGGAAATAGGAATGAGTGTCCGTTCTCGTATGCATGGCGGTGGAGAAAACACCCAGCGCCTGTTTGGCCATGTTAGCTCCATAGGTATTGCGTGGTGACTGGTTGTGCTCCGCGTAGGGAATGAGGGAAGCACTTACTCCCAGGATAACCAAGGGATGGAGCTCGAGGTGGGTGTGGGCGGGAGTGAGCTCTTCGGGATTTATCGCCACATAAGTGTTCTCTTCCTCGTCCGCATCCAAGTATTCCACCACCCCCATCCTGACGAGATCCCCCCAAGTCATCCTCCCGCTCTTGAGCATTTCCAGGTGCTGGTCCGTAACCAAGGGTTTGCCATCCTTCACCACAATCAGTGGTCTCCTCACCCTTCCGTGGTCACACCAAACGGCTACCTCCTTTGTGTCCTTCTTGAACCTAACATTTACCTGGTCGCTGAGTTCACCCCTCCTCCTCCTCTCCCTTATCTCCCTCGCCAGCTTTTCCCCATCTTCCACCGTACCCACCACCCTCCCGTTCAGGAGGACCACCACCCTACCGCTCCGCTCTCCTCCCTTCCTGATGGGGGTTACCCCCATCTTGTAGAGGGCCTTCTCCACTTCCTCTTCATCGGCACCAGTGGAGATCTCTGCCGTGAGGGCGAGGTTCTTGACCAATCCACAGTTTGGTCCTTCCGGAGTTTCAGAAGGACATATCTTACCCCAGTGGGTGGGATGCAGGTCCCTGGCCTCGAAGTGGGGCTGGCTCCTGCTCAGGGGGGAGACGATCCTGCGGAGGTGCGAGAGGGTGGAGATGTAGTTGGTCCTGTCCAGGAGCTGACTGACCCCCGTCCTACCACCAGGCCAGTTCCCCGTGGCCAAGGTATGCCTGATCTGCTCGGTGAGGAGATCCGCCCTAGCCGCCGTCCTCAGGTTGAGCTCCCTGCCCCTGGAATGGGAGCGCTCCAGCTGGTATTTGATATCCTTGATGAGGTTTAGAAGGGCCACCCTGAAGATGTTCTCAAGCATCTCACCGCTGAGCTTCAGACGTTTGTTTCCGTAGTGGTCCTTGTCATCCACCTCCCTTCTACCCAGCGAGAGTTCTATCACTCTCTCCACCATGCTACCGAGGAAGTAGGCCTTAGCCAGTCTGTCCTCGGGAGAGGTGCCTATGTGGGGGAGGAGGTATTTATCCAGGACTTCTTGGGCCCTCTGGAGTCTGTAACTCTTTACCTGCCCTATGGCCACCCTCTTCCCTATGATGTCGAGCGCATCCTTCTCCGTTTTGATCTCCGCACCCTCCTGCAGGTTCTCGAAGAGTTCCCTTATGATCTCGGGATCATCGGAAACCGCCTCCACGATGTCCTTATCCTTCACCAATCCCAAGGCCCTCATCACCACCACGAAGGGGAGCTGTCCAGGTACCGCGGGGAAGGACACCCTTATCAGTCCATCCCTCTTCCTCTCCACTACCACCAAAGCCCTGAAACCCCTGCGGCTCGAGAAAACCTTTGCAACCTCTACTCCCTGTCTCTCATCCCTTTCCACTAGGATGGAGTTCGTGGCCAGATCGTCCTGGATCACGATAACCCTTTCAGAGCCGTTGATGATGAAGTAACCTCCGGGATCCATGGGATCCTCCCCCATGGCGATGAGCTCCTCATCCGTCCTCCCATAAAGCACGCATATTTCGGACTTCAGCATCACCGGAATCTCCCCAATCATCACCCTCTGTGGGGGTCCCCTCTGTCCTTTGTAGACAATGCTCATTTCGAGGAAGAGGGGAGCCAGGTAACTCATGTTGCGTATCCTAGCTATGGCAGGGGTGACGTCGGGAAACCTGGCATGAGACCCATCGGCCTCCCTAAACCAGGGAGTCCCCACCGTGATCTTCCCGAATTCCACGTAGGTTCCCTCGATGTCAAGGTCTATCCCCCCTACGTCGTCTATAACCCGCTGGAGCCCATTCTTGATGAAGTCGTTATAGGAATCCAAATGTTGTCTAACCAATCCCCTTTCTTTAAGGAAGGCTTCCACCAATACCCATCTGTCCTTTAACATGGCTCATCCCTCCACCACATATCTATAGGCCAAGGTCCTACCGGCGGTGGGACTTTCCCTCTTCACTTCTACTATATCCCCGGGTTTTGCACCTATTGCCCTCGCTACGGGATCCGTGCTCTTCATGAGGGGAAGCTGATGGGGCTTCACCTTATACTTTCTCAGGATTTCTTCTTTTTCCTCTTCTGACAAAACCCTATGCTCCGGCACCAGTACGTGCCCCCGGGGATCGAAGCCTTCCTCCATCTTCCCACCCCATACGGGCCTGGTGGGATTCGAACCCACGACTCCCGGCTTAAAAGGCCGGTGCGCTAGCCAGACTGCGCTACAGGCCCAACTAACCGATGACTCAAAACTACTTATATTTATCCCTTTCGAAGACATAAAAAGCCTACTCTACCTCGTAAACCCTTCCCCTCTCCACCTCCCCCCTCTCGAACCTCTTCCTCATCTCGTCCGCTATCTTCTGGGCAAGGGGAGTGGGATATTCACCCGTAAGACAGGCAAGACACAGATCCTCCTTCCTAACGCCCGTGGCCCTCACGAAACCCTCCAGTGACTGATAGTGGACGGAATCTGCCCCTATCAGCTGAGCTATTTCTTCCTCTCGATGGGTGGAACCTATGAGCTCCCCAAAGGTGGCCATATCGATGCCATAGAAACAGGGGGAAATGATGCGGGGGAAGGTGAAATACATGTGTATCTCTTTGACCCCTGCCATCCTGAGTTTCCTTATGACCCTCTTGGAGGTATCCCCCCTCACAATGGAATCCTCCACCACGGCTATCCTCTTCCCCTTCAGGGCTTCCGTAACGTTGATCTTCCTGGAAATGATTTTCTCCCTCTCCTCAGTGCTAGAGATGAAGGCAC
This sequence comes from Candidatus Hadarchaeales archaeon, assembly GCA_038736355.1. Classification (NCBI taxonomy): domain Archaea; kingdom Methanobacteriati; phylum Hadarchaeota (SeqCode); class Hadarchaeia (SeqCode); order Hadarchaeales (SeqCode); species Hadarchaeales archaeon (SeqCode). The sequence continues at coordinate 94,032 of JAVYML010000002.1, forward strand.
GGTCCACTACATACCTATGTCTCCTCACCGCCCTTTCCCAAGGTATACCCGTCACCTCATGCATTCCGTAAGCCGCGTCATCCCCAGTGGAAGGGATGGAAACGATCACATCCACCTTCTTCGCCAGGTCTGGATCTTCTCTGGCGAGGTTCCTTCCGAATTCTTCCCTTATCTTGTATACGGGCTTATCATTGCAAAGTATGGAGTCGGGGCGGGCGAAGTAAGCGAACTCGAAACTGCAAAAGGCCCTTCTTTCCCCCTTTACTATTCTCTCCCTCCTAGTCCCTTCTCCAGACCAGACGATCAGTTCACCCGGTTGAACCTCCGCCTCGTATTTGAACTCGTTTATATCCAATCCCACACTTTCGGAAGACACGGCGAAGGTTTGGTTATCCGGACTGCAACCATAGCAAAGGGGTTTTATCCCCAACGGATCGCGGAAAGCGAAAAGCTCCCCCCTTTGGGTCATACCCACCACGGAGAAGGCACCCTCTATATCCCTCATGCAAGCTTCCACTGCCGAGAAGAGATCCGAGTTCTTCATCCCCTGCAGGAGCTTCTTGGAGAGCAATTCTATATCGGAAGAGGAGGAGAGCCTACAGGTTTTTTTCTTCAACTCCGCCCTGAGCTCCTTCACATTCACTAGATTTCCGTTGAAGGCGATGGTGATCTTTTCTTCCCAACCCGCCAAAAAGGGCTGCATGTCCCTCAGGAGCCAGTACCTCGTGCTTCTGCCGGAGGTAGCGTACCTCACATGGCCTATTCCCACGTGGCTCTTGAAAGACCTAAAGAGTCTCCTTATCACGGGATGCCTCATGGGAGGGATAAGACCCAACGAGCGATGGGCGACGAATTCGTTCCCCCTGACCTCTGCAAAACCATAGGAATGATGCCCACGATGATTTTGGGAGATCAGACCCCAATATACGTGTGGAAAAACCTCCTTGCCTTCGAAATCGAAGGCACCAAAGACCCCGCAGGCCTCACCAAAAGGCTCCAATCCCCCACCAGAAGGGTTAAGGGTCCTTCCTTTAAATTTTTCCCCAGCTTTCCCTAACCTCCTCATCCGCCGAGATAACTTCTTCCCTTCTTTTCTTCTGCCAAGAGGAAACCCTTTCCGCCAATCCTTCATCCAGCAACGAGAGGATCTTTGCGGCTGCCAAGGCCGCTCCCTCCGGATCCGTCACCACCAAGGGAGCCACACCCCTGGGCATGCGCAGTGAAGAAAAAATGTCGAAGGGGAAGTTTTCCATTCTGACCGGACAGGTTATCACAGGGTGTCTGACCTGCGCATCCACCATCCCAGAGAGGGCGTTGGATCTCCCCACCACGGTGAGATAGACCAAGTCTTCTCCACTGCGTTCGTACTCCCTCACTATCTCCAGGAGTCTGTCTGGCGTCTTGTGGGCGGAGGCCACCCTTTCTTCGAACCTTATCCCAAGCTCCCTGAAAAGTGCTCTGGCGGGCTCCGCGAACTCCATATCCGCCCTGGACCCGTAGAGGATTACGACCTTCACTACACCCGGGAAAGGGTCGGTGGGGAAGTTTTTAATCCTACCGCCCTCGTCCAGCTTTCGACTCCCGGCGGCCCATCGCTTCTTCCACGGCCTTCTTGATCATCCTCTTGGGTGGATAGGGGTAGTGCCTCCCCCCGTAGAAGTAAACCCTGCACCCGAGCTTGCACTCCCTTCGAACGAAATGACCAGCGCTCTCGGCAAGCTCCTCGCAAGAAGGGCACCTCCCCTTCGTGACCTCCTCTTGAACATCCCTACCATCCACCAGCACGGTGGGCGAACCCAAAAACCCGTACTCCTTGGCCTTTTCCTCCGTGTCTATCAGTATTTCTTCCACCTCCGCTTTTACGCCCAGTTCTCTCAGGACCTCTCTGACCACCTCCTTGGTCTTCAGGCACCATGGACAGTCCAATATGTACAGAATCTGAATCTTCATCTTCTTTCCCTCGATTATCTCCTTAAATTCTCCACCATGGAAAGGAAGATCCTCCTTCCATCCCCCCACTCGGGAAGTTCCCCCTTTGTCCAGTCGGGAAGCTGCCAACCGAAGACCGCCCTCTCCGGATGGGGCATCATGCCCATTACCCTTCCGGTAGGGTCGCAAATCCCCGCGATATCGAAAAGGGATCCGTTGGGGTTCGTCGGATATTTTCCCCTAGCCGGTCTTCCTTCCCTGTCGCAGTACCTGAAAACCAGTTGATCGTTTTTCCTAAGTTTTTTCCAGCATTCTTCCTCTCTCCCCGCCGGAAAGAGGAACTTACCCTCCACGTGTGCCACGGGCATCCTCACCACTTCCCCCCTTTTCATCCCCCTCGTGAAGAGGCATTTCCCACCGTTTTCCACCCTGAGGTAAACCCATCTACACTCAAACCTCCCGGAGTCGTTGAGGGCCAGGGCGGCTTGAACTTTCCCCCACTCGAATCCGGGTAAGATGCCTGCCTCCACTAGGACCTGAAATCCATTACATATTCCGAGAATGGCCCCTCCCCTCTCCAAAAACTTCCTGAGGGAAGAACCCATCCTTTCCCCAAGTTCCCTTCCCATGATGGCCCCAGCCCTAACCCTATCACCAAAAGAGAAACCTCCTGGTATCACCAACGCATCGTACCTTTCCAGTCCTTCCCTTAGCAATCTCCGGAAGTGGATGAGCTCCACCTCCGCTCCCACTTCCTCCAGCGCCACCACGGTTTCCCCATCACAGTTGGTTCCACCAGCCCTCACCACACAGACCCTCACCATTCCGGATTCCTCCAAGCCCTCCTCAGCTCTTCAGCATCCACTTCCCACCTTTCCTTCCTTCCCAGGACCCTCAGGACCCCTTCATCCGTGACCCAGCCTATCCTCCTCGCCCTTTTTCCCGCCTTCCTCCGGAATTCCTCCTCCTTTTCCCTCTTCACCTCGAGCAGGAATCTGCTGTTCGACTCGGAGAAGAAGAGGTAATCCTCTCTCAGTCTTTCAGGGGAGGGAACAAGCTCGAGTTCAACTTCCGCCCCACAGTCCCCACCGAGTACCATCTCCGCCAAGGCCACTCCCAGACCGCCCTCCGAAAGATCGTGACATGCCCTCACCAGTCCAAGCTCTATGGCTTCCTCCACCACCCTCAGGTTCCTCCTCGCCTCCCCTACCCTTACCTTGGGAACACTCCTTCCCAGATATCCCAAGAGGGCGTAGTATTCGGAACCCCCAAGCTCCGGAAAGGTGTTTCCTACGAGGTAGAGCGGGTTACCACCCTCCTTCAATTCCGAAGAAACGGCTTTCCCCACATCCTCGATCAAACCCACGGCGGTGATCAGGAGGGTGGGGGTCACGGGACCGAGAGGTGACTCGTTGTACAGGCTATCCTTTCCGGAAATGAAGGGGGTACCCAAAGCCAGGGCAAAACGATAGCAGGCCTCGCAGGCCCTCAGCAGTGAACCCAGCTGTTCCTCCTTCTCCGGATTTCCCCACACGAAGTTGTCCAAGAGGGCTATTCTCCTTCCTCCGACCGCTACGTTGTTCCTCACGGCCTCCTCCAGACTCGAAGCGGCCATCCAGTAGGGATCTATCTTTCCATACCTTGGTTTGAGCCCGCAGGAGAGGACCACCCCCTTCCTCGATTTCCTCAGGGGTTTGAGGACCACTCCATCGTTTGGACCGCCATATTCCCCCTGGAGGGGTTTCAGGACCGTTCCACCCTGTACCTCGTGATCGTAAGTTCGGATCACTTCCTCCCTGCTACAGATGTTGGGGGAAGAGAGAAGCCTGAGGAGGGTCCTCTTGAGGGGGGGAGGGGAGAAACTTGGCTCCTCCAAGGATGGTGCCTTCCACCTCGCCTTCCTCTCCGGCAGGGGAGGGGAGAAGAGGAAGGAGAGTTCCAGCTCGGCCACTCGATAACCGCGATAGAAGACCCTGAGTAGACCGTTTTCAGTGAATTTCCCTATTGCCGTGGCCTCAACTTCTTCCCCTTCAAAAATTTTCAACACCTCTTCCAGATGTTCTGGGGGAACGCTCAGGGCCATTCTCTCTTGGGATTCTGAAATCCAAATCTCCCAGGGTCTCATACCCGGATACTTGAGGGGTACCTTGTCCAGCCATACCTCCACCCCACACCCTGCCTCCCTGGCCATTTCACCACTGGCACAGGAAATTCCTCCTCCCCCCAGGTCGGTGATGGAGCTGGCCAATCCCCTTTCCGCCACTTCCAGGATCCCCCTTTTCAGTTTTTCCTCCTCGATGGGATCCGGGATTTGAACGGCCGGTCTGGATACCTCCTCAGACTCCTCTGAAAGCTCAAGGGAAGCGAAGGTCACCCCATGAATTCCATCCCTTCCCGTCCTCCCCCCCACCAAAACCAAAAGATCTCCTGGTCTCGTTTTCTTCACGTACCTCTTCAGGGGAAGGATACCCACGCACCCGCAATAAACCACGGGGTTTCCCACATAGCTCTCATCGAAGTAAATGGCCCCCGCCACGGTCGGTATCCCCATGTTGTTTCCGTAGGCCCCTATTCCTGCCACTACCCCGCGGTAGATGTATCTCGGATGCTTGATCCCCGCAGGAAGTCGTTCCCATGGGAAATTGAGAGGACCGAATCCCAATACGTCCAAGCAAGCTATGGGCTTTGCCCAAACGCCCAAAATGTCCCTTATCACACCACCCACTCCCGTGGCCGCACCCCCGAAGGGTTCGATGGCGGAAGGGTGGTTATGGGTTTCCACCTTGACGGCCAAACCGTGCTCCTCGTCGAACCTCACGATTCCGGCATTGTCCCTGAAGGTGGAAACGCACCAGGAAGGGGAGAGCTCCTCCGTCACCCTCGCTATGAAGTCCCTGAAGAGCCTGACCCTCTTCCTCCCCACCCTCACCACCCCTTTGAAGGTCTTGTGGAAACAATGTTCTGACCAGGTCTGGGCGATGCCCTGCAGCTCCACGTCGGTGGGGTCCCTCCCTTTCCTCGAGAAATATTTTTTGCATTCCTCCATCTCCCTCAAGTTCATGGCCAGGCCCATCTCCAGGCTGATCCTAGAAAGTTCTTCCCCCTTCGCCTTGCTCAACAGGACCTCGTATACTTCGAAGGGAAGGGGGAGCCTCCTGTAAAGCTCGCTCAACCCTTCACCCGCCTTTCCACCTTCCTGACCTCAAAGGAGTAATCGTCCTTTACGGGATTGGAGAGAAGTTTCCTGCACATCTCTTCCGTAAGCTTCTTGGCCTCTTCCAGAGAAGGGGCGGAGAACTCTATTTCATAGACCTTCACCACCGAGACCGAGCCAACCCTATAGCCCAAATCCTCCAGAGCCTTCCTAGTACTTTCCCCCTCCGGATCCAGATAACCGGGCTTGAGCCTTACCTCTACCCTGCTCAGGTACCTCAAACTTTCACCCGTATTCGAACTTGCCCCTTTCACTCTTTACTATTACTCGGTTGCCCTCTTTTCCCTTCTCACACCTTCCTATCACCTTCGCCCCCAATCCGAACCTCTCCGAAATCCTTATCACTTCCTCCGCCTCTTCAGGATCCACCACCAACTCGAACCCTACCCCCATGTTGAAAACTTGGTACATCTCCTCCCACCTCACCCTTCCTTCCTTCTGGATCAAGGAAAAGAGTGGATCGGGCTCGGGAAGCTGATCCTTCACGTAAACCACGTTCCTACCTATCCTCAGGCTCTTGGTTAGACCTCCTCCCGTGTTATGCACCATGGCCTTCACCCCCCTTCCCACCTTTTTAAGGATTCTCAGAACAACGGGAGCAAAGAAACGGGTGGGGGAGAGAAGGGCCTCACCCACGGTCATACCCAGCTCCTCCAAATAATCATCGAACTTGAACCTCCCCCTGTACCCTTCCCGGTCCACCAGCTCTGGATACTTGCGTGTGTATTCCCGTCTCATGAGGACATGTCTGGCCAAAGTTAGACCATTACACATGATGCCGCTGTTCTCCCTTTTCTCGTACTTCGTCCTCCCTCCGCTCCTCAGTCCCACGATGAGATCTCCCTTCCTTATTTCCTCCCCCCTTCTCACCTCTGAGAATTCGATCCTGGCGGCGATGGTTCCGGAAAGATCAAGGGTTCTCACTTGGTCGGGAAGATCCGCCGTTTCTCCCCCCAAAAAGGGAATTTCCAAACCAAGGGCCTCCAGCTCCTTCAGAGTCCTTCTGAAACCCTCCGCGAGGGAGGAAAGGAGCTCTCCTTTGGGGAGACGGTGGGGATTGAGGGTGAGGTAGTCGGCAAAAGCCAGCGGGGAGAAGGGACCCACACAAACCACATCGTCCACGTTCATGGCCAGAACATCCTGGGTCAACCCTTGAAACCATTCGAGATCCCCTGTCTCCTTCCAGTGAAGGTAGCTCTGCTGTGGTTTGCTTCCCGCCCCGTCCGTGTGGAGGATGATACCCTTTCCCCCTTTTCCCTTCCCCACGGGACAAAAGGGTTTCAGGTCCGCATCCAGGAGGGGGAGGAAGAGCTCTGTTCCCTTCTTCTTCACATCCACCCCAAGGGACCTGTAGAAGCTCAACCGCTCTCCCCCAGGGTCTCTGAAGCTAAGAGGGTGTTGTGCAAAAGCATCACCCTGGTCATGGGGCCCACTCCCCCGGGCACGGGGGTAAGATAGGAGGCCTTGCGGCTCACCCCCTCAAAGTCCACATCCCCCATCAGCTTTCCTCCCACATAGTTCATCCCCACGTCCACCACCACTGCCCCCTCTTTGATCATCTCCGCCGTTAAGACGAAGGAGGGTCTCCTTCCAACCGCCGAGACCACGATGTCCGCCTCCCTCGTCTTTCCCTCCAGGTCCCTCGTCTTGGAATGGCAGAGAAGAACGGTGGCATCCCTGTCCAGGAGGAGCTTGGCCAGGGGTTTGCCCACCAAATCGCTCCTGTTGATGATGGTCACCAACTTCCCCCTCACTTCCACACCATATCTGTCCAGGAGCTTCAGGATACCCTTGGGAGTGCAGGGGAGGAGGCTCCTCTCCGGATCGTACTGTCCTTTCCACAGCCTTCCCACGTTGTAGGGATGGAGACCGTCCACATCCTTCTGGGGGGAAATCTCCTCCACCAGCCTTGCGGAATTCAGGTGTGATGGGAGGGGAAGCTGTATGAAAATTCCGTGGACTCCCCTCTCCCCGTTCAGACGATGGAGGAGCTCCTTCAACTCTTCTTCCTCCACCGTAGGGGGAAAGGTGTAAAGCCTGAAGGAAATTCCCACTTCCTCGCAATCCTTCCTTTTCCCTTCCACGTAGATTTTGGAAGCTGGATGATCCCCCACCAGAAAGGTGGCGAGCGTGGGCACGATCCCCTTTCTCTTCAGCTCCACCACTTTCCCGCGCAACTCCGCCTTGATTTCCTCCGCCAGTGCCTTCCCATCCATTAGCACGGCCATATCTTCAGAAGGAGGGAGGAACCTTTTTCCCCAGCCTGTCTGAGTACTTGGCCAAAACGGGGTCTATCTCCCTCTCCAAGAAGCGCTCACATCTCTCCACCGCATCCCCCAAGTGCTTGGAGGGGTCCAAGATTTCCTCCCACTCCTCCTCGGTGAGAAGGGGACCCACCGAAGGATCCTCCTTCAGAAGGGAAGGCAAGGGGTTCTCCCCCCCTTCCCTGATCCTCTCCCAAGCCATGGAAGAAAGTCTTCTCAGCCTTTCGTGGAGCTCCTGCCTGTTTCCCCCCTTCTTCACCAGCACCATCAGGAGGGGCTCTAGGGCGGAAAAGGGGAAGAAGAGTTTCAGGTTCCTATCGATCATGGTCTTGTTTACCTCCATTCCCTCCACCAAGTGCTGGTAGAGGATAAGGATTTCGTCCACCGCCAAAAAACCTTCTGCCAAAATTACCCTCCTATTGGCCGAATCATCCAAAGTGCGTTCGAAGAGGGTATGGGAAGCATTTTCCCATGCCACCCTTGGGAGGGAGGCCACGTATCTGGCCAGGGAACACATACGTTCGGAGAGAACGGGGTTGCGCTTGAAGGGCATGGCGGAGGATCCCACCTGCTTTTCCCCTATGGGCTCGTAGACCTCGCCCCAGAGGGGTGAATGCGTGTGCCTGAGATCCGCTCCAAACTTATGGGCACTCTGGGCAATCCCGGCGAGGACGGAAAGGACTATGAAGTCCTGCTTTCTGGGATAGGTCTGCCCCGAGACGGTGAAGTAAGAAAGACCCAGTTTTTCCATCACCCTGGCCTCCAGCTCCTCGGGCCTGGCCTTTCCTTCCAATAATCTCTTGAAGCTGGCCGAGGTACCCACCGCTCCCTTCATACCCTTTCCCTTCAGGAATTCTGAAAGGAGGATCTCCACCGCCCTGAGATCGATTAAAAGATCTTGGGCATATAGGGCCAACCTGTATCCCAGCGTGGTGGGCTCCGCGGGTTGCAGATGGGTCCAACCCATACAGATGGTGTCCTTATGCTCCCTTATCCGAAGGGAAAGGGCGTGAAGACAGTTCACCAACCTCGTGAGGAGGAGGTCGAGTGCCCTCCTCATCCTCAGAACTTCTGCGTTGTCCTCTACATCCATGGAAGTGGCACCCAGATGGAGCTTCCCACCACCCTTAGAACACTGCTGGGAGAAAACCTTCAGCTCTGCCATGAGGTCATGCTTTATTTCCCTCTCCAATTTATGGGAGAGCTCCAGATCTATGTGTTCCTTTTCAGCCTTCTCCCTTATCTCCTTCAGCTCCTCTTCGGAAATCAAACCCCATTCGGCTTGAGCCTCGGCCAGTGCCCTCCAAATCTTCCTCCAAAGTGCCCTGTACTCCAGCTCGGAGAAAAGGGATCTCATCTCCTCGCTGCCGTACCTCCAAGTAAAAGGGGATAGAAAGGTGCTGTAATCGAAGCTCATCCCTTTTTCTTCTCTTACAAGGTTTTTAATTTTGGGGAAAAAAGGAAGGGAAGATGAAGGTAAGGAATGCCCTGATAAGCGTTTGGGACAAAAGGGGTTTGGAAGAGTTTGCCAAGGGTTTGGTTGAACTTGGAGTTCAACTTTTCTCCAGCGGAGGAACCGCTCGCTTTCTGAGGGAAAAGGGAATACCCGTCAAAGAAGTGAGTGAACTCACGGGTTTTCCCGAAATCTTGGACGGAAGGGTCAAGACCCTCCATCCCTTCATCCATGCGGGCATCCTAGCCAAGAGAAACCAGTCATCCCATCTAAACACTTTGAAGGAAAGGGGGATACCCACCATCGACTTGGTGGTTGTAAACCTCTATCCCTTCGTGGAAACTATTAGCAAAGCTGGAGTGGAGCTAGAGGAGGTCTTAGAGAACATCGACATCGGGGGCCCTGCCCTGGTGAGGGCGGCCGCCAAGAACTACAGGGATGTGATCGTGGTGGTCAGACCGGAGAGGTATGGGGAGGTTTTGGAGGAGCTGAGATCGAAAGGGGACTTGGGAGAGGAAAAAAGACTGGAACTGGCCGTGGAAGCCTTTGCCCACACCTCTTACTACGACTCTTCCATCTTCTCCTATCTGACCGGACTGCTTCCCCAGCGGACCTTTCCCACCTTCCTGGGACTGGGCTACAGAAAGCTCCTCGATCTGAGGTATGGGCAGAATCCCCACCAGAGGGGGGCTTTCTATGCCGAAGTTCCCGCCTGGGGGATGGCAACCGCCAAGCTCTATCAGGGAAGGGAACTGTCTTTTAACAATCTCCTAGACCTGGACTCGGCGGTGGAAATCCTCAGAGAGTTCGAGGAGACCACGGCGGTGGTGATCAAGCACACCAACCCCTGCGGGGTGGCCTCCGATCCAGAGGTCTGGAAGGCCTACGTCAAAGCTAGGGAATGCGACCCCATCTCTGCCTATGGAGGGGTGGTGGGGATAAACCGAAAGGTCGATAGAAAGACTGCGGAGGAGATCACTTCTACCTTCATCGAGGCCGTGGTGGCCCCCTCCTACGAACCGGAGGCCCTGGAGGTGATGAAGAAGAAAACCAACATGAGGGTGCTAGAGCTTCCCTCCTTCGAAAGCAAGGCAAAGATGCGTTTCAAACAGATAAGCGGTGGACTCCTAGTTGAGGAAGAGAACTCCCTCCTCCTGCGTCCTGAGGAACTCAGGGTGGTCACAGAGAGGAAGCCCACTCGAGAAGAAATGGAACAGCTCCTTTTCGCCTGGAAGGTGGTGAAACATGTGAAATCCAATGCGATCGTGGTGGCCAGGGACAAGCAAGCGGTGGGGATTGGGGCTGGGCAGACGAGCAGGGTGGACTCCACCGAGATAGCCCTGAAAAAGGCGGGTCCGCGCGCGAGGGGGGCCGTTCTCGCTTCTGATGCCTTTTTCCCTTTCCCCGACTCGGTCCAAAAGGCGGCCGAGGCTGGAATCACGGCCATCATCCAACCTGGAGGTTCTATCAGGGACAAGGAATCCATTGATGAAGCCAACAAGCATGGCATGGCTATGGTCTTCACCGGAATAAGGCACTTCAAACACTGAGTTCCAGAGGGGAGGGAATGGAGGTACTGGAAGAGGGGAAAGGGAAGCTTTTGGGATGGTGTGATCCGGAAGAACACAGGGAATGGGTGAGAAAGAACAAAACCAGGGAAATGGTTGAAAAAGTCATTACCCTCAAAGAAGCTGTTAGCCGCTTCGTCAGGAGGGGTTGCCTGATGGCTTTTGGAGGCTTTGGACACGTGAGGGTTTCCATGGCCTTCATCTACGAAATGATCAGGCAAAGGAAAAGGGGTTTGAAGGTGGCCGGAAAAACCGCCGTACACGATCTCGATTGTCTGATCGCGGCTGGTTGTGTGGAAGAAGTGGAGGTGGCCTATTCCTTTGGACACGAACTGAGGGGGCTTTCCCCCGCCTCCAGGAGGGCGGTAGAAAGCGGGAAGGTGAAGGTGGTGGCGGAGTTAAGCAATGCTGCCTATCAATGGAGGTTTAAGGCCGCAGCGGCCGGGCTCCCCTTCATGCCTGCTTACGTCATGCTGGGGACCGACACCTTCAAGAGAAGCTCGGCCAAAGTGGTACGTGACCCCTTTACGGGTAGACCCATCTGTCTCCTTCCGGCCTGCTTTCCAGACGTAGCCGTCATCCACGTGCATGAGTGCGATCCTTACGGAAATTGTAGGATTGAAGGAGCATTGGTGGAGGATTCAGAGCTGGCTAGGGCGGCCAAAAGGTTGGTGATAACCACGGAAAAAATCGTCCCTACAGAGAAGATAAGGAAGGAACCTTGGAGAACCGTTATTCCCTACTTCTACGTGGATGCCGTCGTGGAAGTTCCTTATGGTTCTCATCCATGCAACATGCCTGGTCTCTATTATTTCGATGAGGAGCACTTAGCGGAGTATCTTCATCTGACCAAAACAGAGGAAGGAACAATGGAATACTTCGAAGAGTATGTGTACGGGGTGGAGGACTTCCCACAGTATCTGGAAAGGGTGGGTGGGAAGAAGAAGCTAAAGCTACTCGAAAGACTGGAGAAGGGAAAGGGACCCTACTCTTACCCCTGGAAGGGGAGATGATGGAATACAGCAGGACGGAGATGATGGTGATAGCTGCCTCCCGCCTGCTGAGAGATGGGAAAATCGTTCTCACCGGAACGGGCATGCCCGTACTTGCGACCCTTTTGGCCAAGACCGTGAGGGCACCCAACCTTTCCATCATCTTCGAGGCTGGGGGAATAGCCCCCATGCGCCCTCCCACCCTTCCCCTCTCCGTAGGGGATTCCATGACCACCTACAAGGCCGTGATGGCCGCCAGCATGGATCATGTCATGTCCCTCGCCCAAGCTGGGTACGCCGACTATGCCTTCCTTGGGGCTGCCCAGATAGATCCTTACGGTAACCTCAACACCACCGTGATAGGTCCCTACGAGCGGCCCAAGATCAGGCTTCCAGGAAGTGGAGGGGCAAACGATTTCGGCTCCCTTTCCTGGAGAACCATCGTTCTCATGAAACAGGGAAAGAACAGGTTCGTGAAAAAGCTGGATTTCCTCACTACCCCGGGCTATCTCGACGGAAAGGGGGCCAGGGAAAAAGCTGGGCTCCCCAGGGGAACGGGACCTTGGAGGGTGGTCACCCAACTCGGGGTTTATGGGTTCGGAAGGGATTTGAGACTCAGACTCCTCAGGATCTATTCCGGGGTAACGCTGGAAGAGGTGAGGAACTCCAGCGGTTTCGAAGTGGTAAGGGGAAAGGTGGGAAGGGAACCCGAGCCTACTCCAAAGGAACTGAAGACCTTGAGGGAGCTGGACCCACACGGGATAATCATAGGAAAATGATTAACTTCCCCTCTCGGCTTCCGAGGGAAGTAAAACATCGTGGGGTTTGGTCTCCTGGGCCCCCAAGGGGGAGAGAACCGCGAACCTGGCCTTCTCCCAGAGCTCCCTGATGTTCCTAGCACCCGCATATCCCATGGAGGCCTTCAGTCCAAGCACCAGTTCCTTTATGGCTACGCTCACCTCTCCCTTGTAAGGCACCCATCCTTCCACCCCTTCCACTATCCCCTTGGAGGGTAGGGAATATCTGTCCAGGGAGTATCTCTTGGCCATGGCCGAGGGACTTCCCATTCCCCTGTACTGCTTGTAGTATCTTCCGCCTATGCTCACCAAGGCACCCGGTGCCTCCTTGCATCTGGCGAAGAGGTTTCCGGCCATCACCGCGGAAGCACCAGCGGCGAGGGCCAAGGCTATGTCCCCAGGACCGCGAATTCCCCCATCCGCTATGATGGGGAGCTCCATACCGTAGTCCCTGAGAGCATCGGCCACGCTGGCGGTGGCGTAGAGGGTTGGAGCACCTGCCTTGGTGACCTCCGTGGTCACGCATATGGAACCGGAACCCACACCCACCCTGAAGCCCGCCACTCCCTCCAGCTTGGTGATCACATCCTCCGCCGCTTGATAGGTCCCCACGTTCCCCACCACCAGATCCGCCTCCACCTCTTTCAGCATCTTCTTGGTTGCCTCCAACACGGCTGAGTTGTGGAAGTGTGCCACGTCGGTCACCAGCACGTTCACGTATTTGTCCAACTTTTTCGCCCTTTCCAAATCGAAGGGAGAAACCGCGGCAGCACAGAGGAGTTGTCCTTCCTCATCCCTCGCCGCATCTGGATACTTCCCCCTCAGCATGATGTCCTTGAAGGTAATGAGTCCCTTGAGGTTTCCCTTCTCATCCACGATGGGTAGCTTCTCGATCCTGTGCCTGTGCAGTAGCTCCTTGGCCTCCTCCAAGCTTATCCCTTCTCTGGCCGTGATCACCTCCTTCGTCATCACGCTCTCCACCTTGAACTCTGGATTGGCGAATCGGACATCCCTTCCCGTCAGGATCCCCACCAATTTTCCACCCTCCACTACGGGCAAACCGGAGATGTGGTGGGTTTCCATCAGCTTTATGGCCTCCCCCACGGTCTGCTCCGGGCTTACCGTGATCACATCCCTTATCACCAGTGCCTCCGCCCTCTTCACCTTCTTGGCCATCTCCACCTGTTCCTCCACGCTACAGTTCCTGTGAAGAACTCCCACTCCTCCCTCTCTCGCCATGGCTATGGCCATCTCGGTCTCCGTGACGGTGTCCATGGGAGAGGAAACTAGGGGAATGTTCAGGGAATAATTCTTGGTGAACTTCGTTCTCACATCGATTTCCGAAGGCTCCACGGCCAAGCCTGGCAGGAGGATGAGGTCATGGAAGGTGAAAGCCAGCTCCGCTCCCACTATTTTCTTCCTGAAACCTCCTTCCGGCACCTTTCCACCTTTTTCTAAGGGAAAAGGGGAGTTTAATCCTATCGATAAGGGAATTCTAATCCTCGAATTCCCCCAGGAGTTCCTCCACCTCTCTCCTCACCCTCTCCACCTCCACCACCACCACTCCCTCCTTCGGCTGTCCATAGAGGACTGCGGTGCCTGGAGGAGATTTCATCACGGCCACGAGCGTGGCGAGGTCTTCCTCACCCTCCACCACTATTTTCAGGGGAGGAGGGAGATCGAAGGCCTTCCACAGTTCATCGGAAAGGGTAGCGGGTGGGTTGACCACCCTTTTCTCCGGAAGATCCAGCCTCTCCAGCCTCTTCCTCTCTTCTTCGGCAAGCGGGGAACGGAGGGTCTTGAGGTCGACCACGCACACATCTGGTCTGATTCCCTCCTCCAAGAGGGTGAGGGTGACCCTATCCCCCACCGTCACTATCCTCTTCGGCTTCAGGGTTCTCAGATACTCCACCGCCTCGCCCATGCTCGGGAAAACCCTTCCCAGTGGTCTTTTGAGTCTGTCCCTCAAGTGTTCGGGAAGTTTCATCCCCATCTCCCCAGCAGGAAGGCCAAGAGGCCGAAGAGCATCCAGAGGAGGGAAAGACGTTTGAAGCTCTTCGCCCTTTCCGGCGAGGGATCCCTCAACGAGAGGAGACCCGTGAGGAGGAAGCCCCCATCCGCGAACAGCAAGGGTGGGAGATACCAGACGGAGACCTCTCCCAAGAGGAGGGGGAGGGGACTGAGTGCCACGGCGGAAAGGTAAAAGAGAAAAACGAAGGGAGCGGCTCCCCCCACTCCCCTCGTCACCGCCAGCGTCCTTATTCCCCTCCTCCTGTCTCCTTCCACATCCGCCATTCCCTTCAGGATTTCCCTCCCTGTGTTGGAGAGGAAGGCCATTAACACGAAGAGGGAGAGGGAAGGAGTAGGTTTCTCCCCGAGCACGAGGGGACCGTAAAGAAAGGGTACGGCCACACAGGTACTCACCATTAAGTTCCCCGGCAGTCCCGTTTTCTTTCCCCTTGCATTGTAATAGGTGGAGAGGAGGAAGGAAAGTAGGGCCACGAGCAAGGGATAGGGGGTACCACGCTCCGCGAAACTCCCGGCGGCGGAGAGGAATCCAATGGCCGCCCATCCGGAAGCGAAGAAAAGGGCTTCCCTAGGAGAGACAAGCCCGCTGGGAATGGGTCTACCCGGCTGGTTCACTTCATCCACGAAGCGATCGAAGTAGTCGTTGATGGTCATGGAAGCTCCCGTGAGGAAAAAGGCCGTGGAAAAACCCAGAAGGCTTGGGAGGAATTCCATCCTTCCCACCGCCAGGACTTCCCCCACCAGGACGGCCAACCCCATCATCAAACAGTTGGGAAGCCTTGCGAGGGAAAGGAAAGCCGAGAGCCTTCGAAGGGAGGACATACTTCCAAGGGGGATGAACCCTCCAAGTTTTAACCCTACCGCAGCTTCCAAAAGGACATTTTATAATAACTTAACATGCAAAGACTCAAGGACATGGAACTCGGAAAAACCACTTCCCTCTGCCCGGAATGCCTGAAGCTCCTCCAAGCGACCCTTTACGAAAGGGAAGGGAAGGTCTGGATGAAAAAAACCTGTCCCGAACACGGGGAATTCGAGGAAGTATACAGTGGATCTTACGAGTGGTACAAAAGGGCTGAAAAATACGCGATGGACGGAAGGGGGATAGAGAATCCCCAGATAACTAAAGAAGAACCCTCCTGTCCCCAAGACTGCGGTCTTTGCCGTTTACACCTCAGCCACACCGCACTTGCGAACGTCGTTCTAACGAATCGATGCGATCTGGTTTGTTTTTACTGTTTCTTCTATGCCCAGCGTATGGGTTACGTTTACGAACCCACCCTGGAACAGATAGAGCAGATGTTCAAGGTCCTCAAGGAAGAGAAACCCATCGCCTGTAATGCCGTGCAATTCACGGGTGGGGAGCCCTGTCTGAGGGAAGACTTGGTCGAGATCGTGAAACTCGCGAAATCCTACGATTTCGACCACATCCAGCTCAACACCAACGGAATAAGGCTTGCCCACAACCCAGAATTGGTCGAAAAAATCCGCGAGGCAGGGGTCAACACCCTCTACCTGAGCTTCGACGGGGTGAGCGAGAAAACCAATCCCAAGAACCACTGGGAATTTCCCTTGACACTCGAGCACTGTCGCAAGGTGGGGCTGGGAATCGTCCTCGTGCCCACCATCATCAAAGGGGTGAACGACCACGAAGTGGGGGAAATGGTCAAGTATGCCTTCAAGAACCTCGATATCGTCAGGAGCGTGAACTTCCAACCCATCTCCTTGGTGGGAAGGATGCCCAGAAACGAAAGGAACAGGTACAGGATAACCATTCCCGAGGTCATCAAAAAGCTGGAAGAACAAACCAACGGCGAGATCACCCTCGAAGATTTCTTCCCAGTGCCCACGGCGATGGTGATAAGCAGGTTCATCGAAGAGCTCACGGGAAAACCGAGCTACGATCTCAGCTCCCACTTCGCTTGCGGGGCTGCCACCTACGTCTTCAAGGAGGATGGGAAGATGATTCCGATCACCAAGTTCATAGACGTGGAGGGCTTCCTGGAATACCTGAAGGAGAAAACGGAGGAACTCAGAAAGGGAAAGAGCAAGACCCTCATCAAGCTGAAGCTTCTCACCTCCATGGGAAAGTTCATAGATTCCAGGAAGAAGCCCAAGGACCTGAAGCTCGGCAGACTCCTCTACCACTTGCTCATCAGACGCGACTACGGTGCCCTGGGTAAGTTCCACCTGAAATCCCTCTTCATAGGGATGATGCACTTCATGGATCTCTACAACTACGATGTGGAAAGGGTGAAGAGATGTTGCATTCACTACGTGATGAGCGACAACAGAATAGTTCCCTTCTGTGCCTTCAACGTCATTCCGGAATGGTACAGGGACAGGGATCAGGAAAGCCAGGGGATCTCAATAGAGGAGTGGGAGAGGAGAACGGGAAAAAAGCTCAAAGATGATCTTTACAAAAGGGATGTGGAGAAACTGAAGAGGACGGAAGCCTATAGGAAGTTCGAACAGGATCTCAGGGAGATTAGGTCCGGTCTCTATTAGCCCAGCCCAACGCTTTCCTTATATGTCTACCGGAAAAGTTAGCTGAAGATGTTGGCTAAAGAGTACGATGTCATCGTGGTTGGAGCGGGACCGGCTGGCCTGATGGCCTCTCGGGGGGCCGCGGAAAGGGGGGCGGATACCCTTCTGCTTGAAAGGGAAAATTCGTTGGGGAAAAAACCATGCGGCGAGGCCGTGTCCCTCTCCACCCTCAAAGATGCTGGGGTGAGGGGTAGAAAATTCATCCGCAACCGTGTGGAAATTTTTAGGGTTCATGCACCCGACGAGAGGAAGTACGTCGACATCCTTTCCCGCAAACTCGGTACGGCGGGGTACGTGATAGAGAAGGGACTCTTCCTGAAGGAGCTGGCCTATCTGGCCGTCAGAAGGGGGGTGGAGATCAGGATGGGAACCCCCGTACTGGACCTAAAGAGGAGGGAGGGAAAATGGGAAGTGCTGGTCCGATTCGGTGGAGAAAGGAGAAAGGTGCGGGGCAAAGTCGTGATAGGGTGCGATGGGGTTAACTCGGTGGTTGCCAGCAGGGCCCTTGGAGTGAAAAGGCCAGAGGTCATACCCTGCTTCCAGTACAAGATGGTGAACTGCGGAGTTGAGGATCCCCACATGTTGGAAGTTTATTTGGGAAGGGAAGTGGCACCTGGGGGCTACGTTTGGGTCTTCCCAAAGGACGGGGGCGAAGCCAACGTGGGAATAGGGGTAAGGGGAGCACCCGCCAAGCCTTACTTGGATCGTTTCCTTTCTTCTCATCCCTCCCTCTTCGGTAAGGCGGGAATAGTGGAGGTGGGGGCCGCACCCGTACCGGTGGGTGGGGAAGTGGAGAGGTTGGTGGATGAAGGGGTGATGCTTTGCGGGGACGCGGGGGGGCAAGTAATACCCCTCACGGGTGGAGGAATCCATTCCTCCGTGGTCGCAGGGAAGGTGGCGGGAGAGGTGGCGGGAGGGGTGGTGAAGGGTGAAAACACGGTGGAGGAATATCCCAGAAGGTACGAGGAATGGAGCAACAGAATTGCCCGAAGCCTCAAGGTCCTGAGACTGATCGAGAAATTGAACGACAAAGAACTCAACCAGCTGGCCGACCTCCTCACCGGACAGGACGTGGTGGATCTGGCCAACGGGTTGAATCTGAAGAGGGTGGGAAGGAAGCTGCTGAAGCATCCATATTTTGCCCTCCGCCTCGCCAGAGGACTGCTGGGTGGTTGAGTGGGAAGGGTGGAGGAATACCTGTTGAAGGGTCTGCGCAAACATCCCCTACATCTCACGCTGGTGGATCCGGAAAAGACGAGGGGGGAAAAGGCCGGAAGGCTCTGCAGGGAAGCGGAAAAGGCTGGGACCTCCGCCATCATGGTGGGAGGTTCCACCGTTTGTTCCACGACCCTCGTGGATGAAACCGTTAAAAGCATTAAGAAGGCGGTGGACCTTCCGGTGATCCTCTTTCCCAACAATCTCTCCGGCATCAGCAGATATGCCGATGCCATCTTCTTCATGTCCCTCCTCAATTCCTCCAATCCCTACTTCCTCATAGATGTGCAGGCGCTGGGGGCTCCCCTCGTGAAGGAATATGGACTGGAAGTTTTACCCATGGGATACCTCATCCTGGGAAGCGGGGGGACAGCGGGTTTCGTGGGGCAGGCGAGATACCTTCCACCCGAAAAGGCGGAGCTGGCCGCAGCCTATTGCCTAGCAGCCGAGTACCTGGGAATGCATTTCGTCTATTTGGAAGCGGGTTCGGGTGCCCCAGCACCCGTTCCCACCCAAACCATCTCCACGGTCAGGAAATGGGTGAGGCTACCCCTCATCGTGGGGGGAGGGATAAAGAAGGGGGAGGATGCGGAAAGGGTGGCGAGGGCGGGGGCCGACCTGATCGTGACGGGAACGGTGGTGGAGGAAGGGGGGGCAGAAAGGATAAGGGAAATAGTGGAGGCCCTCCGAAGGGTCGACCGGGGTAAGGGGAGTTGAGGGACATCCACACGATCGACCTCCCCACTAAGGTGGTGGTGGGGAGAGGAGTTATCGAGGTAGTGGGTGAAATCTGCAGGGGGCTCGGACTGAAGGACAGGGTCTTGGTGCTTTCCGGTCCCCACACCTACGAAAGGGCGGGAAGGAAGGTCGTCAAGTCACTGGAGGAAGAGGATTTCGAACCCCATTTCTTCAGGGTGAGGGGTGAACCCCTGGAAGAGGTAAAGGAGGAAATAGAGAAGGTGCGTCCCTCCTTCCTGGTGGGGGTGGGAGGGGGAAGGGTGATAGATCTGGCCAAATATTCCTCCTTCAAAGCCAACCTCCCCTTCCTCAGCATCCCCACGGCGGCCTCGCACGACGGTATAGCCAGTTCTAGGGCTTCCCTTCGCCGGTTGGGACCCCTTTCCGTCGATGCCCGCACCCCCCTGGCCATCCTAGCAGACGTGGAAGTGATTTCCCGTTCTCCCCACCGCCTGACGGCCAGTGGATGCGGTGACCTCGTGGCGAAGTTCACCGCCGTCAAGGACTGGAGGCTCTCCCACCTCCTCACGGGGGAATACTACGGGGAGTATGCCGCCCAGCTGGCCCTGATGAGTGCGGAGATGACGGCGAAACACTCGAAGCTGATAGGGGAGGGGAAGGAAGAGGGGGTAAGGGTGGTGGTGGAAGCCCTCATCAGCTGTGGGGTGGCCATGTGCATAGCGGGAAGCTCCAGACCGTGCAGCGGTTCGGAACATTCCTTCGCCCACGCGCTGGAGGAGCTTTCCCCAAACACCTCCCTCCATGGGGAGAGATGTGGGGTGGGAACCATCCTCATGGCCTACCTGCACGGACTCAACTGGAAGAGGATACGCAGGGTCCTTTTGGAGGTGGGGGCCCCCACCACGGCGGAGGAGTTGGGAGTGGAGGAGGAAACGATAGTGGAGGCCCTCCTCAGGGCAAAGGAGATCAGACCGGAGAGGTTCACCATCCTGAACAGGAAGGAAATGGATAGAAGGATCGCCCGAAGGATTGCACAGAAAACGGGTGTGATCTAGCCGGAGAGGGGCAACATCCTTTCCTCGGATACCCCGAAGACCTCCCTCCTTATCTCCTCCAAAAGGAGATCGAGATTCTTCCCCTCCTTTGCGGAGATGGGGAGAAGGGGAAGGGGAAGTCTTCCCAGTACCTCCACCTTCTCCTTCAATTCTTGGGGGGAAAGAAGGTCTATTTTGTTCAGCGCCAACAGGATCTTCAAGTTTTTTCCAGAGAGTATTTCCAGGCTCACCTTGAGCTTTCTGAGGATCTCCGCCATGGGATCGCTCCCATCCAGCACCAGGATCACCAGATCCGCAGAGTAAATTTCCTCCAGGGCTGCCTTGAAGGCCTCCACCATCCACGGGGGGAGGCCCTCGATGAACCCCACCGAATCCGTCATCAGGATCCTTTCGCATCCCTTCACCGCCCTTGTCCTTACGGTCAGAGTGGTGAACATCCTGTTGTCCACCTCCACGTTGGAATGGGTAAGGGCGTTGAGAAGGGTGGACTTCCCGGCATTCGTATAACCCGCCAAGGCCACCAGCCTGAAACCCCTCCTCCTGCGCTGCTCCCTCCTCTTTTCCCTGGATTCCGCCAGGGCCTTGAGCTTCCTCCTCAGAAGGGCCATCCTCCTCTTTATCATGTCCATGTACATGTTGAGCTCGTATTCTCCCCTTCCCCTGAATCCAGGCTGCTCCACGGACAACAGGTTCCTTATCCTCTCCCTGATCCTGGGAAGCTCATAGCTGAGCCTGGCATATTCCACCTGGAGCTTGGCTTCCGGGGATCCTGCCCTGCGGGCGAAGATCTCCAAGATGAGCTGGAACCTATCCATCACCTCCACTCCCAGCTCTTTGTTCAGGTTGAAGAGTTGGGAAGGGGTGAGTTGGTTGGCGAAAATCACCAACTCTGCCCCCCTTTCTTTAACGAGCTCAGCTATTTCCTTCACCTTCCCCCTTCCTATTTGGAAGGCGGGATCGGTCTCCCTCACCTGTACTACTTTATCCACCACCTCATATCCCATGGTCTTCGCAAGTTCTTCCAGCTCTCCCAGCTCATCCTTCCCTCCGGGTTGTACCCTCTGCACTAGGATGGCTCGCATCCCTATCCTTTTGGTACGAAAGGGTTTAACCGATATCCCCTCCTTTAAAAACAGCCCCAAAGAAAAGAAAGGTGATGCCGACTACGAACCATCGAAGGGGAAAAAATTATTTTTTCCCCCTCGCTCTGCTAGTAACCCTCCTTCTCCCCACCCTTCCCCTCCCTTACGCCGGGGCCCTTTCCCTACCCTCCTACATCTTGGTGAAGAAGGAGTTCCAGATCCTAGAAAACAGGATGGTCAGGGCGGAGGAAAATTATCTTTTAAACCTCCCACGTCTCTATTCCTCCATCACCATCTATCATCTCCTCCCATCCCAGGATCTTTGGGAACTGAAGGCATGGTGTGAAAAGGGGACGCTGAAGCTGGAGAATCGGAGGGTGGAAGGCGGAACCGAGGTAATCCTCACCATTTCCTTCACTCCTCCCTTCAGTGGAAGGCTCGAGTACGGATTCTCCTACATGGCCTCGGGATGGGTGAGCGGGACTGGACCCAAATACGAGGCGAGGCTGGGAGGAGTGAGGATGGAGAGGGGGGATTATCCCTACGAGAACTATTTGCTCACCATCAAGGGTCCACCGGGAAGTAGACTCTTCTGGTACGAACCTAGGGAAGCCATCCCCTCAGCCGACGGTCTCTCCCTCACCTACTCCACCTCCGTGAGGGCTCCAGGAGTTTTCGAGGGATTGCTGGTAACCTTCTACACCTCTCCAGCATACTACAAGCTCACCCTCTCCGAGGAAGTGAAGAACACGGGAAAGGGTGATTGCGAACTGATAATGAACCTCCTCCTCTTCGGAAGGAAGGGAAATCATTTCGCCTCCATAGTCTCCTCCGATCCACCCGTGGGAAGTCTATACATCGATGGGGAGAACAACTTTTACGCCTCCTTCGGTCTCAAATTGGCACCTGGAGAAAAAAGGAGGTTAAAACTTGAACTCGTGTGGATGGTCGGGCTTCACGATCCAGCCCTCTCCCCCTCGAATGCGGGAACCCTCGATGATCTCCCCTCGGGAATGGAAGAATACACCAAAGGGAGGGAATGGTGGGAGGTGGAGGAACTTCGACCACTGGCCCTCCAATTGGCGGGAGGGGAAAGGAACCTCTATCTCCTCTGTGAAGGATTCCTGAAATGGATGGACCAAACGATCACCTACGTACCCACCGAGAGGAGACAGGGGGCCTTGGAAACCTATCAGAAGAAGAAGGGGGACTGTGACTGCTTCAGCGACCTCTTCATCACCCTCCTCCGGGCCCTCGGTGTGCCCTCCCGCCTCTCCTTTGGTTGGACGGTGGAAGAAAATGGAATAGGAAACCATGCTTGGGCCGAAGTTTATCTCCCGGGCTTGGAATGGCAGCCCGTGGATCCCACTTGGTCGAGGGGTTCTGAGAGATACCTCTTCAGAATGGACCCCCTTCACCTCTGTAGGGGCTCCAGGGGATTGTCCTCCTCCGATTCCTACCTCTCCAGGATCTATCGGGGAGGATATCCCGAGGTGGAACCCGAGGAGGTATCCCTCACCCTCCTCTCGGCTGAAGAAGCTTTCCAGGAATTCTTGCTTTCCGCCCGCTCCATGCTCGAACTGGCCGAAAAGGTTGGAAAGGGAGATCCAAGGCTGGAGAAGGGGAGGGAATACCTACTCAAAGGTCAAACGGAGAAAAGGATGGAGGATGTTCTCCTTTCCCTTTCCCTCTCCATGGAGATTCTCGGAGAAAGGGGGAAACCCCTAGAGCTTCCCTTCTGGGTTCCCCGGTGGATCCTCGTCCTCTTGGGAGTCCTCTTGGGAGTTGCGGTGCTGCTGGCGCTGGTGATATGGTTGGTCGAAAAGAAGTTGTCCTATCGTCCCCACTTGGGAAGCTGCATCAGGGCCTTCTCCACCAGTTCCTTCGGATACTCGTAATCCTCCAGCTTTCCCTCAAGGTAGGCACTCCAAGCCCCTAGATCCAAGAAACCATGACCGCTGCAGTTGAAGAGGATTACCTTCTCCTCCCCCGTACGCTTACACTTGAGAGCCTCGTCCACCACCGCTTTGACTGCATGAGCCGTCTCCGGCGCAACCACGAATCCCTCCGCTTGGGCAAAGAGACGGGCCGCCTCAAAGACTTCATTCTGATGGTAGGCCAGGGCACCGACATATCCCTCCTTGGTGAGCTTACACAGGAGAGGGGCATCGCCGTGGTATCTCAAACCACCTGCATGGATGGGAGGTGGAACGAAGGTATGGCCAAGGGTGTACATCTTCAGGAGGGGCGTGAGTCCTGCCGCATCTCCGTGGTCGTAGGTGTAGATTCCCTTGGTCAGGGTGGGGCAAGCTTTGGGTTCGCAGGAGAAGGCCTGTAGCTCCGGTTTCTTCCCCGTAAGCTTGTCCGCCATGAAGGGGAAGAGAAGGCCAGCGTAGTTGCTCCCTCCTCCCACGCATCCGAAGATCACATCCGGATACTCTCCCGCCATCTCCATCTGCTTCTTGGCTTCCAACCCCACCACGGTCTGGTGGAGGAGTACGTGATTGAGGACGCTCCCCAAGGAATACTTGGTGTTGGGATGGGTGACGGCGTCCTCGATGGCCTCGGAGATCGCTATTCCCAAGCTGCCGGGGTTCTGCGGGTCCTCCTTCAAGATCTTCCTCCCGTACTCCGTCCTATTGCTTGGACTCGGAATGCACTCCGCTCCCCAGATTTCCATGAGGATCCTGCGGTAGGGTTTCTGTTCATAACTCACCCTCACCATGTAGATCGTGCACTTGAGACCGAAGAGCATGGTGGCGAAGGCAAGGGCGCTCCCCCACTGCCCTGCCCCCGTTTCCGTGGTCAGTCTCTCCACACCTTCCTTCATGTTGTAATATGCCTGGGCCACAGAAGTGTTGGGTTTGTGACTTCCAGGGGGGCTCACCCCTTCCCACTTGTAGTAAATCCTAGCGGGAGTCTTCAGAAGGCGTTCCAGCCTGACGGCCCGATAGAGGGGAGTGGGTCTCCAAATCCTGTATACCTCCCTCACCTCCTCCGGGATGGGGATCCATCTCTCCCTGCTGACTTCCTGCCTGATGAGTTCCTTGGGAAAAATGGGTTCCAGTTCTTCTGGACGTACGGGTTCTCCCGTCGCGGGATTGAGGGGAGGATCGAGGGGGGAGGGAAGATCCGCCTGAATGTTGTACCACGCCTTGGGGAGCTCCTCCTCGTCCAGCAGGAACTTAACGCGGTCCATCCTCACCCCTCTTCCTGTAAAGAATAAAAAAGTTCCTCAACGCACAAATTTGTGCTTTCCAAGGGAAAGAAGGAAATCGAGGGTGCGGGTACCGAGTCCCAGGGTTCCCGCCTTCAGCAGATCCTCCACTTCATCCACATCTGTGGCCACCGTATCCGACTGGTAGATCTTTGGGGTTATCCCCACCCTCAAACTCTCCCTCACGTGGAGGGGAAAACTCTCCCCTCCGAACCTCAAGGGTATCACGTTGGGGGGGCGGAGAAAAAGGGCATTGGTTCCACGGGTCTTGGAGGGTGCTATCACCACCTCCCTTTGAGATGAGGCCATTCCCCTTATCCCCTCCACATCCTTTACCCTAAGAAAGGGAAGATCGGCGGGGAGGATCAAGACCTCCTCCATCCCCTCTCTCACCGCCTTTTCCACCGCCAGTGAGAGGGCTAGGTTGAGCTCCAAACCTGGTTCCTTCAGGCCCTCCGCTCCCCTCTCCGAGGCGAAGCGCAGGACCTCTTCGTCAGGGGAAACCACCACTTTCCTCATCTCCACCCCCGAAAGGACTGCCAGCATGTCCGAAAGCATGCACAGGACCAATTCCTTTCTCTCCTCGGGGCTGAGGACCTTTTCAAAACTGGACTTGGCCTTGGAAAGATGCTTGACGGGCAAGAGGATCCAGCCCCCGGTCATCCCATCACCCATAGGTCAGCCCCTTTTACTCCCTTTGGCCCTCTGCTTTTTTATGGGGAGGGATGGGGGGAAGATGATGGAAGGAACAGTGACCTATTCTTCGAACGTCTTCGTGCCCCTCACCAACCTATGCAGGAACCGTTGCTCCTATTGCGGTTTCAGAAGGGAAGAAAGGGAAGCCTCCTTCCTTTCCCCAAAGGAAGTCTTTTCCCTCGTCCTCAGGGGGAAAAAGGCTGGCTGCTCGGAGGTCCTCCTTACCCTGGGGGAGAGACCGGAAGTCCATCCCCTCGGGAGGGAAAAGCTAAGGGAATTTGGTTACCGAACCACCTCGGAGTATCTACAGGAACTCTGCAAGTACATCCTCAAGCTCGGCCTCCTCCCCCATACCAACGCGGGCGTGCTGAGCGAGGGTGAACTGGAGGGACTGAAGAAGTACAACGCGAGCATGGGATTGATGTTGGAGTGTGTTGCCGAGCTGGAAGCCCACAGGGAAAGCCCTGGAAAGGATCCGGAGCTGAGGCTTAAGTTCATAGAGAAAGCGGGAAGGCTGAGAATACCCTTCACCACGGGACTCCTCGTGGGGATAGGAGAAAGCAGGGGGGAAAGGGAGAAATCCCTGGAGGAAATCCGGAGGCTGCATGAGAAATACGGTCACATCCAGGAGGTGATCATCCAACCCTTTTCCCCCAAACCCGGCACTCCGATGGAAAACTTCCCACCCCCTTCCCTCAAAGAACTCTTGGATACCGTCAGGATGGCTGCTAGGATCCTCCCCCCGGGAATGGGTATCCAAATCCCACCGAATCTGGTACCGGATGTAGTACCCTTCCTCAAGGAAGGAGCAAACGACTTGGGAGGAATCTCGGAGATCACCCCGGATTTCATCAACCCCGAACATCCCTGGCCCAAGTTGGTGGAATTGAAGAGAAGGGTGGAAGGAGCTGGTTTCAAGTTGAAGGAAAGGTTGCCCCTCTATCCCAAGTATGCCCTCGATCCTTCCTTCATGTCGGAAGAGGTAAGGAGGGTGGTCTCCAAGCTGGCGGATGAAAGGGGCTACAGACTCTCTCCCCAAAAGGGTTAAGAAGATGGAGACGAGAGGCTCCAACATGGAAAGGATTTTTCCTGTCCTCGAGAGGAGATGGGAAAGGGAGCTGGCGGAAAGCGACCCGGTGGTGGTCCAGGCCCTAGAAAGGGCCCTCTCGGGAAAGGAGTTACAACTGAAGGAAACCGTTGAGCTTTTGAAGGTGAAGGGCAGGGAACTGCGCCTCCTCCTCTTCACGGCCGATTTTCTCAGGAAGAAGCTGGTGGGTGAAATCGCCACCTACGTGGTGAACCGAAACATCAACCATACCAACGTCTGCATGGGCTCTTGCAAGTTCTGCGCCTTCCGCCGCCCTCCTTTCCATCCCGAGGCTTACTCCCTCACGCGTGAGCAGGTGAGGGCCAAGGCGGAAGAGGCGGTGAGGATGGGGGCCACGGAGATCTGTTTACAGGGTGGTCTCCACCCCTTCCTCGGTCTGGAAGACTACCTCGAACTCATCCGCGTGATAAAAGGAGTCTCGGAAAGGCTTCACATCCACGCCTTCTCACCCGCCGAATTGGACCACCTTTCCAAAAGGGAGGGATTGCGAATGGAGGAGGTGGTGAAGATCCTGAAGGAAGCTGGCCTAAACTCCGTTCCAGGGACGGCTGCGGAAATCCTCAGCGACAGGGTGAGAAAGATGGTCTGCCCGGAGAAGATCCGGACAAAGAGATGGATAGAGATAGTGAAGACTTGTCACCGCATGGGAATACCCACCACGTCCACCATGATGTATGGAACCGTGGAAACCCTTGAGGAAAGGGCGGAACACCTCCTGCTCCTCAGGGAGATCCAGAAGGAAACCCGAGGCTTCACGGAATTCGTCCCCCTCCCCTTCGTTTCCAAAAACACTGAGCTCTCCTCCTTGGGTGTGAGGGGTCCCACCTTCGAAGAGAGCCTTAAGGTACATGCCGTCGCCAGGTTGGTGCTGGCCGGATACATCAACCACCTTCAGGCTTCTTGGGTGAAGCTTGGACCAGAAGGGGCCATGACCATGCTGTTCGCAGGAGCTGACGATCTGGGTGGAACCCTCTTCGAAGAAAACATCACGAGGGAAGCCGGGGGTGAATGGGGACAGGTGATGACACCCCAACAGCTCCGTTCTCTCATCGTCAGGGCGGGGAGGATACCCAGACAGAGATCCACCCTTTACGAGCTCCTGGATTGATGGGCCATCTCCTCCAGGATTTTCCTCGCCAACCTCCTCCTTTCCCCCAAGTTCCGCATCCAGAGGTTTGCCAAATGAACCTTCATCCCCAAATCCTCGATAAAAGGGGCAAACCCCCTATCGGAGGAATGGAGGAAAAAGTGTCCCGCCACCTCCCGATAGTAGCTCGCCACCCCTCTGGGGCTCACCTCAAAACCCAGGGCCTTCATGAGCTTTCCCGCCGGACCGCTGACGGGAGCCCTTCCCAAAATGGGGCTCACCACCACTACCTCCTCCCTCCTCCTTTTCAGCTCTTCCCGGATCTTCCTCAGCGATAGAATGGGACCTATGCTCGTCACTGGATTGCTTGGGCCTATCAGAATGAATTCACTTTTCCTGAGGGCCTGCAAAACCCCTGGCGCGGGCTCGGCGGTCTCCGAACCCCTGAACCTCACCCCCCTGACCCTCTCCCTTCCCTTTCTTCCCACCCAGAATTCCTGGAAGTGCACCCATCCCCTGGGTGTGAGGATCTCGGTAACCACCTTGCCATCCGTCATCGGGAGAACCTTTACCCTTATGCCCATCCTGGCGCAAAGTTCTGCGGTAAACTGGGAGAGGCTCTTTCCCCTCTCCAGTTCCAAAGTCCTGAAAAGGCAGGTGGCCCTGTCCCTATCTCCTAGCTTCAAGAGCTCCCTTACCCCCAGCCTTTCCAAGGCCCTATGGGTTTCAAAGGTATCTCCCTCTATTCCCCACCACGTCTCCTCGTTGATGATACCAGCAAGGGTGTAGACCACAGCATCCAGATCGGGGGAAACCCTGAGACCGGAAATCTCTATGTCCTCCCCCGTGTTGACCACCACGCAGAGATCCTCCTCTTTCGCCTCCCTCAACATCCCCTGAAGGAGCTTCGGAGTACCCGTCCCCCCGGATAGAAGGGTGATCATCTTTCTTGACTTTTCTCTCCTCCTAAAAAGGGGAAGTTTTTTCCTTCCCCCATCTATGAAGCCAGATGGGGATCAAAGCCATCCTCTTCGATCTGGACGGAGTGCTCGTGGATTCCCTGGAGGTTTGGTACAAAGCCATGAACGAAACCCTGCGCAAGTTCGGCAGGGATAGGTTGGGAAAGGGGGAATATCTGAGGAAATACTGGGGTTTCAGTCTTTCCAGGAACTTCGAGAAACTGGGATTGGGAAGGGAAGCCGTGAACTACTGCCTTTCCAGGTATGAGCATCATCTGGGGGAGATCGAGCCCTTTCCTGGAACCGAGGAAGTGCTGGGAGAGCTTAGGAAAAGGAGATTCAAGCTGGCCTTGGTAACCAACACTCCTTCAAGGATGGTAGAAGCCCTCCTTTCCAAACTTGGATGGAAGGAGCTCTTCGACACCATCATCACAGGAGATGAGGTGAAGAGGGCCAAACCCCATCCGGAAGCCGTGAGGAAGGCCTGCCGCAGATTGGGAGTTTCACCCGAGCACGCCCTGCTCGTGGGCGATACGAGGAGCGATGTCCTGGCTGGGAGGAACGCCAAGGTAAAGGTGGTGGGGGTAGGAGTGGAGGGGGACTTGAGGATCGAAAACCTGAAAGAACTCCTCCTCTTCCTCAGGAAATCAGGTGAAGAGATCCTTCTCCCTTGATCTCACCAGTTCCCTAGCACTTCCCTTTCCCCTTTGGTATTTCGCCCCCCTCACCAGCACGACCGGTGTGCCCTCCCCCGCCTCGCCCATCATGGAAACCGCTGCGGCTGCTATGGCATCTGCTTGGGCCACCACCGTCACCTCCAGTTCCTTCCCGTAGAGGTCCTTCCTTCCCCTCAGATCCCACAGGGGTTTCATTCCCGAAACTCCTATCGCCACCCCCAAACATCCGGTGCGAAAGGCCCTGCCCTGTGTGTCGGAAATGATCACGGCCACTTCCACTCCCAGCTCCTTCTTGATCTTCTTCCTGATCCTTTCAGCACTCCTGTCGGGGTCTCTGGGGAGAAGGGTTACCCTTCCCCCCTCCACGTTGGAGTGATCCACGCCCGCGTTGGCACACACGAATCCATGTTCCGTTCTGGTGATCAGTACATGGGAGGATCTCACGATCTCCTTGGCTTCCCTGAGAACCACTTCCACCTCTCTGGCATCCTTCCCCAGGCGCGAAGAGAGTTTCTTCGCCAGCTCCGAGGGTCTGATTTTCTTCAAATCCACGACTGCCCCTTCTGCCTTGGATACGATGGATTGCGCCACCACGAGCACGTCCCCGGTTTGGAGGGAGAACCCCTGGGAACGAAGGGTCTTCACTATCAGCTCCCCTATATCATCCCCCTTCTTCACCAGGGGAAAACCCGGAAGGGGGATCACCTCCATCTTGTTCAGCTCCGGCATCCTAGAGTGTGGGAAAGGGAGTTTAAAGGCACCTTCATAAGGGTCAAAGGTTACTTTAACCCGTGGAAGTGAAGCTCATAGGAATTAGGACTCCCCTCGTGAAACCCGGAGATCATCTCCCCTCCCTCCTCCTGAGGGCCCTCAGAAAAGCTGGAGGATTGAGAAACCACGATATTTTGATCCTTTCCTCTAAGGTGGTTGCCACAGCCCAGGGAAGATTGGTAAAGCTCTCGGAGGTAAAACCCAGTTCGCGCGCTAAGACCCTGGCGGAGAAAACTGGACTGAATCCCCTCTTCGTGGAAGTGGTGCTCAGGGAGGCCGATTCGGTGCTTGGAGTCTCGAGGGGGGCCATCCTCACCTTGGTGAAAGGACTCCTGTGCGCCAATGCCGGGGTGGATCTCTCCAACGCTCCACCGGGCTATGCCATCCTCCTTCCCTCCCATCCCCAGCTCTTCGCAGAAGAACTCAGGAAATACTTCGAGAAGGAAGAAGGGGTGAGGGTGGGAATAATCCTCTCCGACAGCACGGTGAGACCCCTAAGGCTCGGAACCGTGGGACAGGCAATAGGGATTTCGGGTATACCCGGCGCACTGGATTGTAGGGGAACGTCCGATCTCTTCGGCAAAAAACTAAGAGTTACCAGGAGGGCCCTGGCCGACCAGCTTGCCACCGCCGG
Organism: Candidatus Hadarchaeales archaeon; assembly: GCA_038736355.1. Lineage (NCBI taxonomy): Archaea > Methanobacteriati > Hadarchaeota (SeqCode) > Hadarchaeia (SeqCode) > Hadarchaeales (SeqCode) > Hadarchaeales archaeon (SeqCode). The sequence continues at coordinate 124,024 of JAVYML010000002.1, forward strand.
AGAGCTTCTGATGGGAGAAGCGGGTGAAAGGATTCCGTTGGTGGTGGTGAGGGGACTACGGATAAAGGGCAAGGGCATACCCTCGCCAGCTGTCAGACCCGAGGAATGCCTCTATTTTTCCCTCCTGAGAAAAGGATTCAAACGCGGTTGAGAGGTTTTAGCTCCACTCCCCTCTTATCCGAATGTATCTCAAACATTTTTTCCTCCAAAAGGGTTCCGAGAAGCTTTTCGCAAACCATCACTTCCTTCCCGTGTTCTTTGCGGAAGGTGATAATGCCATCGGCCTTCGAGAGGATATTGGCCTCGAGGGAAGGATCCAAAGTGCCAGGTACTAACAGGGCCAAGATCACGAATCCCCACTTCCTGCAAGCCTCTCCCATTTCTTCCAAGAAAGCCAAAAACTCCACCTTCTCTTCTTCTGAAAAGAAGAGGGCGAAGTCGTTAAGAGGGAAGAAAATCAAAACGGAGTTGGAAGCTTCCCTCTCCAAAAACTTGGAAAGATCGGAAAAGATTTTGGCCTTGGCATCCCTCACCACCTTCCCATCCGTTTGTTTGAGCCATCTCGCCAAGTCCATGAAGGACTCGGGAAGTTCCCAGAAGGAGCGGAAAAAGGCCTTGGAGGAAAAAGTCTTGCAGAAATCCTCCGAGAATTTTCCACTAACATCTTGAAGCACGCTCTGCTTGGTAGTGGCGAGGGTAAGATACCAGATGCGTTCGGGAAGGACTTGATTTTCATGTAGCTTGGAACCGTTGAGTCTTGCCAGCCTAACGGAAAGCGTGTGGAGGAAGTCCTCCTTTCTGGTACCTGGAGGACCTACCAACACGATCAAAGAACCTAGAGGAAATCCTCCTTGAAACACCTTATCCAACGGTTCAAAACCCGTGGGAACCCTAAGAATCATCATTTTTTTTCTTACCCTCCTTTCTTTAAAAGTATAGCCTATCTTATAAATTATTTCCGATTTTGAAATAGCCTCTTGACAAAAGCTTTAGAGAGAAGCCGTTCACCTCAGAAGGTCGAATGGAAACTTCCAAGTGGGCCACGCTACTCATCTTTGTGTGTTGCTATGCCCTAGCGATTTCGCGCAAAACCAGACTTTCCCTGATCTCCCTTTCCTCCGCCCTTCTCCTCCTCTTGCTGGGGATTTTGAATCCGAGGGAGGCTTTCGAGTCCATCAGGTGGAGCGTCCTAGCGCTCTATTGGGGCTTCCTCCTTCTTTCCCTTTCCTTCTCGGAGAGCGGTCTCCCCTCCCTCCTCGCCCACCGTTTCCTCAAAGCTTCCAGAAGCGAGGGTAAGGCCCTCTTCCTCCTCTGTGGCCTCACCGCCCTCCTCTCGGCCTTCCTGGAGAACGTGGGGGTGGTTCTCATGATGGCTCCCATAGCCCTGGAGCTGGCGAGAAAAACCCGCACCTCACCCTTCTTGCCACTGGTTTCCGTGGCCCTTTCCTCTAACATGACCACCACCGTGAGCATGATTGCCGATCCCCCCTCCATCATCCTAGCCTCGGAAACCGGCATGCACTTCATGGACTTCTACTGGTTCAAGGGGAGACCGGGGTTGGGTACCCTTTCCGTGATAGGGGTGATAACCGGTCTCCTCACCCATTACTTCCTGCACCTAAAGAGGAGAAAGAACCGTATCGAAGTGAAGGAGGAAAGGATGAAGGTAGACTATTCTCCCCTCCTCCTCTTCCTCGCAGGGATCCTCCTCCTCTGTCTGGAGCCCTACTTGAAGATAGGCCAGGGAACTATAGGCTTGGGAGTAGGACTGGGTTCCCTATTCCTGTGCTGGAGGAAGGCCGGAAAACTCCTCCGCGAGTTCGATTGGGATTCCCTCCTCTTCCTGCTCGGTATCTTCGTGGTGATAAGGGCCACCGAAAAAGTGGGGCTTCTCGAAGACCTAGCGGGAGGTCTGGAAGGCCTGAAGCTCGGTTCCCTCTCCATCCTCTTCTTGCTCACTTATCTTTCCATGGGGCTTTCTTCCTTCATGGACAACGTTCCCCTCACCATCCTGATGCTCCCTATCTGCAAGGACCTAGGGGGCTTGTTGGGCATGAGTTCCCTTCCCCTCATGTATGGGGTACTGATAGGAACGGGAATAGGGGGAAACATAACACCCGTGGGTGCTGCTGCCAACCTCTTCGCCTGCAGGATTCTGGAGAAAAAGGGACACAGGGTAAAACTGAAGGAATACCTCAAGCTCAGCCTACCCCTTTCCCTCGTTTCCGTTTCCGTTTCCCTTCTCCTCCTTCAACTCTTCTGGATGTGACCCGGAAAACGATTTAGGCAGCACGGGGAAGAATAACAAGATGACCGTAAAACTCAAGAGGATAGACGAGGTCAGGTGGGAAATCCCTCAAGATTACAAGCCTGGGATGAGGGTACCTGCCCGCATCTACGCCGATGAGGAGATGATAAGGGAGATGGGGAAGGATCTGACGCTGGAGCAGGCCGCCAACGTTTCTTTCCTCCAGGGCATCTACAAGTATAGCATCACCCTACCCGATGGTCACCAAGGTTACGGCTTCCCGATAGGTGGCGTTGCCGCCACGGACGCGGAAACTGGTGTGATCTCTCCCGGAGGGGTGGGCTATGACATCAACTGCGGTGTTAGGGTTCTTCGTACCAACCTCACGAAGGAAGAAGTGATCCCCAAGCTCCACCAACTCGTAGAGACCCTCTTCAGGAATGTTCCCTCGGGACTGGGGAGCACGGGACACGTCAGACTCACCCCGCAGCAGCTGGACGAGGTCCTGGAGCTCGGTGCAAAATGGGCCGTGGAAAATGGCTTCGGTTGGAAGGAGGATTTGGAGAGGCTGGAGGAGGGAGGATGCATGGAAGGTGCCGATCCGAAGAAGGTGAGCACTGAGGCCAAGAAGAGGGGATTCCCACAGCTGGGCAGTTTGGGGAGCGGGAACCACTTCCTAGAAGTGCAGGTGGTGGACAGGATTTATGACCCCGAAGTGGCCAAAGTCTTCGGTCTGGAGAGGGAAGGGCAGGTAACCGTTATGATCCATACTGGTTCCAGGGGTTTGGGACACCAAGTCTGCTCCGACTACTTGAGGACGATGGAAAGGGCTGCCCATCATTACAAAATCCACCTCCCCGACAGGGAGTTGGTGAATGTGCCTTTCACCTCACCGGAGGGGGAAGCCTATTTCTCGGCCATGAAGGGTGCCGCCAACTTCGCTTGGGCCAACAGACAAATGATCACGCATTGGGTAAGGCAGAGTTTCGAACAGGTTTTTGGAAGGGAAGCTGAAGCCTTGGGCCTCCACGTGATCTACGATGTGGCACATAACATAGCCAAGCTGGAAGAACACAAAGTGAACGGGGAGAAAAAGGAAGTAGTGGTGCACAGGAAAGGGGCCACGAGGGCCTTTGGCCCTGGACATCCCCAAGTCCCCTCTCTCTACAGGAAGGTAGGACAACCCGTCCTCATCCCAGGGGACATGGGGACAGCTTCCTATTTGCTGGTGGGGACGGAGAGAGCCATGGAAGAGAGCTTCGGCTCCACCGCTCACGGTGCGGGAAGACATCTCTCCAGGGCCGCTGCCCTCAGGCAATTCAGGGGAGATGAAATAAGGAACGAATTGGGAGAGAGGGGTATCTACGTGAAGGCAGCCAAACTCTCCGTGATAGCCGAGGAAGCCCCCCAGGCCTACAAGAACGTGGATAAGGTAGTGGAGATCACACACCGGGCAGGTCTCTCCCTGAAAGTAGCGAGACTCATCCCGGTGGGGGTGGCAAAGGGTTAAATGGGTTCCATCTCCGTCCTTCTCCCCTCTTCCCTCGTTTCTGACAGTCAAAGCCAGCTCGAGAAAACCTTTAAGCTCGGGATGGTGGCCCGTGCCCTTGCCATCTTCAGGGTGGAGGAAGTGGTAATCTACAGGGATCGTGATCCACACGTGAAGGACCACAGGAAGGAGACCGACTTCATCTGTACAGTCCTCAGATACGCCGAAACCCCACAATACTTGAGGAGACTCCTCTTCCCCAAGATGGAGACCCTCAGATACGTGGGAATCCTTCCACCCCTCAGAACGCCCCATCATCCCCTTCAGACCGAAAAAAACACGCCTGGGGCCTTCAGGGAAGCGGTGGTGCTGAAGTCGGAGAAAGGGAGGAGCCTCCTGGAGCTCGGACTGAAGGAAAAGGGGGTTACGGAGAAAAGGCTGGAGGAAGGGAGGAGGGTGACCGTCAAGCTGGTGGAGAGGGTGGGGGAAGTTTGGAGGGTGGAGGTGGTACCGAGGGAAGGCACGGGAGAGTACTGGGGGTACAGGGTCTTGGAAAAGGGAAGCCTTTCGGAAGCCGTCAAAAGGTATGAGGCTTACTTTAAAATAGGGACGTCGAGATACGGTAAAAAACTGGAGGAGTTGAGGAGGAGTCTGAAGGAGATGAAACCGGAACGTCTCATGGTGGCCTTCGGAGGCCCCTATGCCGGTTTGCTCTCCATATGCGAGAGGGAAGGCAGGAGAGCGGAGGAACTCTTCCATCTCCTCGTGAACACCCTTCCCGGGCAGGGTGTGGCCACGGTGAGAACGGAGGAGGCCCTCCTCGCCACCCTAGCCCTCTTGAGAGCGGAGGTGGAATGAATGGGAAGGAGAGCCCATAGGCCTAGGAGGGGATCGCTGGCCTTCTCCCCGAGGGTGAGGGCGCCTTCCCCCATACCCCACATCAGATCTTGGCCGGAGGAAAAGGAGGTGCGTTTACTGGGCTTCGCGGGATACAAGGCTGGAATGACCCATGTTTTTTATATAGACGACAAGAAAACCAGCCCCACGGCGGGAAAGGAGATCTTTTCACCAGCCACCGTGATAGAGACCCCTCCCCTGAAGGTCTGTGGAGTGCGCCTGCTGGAAAAGACCGATCATGGCCTCCGAACCCTCACCGAAGTCTGGGCGGATGACCTGCCCAAGGAGCTGGGTAGGAGGATCAAACTCCCGAAGAAGGCCTGTCAGGAGGAGGGAATGAAGAAGGCTGAAGAGCTGCTGAAGGAGGGAAGGGTCGCGGAAGTGAGGGTGCTCGTTTGTACCCAGCCCTGGCTCTGCTCTGGACCCAAGAAAAAACCCGACCTCTTCGAGGTGGGAGTGGGTGGACCCGATGTTCTTTCCAAATGGGAATACTGCAAGGGCCTGCTCGGAAAGGAAGTGAGGGTTTCGGAAGTCTTCAAACCAGGCGAATACGTGGACGCCACCGCCATCACGAAGGGCAAAGGTTTCCAGGGACCGGTCAAAAGGTGGGGGGTGAAGATCCTTCCCAGAAAAACCGATGACGGAAGAAGACAGGTGGGTACCCTGGGTCCCTGGACCCCTGCGAGGGTAATGTGGACGGTTCCAGCCGCTGGACAGATGGGATACCACCAGAGGACGGAGTTGAACAAACGCATCCTCAAGATAGGGAAGGGAGAAGAAGTGACCCCGCCAGGGGGCTTCAAAAGGTGGGGAACCGTGAAAAGCGATTACGTACTGGTGGCCGGATCCCTGCCCGGACCCACGAAGAGACTCATCCATCTGAGACCAGCCGCGAGGATGAGGGAAAGCCCGGGAGTCCCCGTGGTGACCTACATAGCGAGTGCGGGTGGGAAGAAATGAAGGTCCCCGTTTTCTCCCTCGAAGGAAGCAGGATAGGGGAGGTGGAACTCCCCGAGGTCTTTCAGGAGGAATACAGACCGGACCTCATAAAGAGAGCCGTGATCTCCTCCCAGACCGCCCGTCTTCAACCAAAGGGGGTTGATCCCATGGCCGGCAAGCGCACGACGGCGGAGACGTGGGGGAAGGGTTATGGGGTGGCCAGGGTACGGAGGGTGAAGGGAAGGGGATCACCAGCCTCAGGCACGGGTGCCTTTTCCCCCCACACGGTGGGGGGGAGAAGAGCCCATCCTCCCCTTCCTTGGAAGATCCTGAAGGAGAGGATCAACAAAAAGGAAAAGAAGCTCGCCTTCCGCTCGGCGGTAGCAGCCACGGCAAGGGTTGAACTCGTGCGCTCGAGGGGCCATCTCGTGGAGAAAATACCTTCCCTCCCCCTGGTGGTGGAGGACAAACTCGAAGAACTCTCGGAGACGAAGAAGGTCAAGGAGGTCTTTCAAAAGCTTGGGCTCTGGGAGGAAGTGGAAAGGGTCTCCGAGAAGGAAAAGATAAGGGCTGGAAGGGGGAAGATGAGGGGAAGAAAATACAGGAGACCCGTTGGACCGCTGCTCGTCATCTCCGGGGACAAAGGGATAAAGAAGGGAGCAGGGAATCTTCCTGGGGTGGAGGTGGTGGAAGTGAGGAACCTGGGAGTGGAGGATCTGGCACCGGGGGGAATGCCGGCGAGACTCACGGTCTGGACCACCTCCGCCCTAGAAAGGCTGGAGGAGAGGGTATGAAGGATCCCCACAAGGTGATCCTCTATCCCCTTGCCACCGAAAAGGCCGTGAGGCTAATAGAGAAAGAAAACAAGCTAACCTTCGTGGTTTCAGAGGATGCCAACAAGATCGACGTGAAGAGGGCGGTGGAAGTGCTTTATGGGGTAGAGGTGGAAAGTGTGAGGATAGTGCGCGACCCGAAGGGCAGGAAAAAGGCTTACGTGAAACTCACCCCAAGATTTATTGCGGATGAGGTGGCATCCAAATTGGGGGTGATCTGATGGGAAAGATCATAAGGGCACAGCGAATAGGAAAGGGTTCCCCCACGTACAGGGCCAAGAGCTGGAGGAGGGTGGGGGAGGTGAAGCTTCCCCCGACGCGTGCCACCAAGGGGGTGGTGGTGGACATCGTACACGAACCGGGGAGAGGCTACCCCCTCATGCTGGTCAAGTTCAGGGAAGGCTTCAGGGTGGTCCTTCCCGCTCCCGAGGGGATAAAAGTGGGGGAGGAAATAGAATGTGGTCCCGGGGCGGGGGACAAGATAGGCAACATCAAAACTTTAGCGGAAATCCCGGAGGGAACCAAGATCTTCAACGTGGAAGCCCTTCCGGGGGATGGGGGGAAGTTCGCCAGAACTTCTGGCTCATATGCCGTTTTGGTGGCCAAGGAGGGGGGGAAGGCAATGGTGCAGCTGCCCTCGGGGGAAATAAGGGCCTTCGACCTGAGGTGCAGGGCCATCATAGGCACGGTCTCGGGAGGGGGCAGGATAGAAAAACCCTTCCTGAAGGCGGGGAAGAAACACCATGCCATGCTCGCGAAGGGGAAGCCCTATCCACGCGTGAAGGGTGTGGCCATGAACGTGGTGGACCATCCCTTCGGAGGCGGAAGGGGGAGGCACGCTGGCAGACCCAAGATAGTTTCCAGGAATGCCCCTCCGGGACAGAAGGTGGGTCTCATAGCCGCCAGGAGAGTTGGAAAGAGGTAGGGGAGGATGCCGAAGAAGTTCACCTACAGGGGATACACCCTGGAAGAACTGAAGAAAATGCCCTTGGAGGATTTTGCCAAGCTCCTTCCCTCTCGCCAGCGTAGGTCCCTCCTCAGACTCCTGAGGGGTCTCCATCCTGAGGGAAAGAAACTCCTGACCAAGGTCAGGAAAGTCCTGCAAAAGGGGAACGGGGATACCATCATCCGCACCCACCTGAGGGAAATGATCATCCTCCCGGAGATGGTGGGGCTGAAGTTCGGAGTGTACAACGGAAAGGAATTCGTGGTGGTGGAAATAAAGCCGGAGATGATAGGGCACAGGCTGGGTGAGTTCAGCCAGACGAGGAAAAGGGTGATCCATGGGGCTCCGGGCATAGGCGCCACGCGCAGCTCGATGTTCGTCCCGCTGAAGTGATGGGATGCCCAAGTTCGGTTATTCCTGCAAGGTGGAGGAACCCTGCGCCAAGGCCATGGGTAGGGAACTGAGGATTTCTCCCAAGGATGCCGTGGAAATCTGCAGGGAGATAAGGGGAATGAAGCTGCGCCAAGCCCAGGCTTACTTGGAAGAGGTGGTGAAAAAGAAAAGGGCCGTTCCCTTCAGGAGACATGCCAAAAAGGTGCCCCATCACAAGGGAACCAAGGGTGCCGGAGCCTATCCCGTCAAGGCGGCCAAGGCCATCCTGCAGGTCCTGAAGAACGCTGAGGCCAACGCCGTTTACAAGGGATTGAACGTGGAAAAGCTCAAGATCGTGCATGCGAGTGCCAGCAAGGGAATAACCCTTCCCGGCATTCTGCCTAGGGCCTTTGGCAGGGCCACACCCTATAACAAGCCCCTTACGAACGTACAGATCGTCCTCAAGGAGGCTTGACTTGAGGGTGGATAAACTCTTCGTGAAGAGGGCAATAGAGTTCGCGGAACTCAACGATTACTTGGAGAAGGAACTGGAGCATGCGGGCTATGGAGGGGTGAGTATAAGCAAGGTACCCATGGGTACTAGGATTACCCTTTACGTGGAGCGACCTGGGGCCGTGATAGGAAAAAAGGGAAAGAGCGTACAGGAGCTGACGGACGAGCTGGCCAAGAAGTTCAAGCTCGAGAATCCCCAGATAGAAGTGGTGGGAATAGAAAAGCCAGAATTGAGTGCCCCCATCATGGCAAAGAGGATCGCCTTCGCCCTCGAAAGGGGGGCGAACTTCAGGACCCTCGGATACACCTTCATGAACAGGATCATGGAAGCTGGGGCCAGGGGGGTGGAAATCGTGATCTCCGGTAAGCTTGGAGGGGAGAGGGCGAAGAAGGTGAGGTTTTACCAGGGATATTTGAGTAAGGCGGGGGATCCCGCCCACAAGCTGGTGAGCTACGGTTTCGCCTACGCCAAGCTAAAACCGGGTGTGGTGGGGGTGAAGGTGAGGATCATGCCTCCAGGTCCCATGCCGGATGAAATAAAGCTTAAATCCGAAACCCCACAAACTCAAGAGACTCCGGAGGGAGAAGATGGCGGTGCTGAGGGCGGATGAAATAAGGAGCATGAGCCTGGAGGAAATAAAGGCCAAGCTGAGGGAGCTCCGCGCCGAGCTGGCCAGGGAGAGGGCCATGAGGAAGGGGGGAGGACCCTCTGAAAATCCGATGAGGGCGAGGGAACTCAGACGTGCTATAGCAAGGATTTTAACGGTGGTAAGAGAAAAGGAAAAGGTGAAAACTCCATAATGCAGGGGATCTGTCCACGTTGCGGCCTTCCTGCTGAACTTTGCGTTTGCAAGGAGATCTCCAGGGAACAACAAAGGATAACCGTGTATTCCGAGAGCCGGAGGTTCGGGAAGGTGGTAACAGTGATCGAGGGACTGGACGACAAGAAAAGCAACCTGAAGGAATTGCTCAAGAAGCTGAAGAGCAGGATGGCATGTGGAGGTACGATGAGGGAAAACGCCATAGAACTGCAGGGAGATCATAAGAACAAGATAAAGGAAGTTCTGGTGGAGCTTGGGTTTTTACCCGAATCCATAGACATCATTGAGTGAGATGCCCCTGCGCCCTTCCAACCTAGTAAGGCACGAACTGATCGGGTTGGAAGTGGAAATCGTGGAGAGCAGGGACCCGGGCTTGAGGGGACTGAAGGGGAAGGTGGTGGATGAGACGAAGAACATGCTTAAAATAAGGGTAGGGGGAAAGGTAAAAAGCGTGCCCAAGTCTATAGTCTGTTTGAAGTTCATCCTGCCGGGGGGAGAAGAAGTGGAAGTGGAAGGAAGGAGGCTGGTGGCCAGGCCCGAGGAGAGGGTGAGGAAGGTATGAGGAGCGTCCTAGGCGTTAAGCCACCGGAGAAATCCTGTTCCGATCCGCGCTGCCCTTTCCACGGAAGTCTTTCGGTCAGGGGAAAGGTGCTGGAGGGAACAGTGGTGAGCGACAAGAGGGCAAAGACCGTGACGGTGGAAATCCCGAGGGTCCAAAAGGTGAGGAAGTACGAAAGGTTCGAAAAGAGGACCTCCAAAATCCATGCCCATAATCCCCCCTGCATCAACGCCAGGATGGGGGATAGGGTGAAGATAGCCGAATGCAGGAGGCTGAGCAAAACCAAGGCCTTCGTGGTGATAGAAAAAATGGAGGGTGGTTGAGATGGGGAAGAGGACAGGAGGCATCATGGCCACAGGCATGGTTTCGCCCGTGCGAGCCCTTCCCATAGGCGCCAGGCTGACCTGTGCAGATAACACGGGGGCCAAAGAGATCCAGATCATCTCGGTGGTGGGATTGAAAGGAACGAGGAGGAGGTTGGTCTCGGCCGGGGTGGGGGACCAAGTGGTGGCTTCCGTCAAGAAAGGAACTCCCGAACTCAGAAAGCAAATCGTGCGCGCCGTGGTGATAAGACAGAAGAAACCATACCTAAGGGCGGATGGGATCAGGATCAAGTTCGAGGATAACGCTGCCGCCATCATCACTCCAGACGGCTCACCGAAGGGCTCGGAGATCAGGGGGCCCATAGCCAAAGAAGCTGCCGAACGCTGGCCCAAACTGGCAGGAATAGCCACGATGGTGGTTTGAATGGTCAGCAAAAAACCAGGAAAGCAGAGGCTGAGGCTCTACACCCTTCCCCTCCACCGCAGACATGTCCTCCTCTCCGCCACCCTCAGCCCGGAACTGAGGAAGAAGTATGGCAGGAGATCCCTTCCCGTGAGGAAGGGGGATAGGGTGAGGATCATGAGGGGCGATTTCAAGAAGCTGGAAGGGGAGGTCTTGAAAGTGGATAGGAAGAAGGTAGCTGTGATAGTGGAAGGGGCTACCGTGAGGAAGGCGGATGGAACGGAAGTTCCAAGGAAGATCCATCCCTCCAACCTCATGATCGTGAAACTGGCTCAAGACAAGAAGAGGGAAAAAGCCCTCTCCAGGTCGGGATCTCAAAAAGCATCAACAAAACGCTAATTTTTTTAAAAAAAACTTGAAAGAAAACAGGGAAACATGAAACAAAGAGGGATAGCACCCGTTTTGCTAGCAGTGATAGTGGGACTCGCGGTAGCAGCGGTAGCAGTGGTCGCGGGAACCGCGGTACTGAAGAGGGGTGGTGGGGAAACAGGTGTACCAGTCTATTCCGGGTCCAAAAAGACCCCCATGCCCCCGTACTTCGTTGGACACCTTTGGTACATGGAAGTAGAGGGAATCACCATCCACACCTACTTCGTGGAGGGGAAAACTGCGAGCGAGATCCTGGATTGGTACCGGAGGGAAATGACTGAGAAGGGATACGAGAACTACGGGGCGTTCATGGGAGTCCTTCCCATACCGCCCTATGGTTCTTTCGAGTGGGGATGGATGGCGTTCAGGAAAGGGAATAGAGCGGTGGTGGTGGGTGCCTTCAGCGGGACCACGGGAGGTCAGACGGGATGCTGGTACGCCGTGGCGGAGGGACCGCTGGATAAGCTGATGCCACCTGGAGCACCTGGAGGAGGTCGGGAGCAGCTCCCCGGCTCCGACCAGGTGAGCGGTGTCGAGCCCATCAGCAGGTACCCAGGATCGATAATGCTATGGCATGAAACCTCAGGACCCTGGCCGGACCGAATCTCGATTATTTACGGAAGCTCGGAAAACCAACACCGCGTTATAGGGAGTTGGTTCAAAACCCAGCTCACAGGGGCGGGATGGAGCATATTGGATGAAAGCGAAAGTGGAGAAAGAGTCGTCCTATGGCTCAGGAAAGGGGAGAACGAGGTGGGCCTCTACATATATCCTCCCGACGAAGAGAGGGCCTATTCCAGGATAGAAGTGGTTTTCGACTGCTGGAGGATCCCTGCAGGCGATCTCAAGCAAGCGAGGAGCGAGCCCGTCCAGAGGTATCCGGGAGCGGTGGTAATAGAATACTTCGACATGGTCATGGCAGGAATGAAGAACATCTCCATCAGTTACGTCAGCAGCTCGGGGGCGGACACGGTCTTCAACTGGTACCTGAGCTCCCTGCCCCAGCAGGGATGGCAAATCCTCACCTACTCCCCCAGCGAACGGGGTCTCTCCGCCAACAGAGGAAGTGAAACGCTGACGGTGAATGTCTCCCCCAACGAAAGGCAATACACGGAGATAGAAGTAGCATACTGGGGACCCGCATAAACCCCTTCTTTTTTTCTTTTTTAAAGCAAACGGATAAGAGGGAGCAGGCCCTAGAGGGAAGATGCGCATAGACCTGCACACCCACTCCCTCCTGAGCGATGGAAAGGTCCTGCCGGTGGAGCTGGCCAGGAGGGCGGAGGCCATGGGGCATGGGGTCCTCGCCATCACAGACCACGCCGATCCCTCCAACTTGGAGAGGCTCGTCCCCTCCCTGCTGAGGGCGGCCGAGGAGGTCAACAGGAACATGGAAATCAGGCTCGTGCCCGGAGTGGAGCTAACCCATCTCCCTCCCCAAAGCATAGGGAGGATGGCCAGACTGGCCAGGAAGCTTGGGGCGGCTTTGGTGGTGGTGCATGGGGAAAGTCCAGTGGAACCCGTTCCACCCGGGACCAACGAAGCGGCCATCGAGTGCGGGGAGGTGGACCTGCTCGCCCACCCTGGCTTCATAAGGAAAGAACTGGCGGAGAAGGCTGCCGAGAGGGGGATCTACCTGGAGCTCACCTCGAGGAGGGGACACTCCCTCACCAATGGCTGGGTGGCGAAGGTTGCCCTCAGGGTGGGATGCAAGCTGCTGGTGAACACGGATGCCCACGAGCCCGAAGAACTCCTCACCCAGGAGGATGCAAGGAAAGTGGCCATGGGGGCAGGACTGGAGGGTGAAGAAGCTCGGATGACGGTGGAGGAAAACCCGAAAGAACTTCTGAAGAGGTTGGGGTATTGAAGTTCTCTGAAAGGGTCAGGGAGTTCCTGGAGGCCGGAAGGGCCTACCCCTATGCGGGAGAATACGGGAGGAGGAAGGGACTGGTGAACCTCGCCTCCAACGAAAGCCCCTTCGGTCCCTCCCCCCTCGTCCTGAGGGCCCTCAGGAAAGCCCTCCCCTCCATCGGCCTTTACCCCGATCCCCGTCAAGAAGGGCTGAGGGCGGCCATAGGGAAATACGTGGGATTGGGGAAGGAAGAGGTGCTGCTGGGCAACGGTTCCGACGAGCTCATGGATCTCCTCTGCAGGGGCTTCCTCGACCCCGGCGATCGTGTTCTCATCCCCCTTCCCACCTTCAGCTTCTACGAGATCGGCGTGAGGCTGAGCGGAGGGATCCCCGTTTTCTACGAGGGAAAAAACATGGAATGGGATCCGGCCGAGCTGGCCTCCGCTTGCAGGGGGGCTAAGATGGTCTTCTTGGGAAGACCGAACAACCCGACGGGTGGATGCCTGGAAGAGGAAGGGGTGAAGGGTTTGCTGGAGACCGGAGCCCTCGTAGTCGTCGATGAGGCCTACGTGGAGTTCTCCTCGAAGGGCTCTTTGGCCGGGTGGATAAGGAAATGGAAAAATCTGGTGGTGCTGAGGACTTTCTCCAAAGCGTTCGGACTGGCGGGCTTGAGGGTGGGCTATCTGCTCGCCGGACCTGAGGTGGTTTCGGTGCTGGAGAGGTTGCGCCAGCCCTTCAACGTGAACCGATTGGCCCAGGTAGCAGCGGAAACTGCCCTGAAGGACCGGAAATACCTCAGGAAGGTGGTGGAGGAGGTGAGGAAGGAAAGGGAGCTCCTGAGGGAAGGTCTGCTCTCCCTCGGGTTGGGTGTTCTTCCCTCGGAGGCGAACTTCCTCATGGTAAACACCTCCCCATGGAAGATGGGGGGAGGGGAACTCTGTAGAAAACTTTACGGGAAGGGGATCCTGATAAGGGACCTCTCGGGCTTCAGGGGGGCTGGAAAGGAATGGGTGAGGATAACGGTGGGAAGAAAGGAAGAAAATAAAAGACTACTAGAAACGCTAAGGAAGGTGAGAGGATGAGGGAAGCCAAACTCAGGATGAGTGTTCCCAAGGGGCATCTGGAAGAACCCACCGTCAGGCTCCTCCAGAACTCCGGCATAGGGGTGGTGGGAAGGGACGGCAGGCAACTCTTCTGCCGGACCCATGATCCGGACCTTGAGCTGGTGTTCGTAAGGGCGGAAGACATCCCCGATTTCGTGGCCGAGGGGGCCACCGATCTGGGCATCACGGGATACGACCTAGTATGCGAAAGCCAGAAGGAAAACGAGGTGGTGGAGTTGCTCGACCTGGGATATGGTCGCACCAGGATGGTGATAGCCTCACCCGAGGGATCCGAAATAAGTTCTCCCTCCGATTACCGACCGGGACTGAGGGTGGCCACGGAGTTTCCCAACCTCACCCGCCGGTACTTTTCCCAAAAGGGAGTGGAGGTGGAGGTGGTGAACCTCACGGGGGCTGCGGAAATCGCCCCCCTAATAGGAGTGGCCGATCTGATCGTGGATGTGACGAGCACGGGCACCACCCTCCGAACCCACCGCCTCAGGGTGGTGGACACCATCCTAGAGAGCACGGCCAGGCTCATAGCCAACAGGAGAAGCTTGGAGGAGAAAGGCGAGAAAATAGAGGAGATAAGGACTGCCCTGAAGAGCGCCACGGAAGCTGAGGGAAGGAAGCTGATCCTCTTAAATCTCCCCGAGGACAGGCTGGAAGAGGTAAAGAGGATCCTGCCGGGCATGGCGGGTCCCACCGTTTCCAGGGTGGAGGCAAAGGAACCCATGCTCGCCGTTCAGGCCGTGGTCAAGGAATCGGAAGTGTATAAGGTGGTAAAGGAACTCAAAAAGGTTGGTGGAAGGGATATTCTCGTCCTCCCCATCGAACGCGTCCTTCCCTAGGTGCTACCTTGCTGGTGATTCCCAGCGTGGACATCCTCAAGGGAGAATGCGTGAGGCTGAGGAGGGGTAGGGAGGAGGAGAAGAAGGTTTACGGTGATCCCCTCGTCTGGGCCAGGAAGTGGGAAGAGGAAGGGGCGAACCTCCTCCACGTGGTGGACTTGGATGCTGCCTTGGGGAAGGGAAATAACAGGGAAACCGTCCTCAGGATTCTCGGGGAAAGAAGGGCCAGGGTGCAGGTGGGAGGGGGGGTGAGGACCATCCGAGTGGCCGAGGAATACGTGGAGAGGGGGGCTTCGAGGGTGGTGGTGGGGACCTCGGCGGTGAAGGATCCTGGGTTCGTGAGGGAATTGGTGGAAAGGCTGGGTGGCGAAAGGGTGGTGGTGGCGCTGGATTCCAGAGGTGGAAAGGTGGTGGTGGGTGGATGGAAGGAGGAAACGGGAAGAGACGTGGTGGAGGTGGCTAGGGAAATGGAGGAAATGGGAGTGGGCTGTCTCCTTTATACGGAAGTGGAGGCTGACGGTACCCTTTGTGGAATAGGGGAGAAGGTGGGAGAAATCCTCTCCAAGATAAGGCTGCCCGTTCTCCTCTCGGGAGGGGTGCGCTCGCTGGAAGATGTGAGGAAAGCCAAGGAAGCCGGGGCGGCAGGATTAATCATCGGAACCGCCTTGTACGAAGGTAGGTTCACGTTGAGGGAAGCCATGGAGGTGGCCGAATGAGGAAGTGCAGGCTGGGGAGGAAGACCGAAGAGACAGAGGTAACGGTTTACCTCGATCTGGATGGGAAGGGAAGGGCGGAGGTGGAAACGGGAATAAAGTTTTTGGACCACCTCCTTTCTCACCTGGCCAAGCACTCCGGCTTCGACCTCAGGGTGAAGGCTAGGGGAGACATGGAGCACCACGTGGCGGAGGATGTGATGATCGTGCTGGGACAATGCCTGGAAAAAGCGCTTGGGAAAAAGGAAGGAATAAGGAGGATGGGGGACGCCATCGTACCCATGGATGAAACGCTGGTGATGGTCTCCGTTGACCTGAGCGGGAGGGGATATTCTTCCGTGGAAATGAAACTCAGATCCAAGAAGGTGGAGGACCTGGATGCCGACCTCCTGGAACACCTCCTCCAAACCCTAGCCCAGAACGGGAAGTTCAACCTCCACGTGAAGGTGCTGAGGGGGAGGAACGACCACCACAAAGCCGAGGCGGTCTTCAAAGCGCTGGGGCTTGCCCTGGGGGAGGCCTGCAGTAGGAGGGGGAGGGGAATACCCAGCACGAAGGGTGTGCTCTCTTGAAGCTCTTGGACTTGAAGGGGAAGCCCAGTGCCCTAGAGCTCAGGGAGAGGGGGCCCCTTTGGAAAGCCGTGCTCAAGAAGGTGGAGAGGATCGTGGAAGAGGTGAGGAAGGATGGAGACAGGGCCCTCCTGAGGCTCACCCTGCGCTACGATGGGGTAAAACTCAGGAGGGAGGACCTGAAGGTGGAAGAAGGGGAAATCTCCTCGGCCTATAGGGAGGTTGAACCGAAAACTTTGCGCTCGCTGGAAAGGGCTGCCGAGGTCCTGGAGAGATACCATCAAAGGCAACTCCCAAGGAGCTGGTCCATTTCCACCCTTCCCGGCATAAAGGCCGGGCAACTCTTCCTCCCGCTGGATTGCGTGGGGGCCTACGTGCCCGGGGGTCTGGCCCCCTATCCTTCCACCGCCCTCCACCTCCTCGTCCCGGCGAGGGTGGCGGGAGTGAGGAAGAGGGTGGTCTGTACCCCTCCCGGTCCCGGGGGGAAGGTCAACCCCCTCATCCTGGTAGCGGTGGATCTGGCTGGGGGAGGGGAGATCTACAGGGTGGGTGGAGCCCAAGCCATAGCGGCGATGGCCCTGGGAACGGAAACCGTGCCCAAGGTGGAGAAGATAGTGGGTCCGGGAAACCTGTACGTGACCGCCGCCAAGCTCCTCCTCTCCTCCGAGGTGGGCATCGATTTCGCAGCGGGCCCCACCGAGCTGGCAGTGGTGGCCGATGCCTCCGCCGATCCTTCCCTCTTGGCCTGGGATCTGTTGGCCCAAGCGGAACACGATCCCCAGACCAAGCTCTGGCTTCTTACCCCAGAAAGGGAGCTGGTGAAAAGGGTGGAGGAGGAGGTGGGGGAAGCGCTGAAAACCCTCCCCAGGAAGAAAGTGGTGGAGAGGGCCCTGGAAAGGGGGAGGGTGGTGATAACGGGGGATCTGGAAGAGGCAGTGGAGGTGGCCAACCTCCTCGCCCCTGAACACCTCCAACTGGCCGTGAGGAACCCGAGGAAATGGCTGAGAAAGGTGAGGTGCGCCGGGACCATCCTCCTGGGACAGAAGACCCCTCCCGCGGCCGGGGATTTCGCCGTGGGGCCCAGCCACGTGCTCCCCACCATGGGGGTTGCCCGATGGAGGGCGGGTCTCACCGTTTACGATTTCCTCAGGTGTCCCAGTGTTCAAGAGGTGAGCGGGAGGGGACTCAGGGAAGTGGTGGCCGTGGCGGAAAAGCTGGCGGAAGCGGAAGGTCTTTATGCCCATGCCGAGAGCCTGAGGAGGCGTCTGGAATGAGGCTGAAACCGGAACATGTGGAGGAGGTTCTCAAGGAGCTGAACTTCAGGGAAGGACTGGTGACGGCGGTAGTACAGGACGAAAGAACCGGGGAAGTGCTGATGGTGGCCCATCAGGACCCGGAGGCGGTGAGGAAAACCCTCACCACGGGACTGATGCATTACTGGAGCCGTTCGAGGAAAAAGTTGTGGTTGAAGGGGGAAAGTTCCGGTCATATACAGCGCCTGAAGGGGGTGAGGGTAGACTGCGATGGCGATTCCCTCCTTTATAGGGTCGAACAAGTGGGCGGGGCCTGTCATGAGGGCTATCGCACCTGCTTCTTCAGGGGACTCAGGGGAGGAAAACTGGTGGAGGTGGGGAAGAGGATCTTCGACCCGGAAAAGATTTACGGGGAGGAGAAAAAGCGGGGAAAGGCGGTGGGATGAAGTACGTGGTCGTGGTGGGGGACGGGATGGCTGACCATCCCGTGCGCAAGCTGGGTGGGAAGACACCCTTGGAAGTGGCCCACAAACCCAACCTCGATTCCCTTTGCAGGAGGGGGAGGATGGGGATGCTCAAAACCGTACCCAACGGGATGCCCCCCGGTTCGGACGTGGCTAACCTCTCCATCCTGGGCTATAGGCCCGAGACCTGCTACACCGGAAGGGGCCCCCTGGAAGCCGCCGACTTGGGGGTGAAGCTGGGACCCAACGACGTGGCCTTCAGGTGCAACCTCATCACCGAAAGGGAGGGGAGGATGTACGATTACTCCGCCGGCCATATCAGCACCGAAGAAGCCGCGGAACTCCTGAAGGAACTGGGGCGCAGGTTCAGGATGGGAGAGTTCCATGTGGGGATCACCTACCGTCATGTATTCGTCCTCAGGAATTGCGATCCCAAACTGGAAACGGATCCCCCCCACGAAATCCCGGGGGAACCCATTTCCCAGCACCTCATCAGACCCCCCAACGATACCCTAGCCAAAAAACTCAA
Organism: Candidatus Hadarchaeales archaeon; assembly: GCA_038736355.1. Lineage (NCBI taxonomy): Archaea > Methanobacteriati > Hadarchaeota (SeqCode) > Hadarchaeia (SeqCode) > Hadarchaeales (SeqCode) > Hadarchaeales archaeon (SeqCode). The sequence continues at coordinate 142,130 of JAVYML010000002.1, forward strand.
CCGCATGATGCTGGAGTCCAAAAAAATCCTCTCCGAACATCCTGTCAACATGGCCAGGGAAATGCAGGGAAAGAATCCGGCCAACATGATCTGGTTGTGGAGCCAGGGGGGGAGGCCGAGGTTGCAGGAGTTCAAGAGGAAGTACGGATTGAAGGCAGCCCTCATCTCAGCCGTCCCTCTCATCCGTGGAATAGGGATCTACACGAACATGACGGTGATCAGGGTGCCGGGTGCCACGGGTTATTTCGACACGAACTACGAAGGGAAAGCCCTCTACGCCCTGAAGGCCCTCGAAACCCACGATTTCGTTTACGTACACGTGGAAGCACCTGATGAGGCAGGACATGAAGGAAACCTGGAGATGAAGATAAAGGCGATAGAGGATCTGGACCGCAGGCTCCTAGGCCCTCTCCTTGACGGTCTGCCCGAAGATTGTAGAATAGCCATCCTCCCGGACCATCCCACACCGATAGAGGTCAAAACGCATGTGGCCGAACCCGTACCCTTCCTCATCCACGGCCCGGGCCTGAAAGGGGATGGGATGGACTTCTGCGAGAAGAGCGGGTCCAGGGGATCGTTTGGATTCCTGGAAGGGGAGCAATTCTTCAAAAGCTTCCTGGTCTCTAGGTAATTCACCCCTCTCTTTCCAGCACCTCTATGATGGCATCCGCCATTTCCTTCGTTCCGACCGCCGAGGGATCGGAGGGATCAGGTTTCAGGTCGTAGGTAACCCTTTTCCCCTCCTCTATCACCCTTGCCACCGCCCTCTCCAATCTGGAAGCCGCTTCCCTTTCTCCCAAATGGTGAAGCATCATCACCCCACTGAGGATGGCGGCAGTGGGATTCACCTTGTTCTTTCCGGCGTATTTGGGGGCGCTCCCGTGGACGGGTTCGAAAACCGCCCCCCTCTCCCCCACGTTGGCACTCGGAACCATTCCCAGTCCACCCACCAGTCCCGCACACAGGTCGGAGAGGAGGTCCCCGTAGAGATTGGGACACACGATGACATCGTAAAGCTCCGGTTTCTGGACCAGCTGCATACACATGTTATCCACGATCCTATCCTCGAACTCTATGTCGGGATATTCCTCGGCCACCCTTCTAGCGGTTTCCAGGAAGAGACCGTCGGAGAACTTGAGGATGTTGGCCTTGTGTACGGCTGTGACCTTTTTCCTCCCGTTCTTCCTCGCGTACTCGAAGGCAAACCTCACTATTCTCTCCGAGGCCCTTTCGGAGATGGACTTGAGGCTCACCCCGGAGTCCTCCCTCAGGGAAACCCCCTTGGATCTCCTCAAGAACTCCAGCAGCTGCCTCGTTTCTTCCTTCCCCCTCTCGAACTCCACCCCTATGTACAGGTCCTCCGTGTTCTCCCTTATCACCACCAGATCCACCCCCTCATACCTGCTCCTCACCCCCCTGTACCATCGACAGGGTCTGATGTTGGCGTAGAGGTCCAAGAGCTGCCTGAGGGCCACGTTCACGCTCCTGAAGCCTTTCCCCACGGGTGTGGTGATGGGTCCCTTGAGGGCCACTCCCGTCCTCCTCACGGATTCCAGTACTTCCTCCGGAAGGGGAGTGCCCTTTTCCTCCATGGCCTTCTCCCCCGCCTCCACCCTCTCCCACTCTATTCTCACCCCCGTGGCCTCGATACACCTGCGTGCCGCCTCCGTGACCTCCGGACCTATCCCGTCCCCGGGGATGAGGGTGACGCGATGAACCATCTTCAGACCTCGAACCCAACCTTTCTCGCCAGCTGCCTGAACTCCTCGTCCCTGAGGGGCATCCTCCTGTTCCCGTTTACGAACTTCTCCCTGATGATCCCAACCAGCTGCTCCAACCTAGGATCCTTCTCCTCCACGGGCTTCCCGAGTATTTCCTGCAGCCTCAGCCTTATTCCATGTTTGCCCGATCTCTTTCCTATGACGATGGTCCTGCGCTGCCCCACCAGCTCTGGGGGGAAAGGTTCGTAGGTCAAAGGGAGGGCGGAAATCCCCTGGAGGTGAATCCCCGATTCGTGGGCGAAGGCCGCATCCCCCACGATGGCCTTGTTGATGGGGAGATGGTAACCCGTGACGGAGGAGAAGAAGAGGGCCAACTCCCTGAGGGGTGCAAAATTCCACTTCTTGATGTCGTGGTGGAGGTAGCAGTTGAGCATGACCTTCTCCGTCTCGGCATTCCCTGCCCTGTCCCCCACCCCGAGGAAGGTCGTGCTCACATAGATCTTTTCGTAGAGTCCCGAGGCTGCCCTCACCGCTGCCATCGTGTTCTCCACCGCATTACCCAAATCGTCGTGGGCGTGGATTTCCACATAGGGGATTTTGGTTTCCCTCCTGATGTGTCTGATCTTGGCGGGGATACCGTTGGGGAGGGTGGCAAGGGGGTCGGAGAGGCCCACTCCCACCGTGTCGCAGATGCGGTAAACGGTTGCTCCCGCTTCCGCCACTTCGTTGATGAAGAGCCTCTCGAATTCCCAATCGGCCCTGGTGCTGTCCTCACCATGCACGAAAACCGTAAGACCATGCTCCACCGCATAGGAAACCGTCTCCACCACCTTCTCCAGCAGCTGGAGGGGGGTTTGTTCCCATTTCTCGAAGTGGATGTAGGAAACCGGATGGGAGATCCCCACCTGCTCGAATCCCAGTGAAATGGCCATGTCCACGTCCTCCTTGGAAGCCCTGCACCAGGCCGCCATGATGTCGCCCAGGCCCTCGTCCCTCATCAGCCTTATGGCCTGCTGATCCGTCTTCGTGAAGGTCATCACCTCCAGCCTCTCCACACCTATTTCCCTGAGAAGACAGGCGATGCGGCAGGTCTCCTCTGGCTTCGGCGTGATCATCCCCGCCATCTGCAATCCCTCCCTCAGGGTGGTATCGTCCACCACCACGTCCACGTTGAGGGGAACGGGACGATAAACCAGCCTTCTCAGCTGCTCCCACTTCTCCCCATCGAAATGGGGGGAAGAGAGCTCCCTCAGAAGCGAGATTTCCTCCAACCTTTTCTTCTGGAAGGGATCGTGCATCTTCGTGAACTCCATACGGGGGATTGACGTTCTCTTCTCTAATTAACTTTTCGAAATCCTTCCACCCTCAGCTTGGCGGGCCTATCCAGCTCTCCCTCCACCAAGAAGTCGACCCCCACCATTTCCTCCACCAGCTCCACGTTGGTGAGGGCGTGGAGGGTGAGACGTGTACTCCAAATTTCCGACCTCCCCCTCGCAAGGGCCAGGTAGGGAATTAGCTGATCCGTGAGGTATCTGTCCACCGCATGACCCGTCCTCAGCTCCTCCAGGAGCTGCTCGGCCGCCTCCTTCCCCACCCTTTCAGCGGGTTTCCCCGGCTTTCCCAGGGAGCTGCTCCCAAGGATCCCCCCCTCCGAGGTGAGGGCCCAAAGAACGATGCCGCTTCCCGGTCCTAACCCCTCCGAGACCTCCGTCCTTATCCTAGCCCCATAGCCCTCCCTGAGCAGGCGCAGCTTGGCGGCGTGGGCCTGCCTGCTGGCCACATGGGGGGGCAGACCCACGCAGTGGGAGATGCCTTCCACCCTCTCCACCCTCCCCGCAAGGGTGAGCGTGAGGGGCTTGAGCTCCCCTGCCGGTTGGGTCCTCGCCACCACTCTCCCCCCTCCCTTCGGATAGTGTCCCCTCTGGAGGCACTCCAGCTCCACCCTGTATCCCATCCTCGCCAGCATCGGGAGGGTCACGTGCTTGAAGTAGTCGACAGGTGGGGCGAGCGGATTGTCCGTCCCTCCCCTTATCTCCACCTCCGCGGGCTCCCGGGCGAAGGCCAGGGGTGGCAGGAGGACCTGCAGGATGAGCATGGTGCTTCCAGCCGTCCCTATGTCGAACCTGTACTTTCCACCCACGACCTCACCCGGCTCGAAGTAGATCTCCGTGGAGTTCAGTTCCGCGCCCTTCACCCTTGCCCCGCATATTTCCGCCAGCGCTTCCACACCCTTCAGATGCTGGGGTTGCAGGCCGGGCTTCTTGCGCTTGAGCCTGATGTTGTAAACCCTCACCGGCCTACCCATCACCGTCGCCAAGGCGAGGGCGGTACGGAGAACCGCCCCCCCTCCCTCTCCCCTCGACCCATCGATTTCCAGAGGTTCCATTAGAAACCCACTTCCCTTCTCCGTTATAGCTTTTCGGTGGGTTTACGAGGATAAGGGATGGATCTCCGCTCGAGGGTTCTCGAACTCACTTCCCTCATCCCGAAGGGAAAGGTAACCACCTACTCGGAGCTGGCGAGGGCAGCCGGGGCTCCGGGGGCTTCCAGGGCGGTGGGAAGGATCCTCTCCCGCAACCCGCATCCAGTGAAGATCCCATGCCACAGGGTGGTGAGGTCTGACGGAAGGATTGGGGGATACCTCTTGGGGGTGAAGAGGAAGGTGGAGCTCCTGAGAAAGGAAGGGGTGGAAGTGAAGGGAGGGAAGGTGGACCTGAAGAAATTCATGTTCAGGTTTTCCTAGGTCCCAGGAGACGGTCCGTTTTAGAAAGGTCCCTCAGCCTCCCCACCCCATCTATTTCCTCGATCACCTTCACCACTGCCGGAGGGACCAGGTGCTCCCATTTCTTCCCCCTGATCATGCGCTCCCTGATCCTCGTTCCCATGTACTCCCTCCTGTTGTAGAGGGGCGGCGTCCTGACCTCGTAGCCGGCCTCCCTGAAAAGCCTCCCCACGAGGGGGTTTCCCGTGTAAACCACGGAAAAGGGAGGGGAGAAGGAAACGACGTGAGAGACCCAGAGGGCATTGTTGTTGATGTCCGGAATGGGGACGATGTGGACCCTTGCCATCCCTATTCCCTCCTCCACCAGCGATCTTCCGAGCATGAGCATCCTCTCCCCAGCCGTGAAAGGGTTCTCCAGCGTGTGGCTCTCCTGGGCACTCCCTATCCCCACGATCAGTTCATCCACCTCCTTCAGGATTTGCTTGAAGATCTCCAGATGTCCCTTGTGGGGAGGTTGAAAACGTCCTATGAAAAGCGCCCTCTTCACCATCCTCTCTCTATTCCTCTGTTCCCACCCCTTTTATTCCTCCCCTCCGAAAGAAAGAGGAGAACATGCAGATGAAGGAGGCCAGAAAGGGGAGGTCCACTCCGGAGATGAGGGCGGTGGCCAGGGACGAGGGTCTTCCCCTCTCGAGGGTGATAAGGGGGGTGGCGGAGGGCAGGATCGTCATACCCCACAATCCCCAGAGAAAGGAAAGGGTCCATCCGAAGGGAATAGGGGAGGGTCTGAGGGTGAAGGTGAACGCCAACGTGGGTTCCTCCCCCGATTACGTGAAGGTGGAGGAGGAGGTGGAAAAGGCCAAGGTTGCCCAGGAGTACGGTGCGGACACCGTGATGGACCTGAGCATAGGCGGGGACCTCGATCTGATAAGGAGGAGGATCCTGAGGGAGGTAAGCCTGCCCGTGGGAACGGTACCGATCTACCAGGCCGGGATAGAGGCCTCAAAAAGGGGAAGCCTGCTGGACATGACCTCCGACGACATGTTCAATGCCATAAGGAGACACGCGAAGGACGGGGTGGACTTCGTGACGGTCCACTGCGGTGTGACGAAGGAGGTGGTGGAGAAACTGGGAGGTAAGAGGGTCCTGGGGATAGTGAGCAGGGGAGGGGCCTTCCTGAGCGCCTGGATCCTCAAGAGGGGGGAGGAGAATCCCCTCTACAAAGAGTTCGATTACCTCCTGGAACTCGCCTCCGAATTCGACCTCGTCCTGAGCCTGGGTGACGGACTGAGGCCCGGGAGCATAGGGGATGCCTCCGATTACTTCCAGCTGTACGAACTCATGACCCTCGGCAGACTGGTGAAGAGGGCCAGGGAGAAGGGGGTCCAGACGATGGTGGAGGGGCCAGGACATCTGCCCCTCGACCAGGTTGAGTGGAACGTGAAGCTGGAAAAAGCCGTGTGCGGGGGCGCCCCCTTCTACGTGCTGGGACCGGTGGTTACAGATGTGGCCCCGGGATACGATCACCTCGTGGGGGCGATAGGTGGGGCGGTTGCGGGTATGGCCGGGGCCGACTTCCTCTGTTACGTCACCCCCTCCGAGCACCTCTGTCTACCCTCCGTGGAAGATGTGAGGGAAGGGGTGATAGCCATGAAGATCGCCGCCCACGTGGCGGATGTGGCGAGGGGTATAGACCTGGAAAGGGAGCTGGAGATGGGAAAGGCTAGGAGGGATCTCGACTGGGAAAAACAGTTCAAGCTCTCCCTCTATCCCGAAAGGGCTAGGAAGATCAGGAGCGAGAGACCACCGAGGGTCGATCCCAACACCTGCAGCATGTGCTCGAAATTCTGCGTCATCAAGTTCCTGGGGGAAGTGCTGCAGGGGAAGGCCTGAAGCTCAACCACCCAAGACTTCCGCCAGCTTCTCGAACATCTCCTCTATGTCCCGGAGCGTGATGTACCCCATGTTCCCTATCCTGAAAGTCTTCTCCTTCAGTCTCCCGTAACCCTGGGCAAGCTCTACCCCCTTCTCCCTCATCCTCCGGTAGATCTCGAGCCCGCTCAGATGGGAAGGGGCATTGACGCAGAAGATGGTGGGGCTGGTGTACTCCTCCTCCGTGAAGAGGTTGAGACCCAAGTCCCTAATCCCCCTCAGGATCCTTTCCGCCCTCTCCCTGTATTCCTCGAAATACCTCTTCTTCCCCTTCTCCTCTATCATCCTCAAGACGCGGTTGAGTGCGAGGATCAGGGGGATGGGTGGGGTAACGGGGGTCTCGTCCTTTTCCTGGGAGCGTTCGTATCTCTCGAAGTCGAAGTACCAGCCCTTGTTCACCATCGTCCTGGACCTAGCCATGGCTTCCTCGGAGACCCAAACCACCGCCATGCCTGGGGGAAGACCGAGGCATTTCTGGGAGCCGGCAAAGCATACGTCCAGACCCAGTTCATCGGGAGAAAACTCCACGCCACCGAAAGCACTCACGGCGTCCACCAGGAGGAGCTTTCCATGCTCCTTTACCACCTCGGAGAGCTCGGGGAGGGGATTGAGGAGACCCAGACTCGTCTCGCAGTAAGTAATGGTCACGGCCTCCACGTCGGGATGTTTGCGAAGTTCCTCGTCCAGCCGTTCGGGAAGGGCTGGCTTCCCAAGCTCCGTCTGGAGGACTATGACCTCCCTCCCGTTGGTCTCAGCCACCTTCGCGTACCTCTCCCCAAACTCACCCGCCACCACGCAGAGGACCTTCTTCTTCACGCAGTTCCTGATGGAGGCCTCCATCGCCCCCGTACTCGAGCTGGCGAAGAGGAAGACCCTCTGCTCGGTATCCAGGAACCATTTCAGTCTCCTCACGGTGTCGCGATGGAGACGGTGGTATTCCTCACTCCTATGACTGAACATCTGCCTGCCCATTTCTTCGAGCACTTCCGGGTAACAGGCCACCGGACCAGCCGTGAAGAGCTTCACGGGTATCCCTCTTAAAGGGAAAAAGGGTATTAAAAGGATGGGGCCGTGGGGTAGCTTGGCTAGCCTACCAGCTTGGGGTGCTGGCGACCTGGGTTCAAATCCCGGCGGCCCCACCAAACCTGCTGCAGGTCCAACTGTTGAAATCACATCCTCCAGGCCCTCTCCCGTAGCCTAGTCACCTTAGGGGTCCAACCGCGAAGGGAGTGGCAAAGGCAACACGCACTCCCCCAAGATCTCCCGGCGAAGGTCGGGCATACCTGGACCGGCTCAGGAGCCCTCTCCGCGGGAGCTCAGCACATCCGGCGACCCAGGACCTCCCCCTGATCCCGAATCCGCAGGCATGCGTTCGTCCCCACCGTCCCCAAAGCACCTATTTACCTACGACGGTTCCTTTCAGCCTTCCACCCTGTCCTCAGCTCCTCCAAAAGTCCGGGATTCGCCTCCTCAAGGATTTGCTCCACCAAGTGCCTGATGACCTCCCCCTCTATCGGCCTGAAGCAATGGTCGCAACTAAGAGCGTACTCCCGTCCGAAGTAGAGGTTCTCAAGCACGGATTCTCCTTCCTCAGCTTTCCACTTGGCCTTCACCCTCACCAAGAGTTCGGGGTTGGACCCTACCAGAATTCTATCGATTATGTATCGAACGAGATCCTCAGGCACACCCGCCGTGCAAACTGGACAAAAAAGGGAGATCTTTCCAGTGTAGAGTCCAACAAGCCAGGAAAAGTACTCTTCCTCTCCCTTCCTCCCGGCCCTCATTTCTTCCAGCATCCCCGGATTGGCATCCAACAGGATCCGCTCCACCAACCACCTGAGCTTTTCCTTTCTCACTTCCTCTCCGCACTCGGGACACGGAAGGGAAAACTCACCAGACCATATCCTCCAAACCTTCATCTTCCTCACCTTCCTCATCCATGCGGAACATCAACATCTCGAGCTCGTGTACCAGCATCCGCAAACGTCCCTCCCACCAGTTTCTCCTCCTCCTGAGCGTGCTTATGCTCTCGGGCCTATCGCGGATGGCCAGGTACTTGGCCAACACCAGGTCGTACGTGGGGAGCTTTTCACCCCCCTTCACCTGCACGCAAAAGCGCTCCCTTCCGTCCGGAGAAAGGACCTCACCGCTTTTCGTGAGCAGGTACTCCCTCCCGTTCGCCGCCTTCACCAAGATCTTCCCCTCACTCAGAAGCTTTTCCGTCAGTTCCTCCCCCAGCACTTCCCTGAGCGTACGCAGCGCCCTTTCCTCGGCCTCCTTCTTGGATGAGAGGATGAACCTGGCCAGCTCCCAGGCCCTTTCAGGAGTGAGCTCCCAGAAGCCCAGCAAGCAGACCCTGATCCACCCCTCCAGTTCCCTCCAGTCCACCTCGAAGTCCCCCAAGAAGATTTTCCCATCCCTCACCTCCAAGATGCCGATGGGCAGGGAGCGATGCTCCAGCTCGAAGAGGCCTTCCATTCCCCTCTCGAGGTCCTCGGGGGAGGGATTCCGCTTCAGTCTCCTGCGGAACCCCTCCATATAGAGTCTGAGCCTCCCCTCCATCCTTGCCTTTCTCAGCCCTTCCAGAAAGTATTGCAGCTCCCCTACGGAGTGGTATTCCCGTCCATCCCGGAAGTACCTTGGCCCCCCTGGACCATACAGATGTATCTCCCCGACTTCCTCGACCTCCCGTGCCAAGGCGACCCTCCCCGCTCAGCCCCCCGTCACGCGGGGAACCAGCAGGAGCTCCACCTCAACGGCACCCTTCCCGCTCTCCTCCTCCACCGCGTCCCTCACGGCTTCGAGGTTCTCTCCCAGCAGTCGCGTTCCCTCCCCGGTTTTGATGGCCACCTGGTATCCATCCTCGAGTTCTGGTTGCAGACGGTCCCACAGCTCCTGCTCGGTGCATGCCAGACAGGTGTCTCCCGAGGCCCCCAACTTCCTGATCACCACCTTCATCCTTCATCCCTCCTTTTTTGTTAGAAGGAATTCCTTCTCCGGTAATAAGCGATGGAAGAAGGGAGTTCACCCGCAAAAAAGTTCATCTCCCGGTCCGAGCGCCCCCGCTCGAACCTCATGGACCTGTAGAACTCGCGAAATTCTTCGGTCTGGTAATAGATCTCCTCCCCCTTCGCGGTGACCTGATATCTGCGCGGGTAGCCCTCGAGGACTTCCACCCATCCCCTCACAACCATGAGCTCCAGGATCCGGCGCATCCTGTCCCGGCGCTGGTGGCTCCTCACTCCATACCTCATCAGCTGGTAGAGGGTGAAGGGCCCCTCATCCTTCCTAAGAACCATGTACTCCAGCAACTCCAGTGCAGTGCACTCGGCCGGGAGATACTTGGTCCTACCCCCTCCTTTCTTCAAGGGAATCCCCCGTCTATTTAGGGGACCCATACTTTTATACGTTTCGGTAATCCCTAATCGTAAGGATTTTCCTAACTTTTTTAAGGAGGGAGGAAGCAGTTGGAAAGGGAATGCCCGAGATAAGTCCCTTCGCGAGCGTGGGGGTCTCGAACGTCTTCTTCAAGATGGTGCTAGGGGAAAACACGCCCAAGGCGATAGCGGAGGCCCTGGGGACCAAGCCCTCCACCGTGGTGGAGCACCTGCGCAGGCTGCAGGAGATGGGAGTGGTGAGGCTAGGGAAGAAGGAGGGGAAGTACCAGCATTACGAAATCGACTGGGGGAAGCTCGCAAAATCCTTCCTCAGGCACTCCTACACCCTTTCCCTGCTGAGGGTGGGTGGAAAGAGCGAGGAGCTGAGGGAGATGGAGGGGGTGGCGGAGGAGCTGGGGAAGATGGAGGAGTTCAGGGAGCTCCTGCGCCTCTATTTCGTGGAACTCGCCAAAAACATGGAGGAAGGGAAGTATCCCAGGCGCACCATCTGGGGGGCCATCTACGGGTTCGAGGATTCGCTCGAGATCCTTCCCTCCCTGAAGGGAAGGCTGGGGGAGAAGGGGAGGAAGCTGACGAACCTGCTGGAGAGATGGGAGAGGAGCGCCAGGGAATTCAGATCCAGGGGACCCGCCTCGGCCTTCGAGAAGGCGATGCTCGAGCTCGGGAGGACTTGAGGGCGGGAAGGGCTGGGGCTAAAACTTCCGCCCTTCCTCCTACCAACTCATCCACCTCATCCCCCAACAAATATTCCCTTTCCCACAGGGCCTTCGCCACTTCTTCCAGCCTCCTCCTACCCAACCCCTTCAAGATCTGCCTGGTTTTGGTCAGGCAGGCCCTTCTGAACTCCTTCGCCTTGGCGTAAATCTCCTCCCTTTCCGACTCGGGGGTGGGCTTGAGGGCTCCGAAGGTCCCGCTCAAATCCTCCAGCGCCGGAATGTCATAGTTGGTGCATGTGTCCCTCTCCATGAAGTACTCGAGCGAGATTTCCGTGGCCTCTGCCGTGTCTTGGGGTTCGTCGAGCGTGGGGCTTCCCAACACCATCTCTTCAGCCGCCTTTCCGGCCAACAGGATGCAGACCCTCTTTTCGTACACCTCCGGACCATGGGGACCAGGACCCCAGCAGGGCAGGGTACAACCCTTCCTGTAGTTCCTGGCCGGTACCACCACCAACCTCACGCCTACACCCAGCACCTTGGACACAACGGCATGCCCGGTCTCGTGGACACAGGTTGCCCACCTCTCCTCCTCGTTCTTCCAGCTCCCCTCCGGTGCCCCCATCACCTCCCTAACGAGGGCGGAGATCAGGTGTTTGGTCCTCACCTCTTTCTCCCCGGCCAGCGTGGCCTGCAGATGGGCCTCCTCCACCATTTCCTCTATGGCCGAAGGTTTGAGTTCGGGGAGGGCATTGGCCAACCTTTCCAAGTCCACCCCAACGGTGGGTTTTTTGGAGAGGTAGTACTCGAGGATCTCCTTCCTCCCTTCCTCGTCAAGGGTGAATTCCACGATCCTGGAAAGCCTCCCGGCCCTCGTGAGGGCTTCGGGCAAAAGGGAAAGGGAGTTGGTGCAGGCCACCACGAAGACACCTTGGGGCCTCCCCTTGATCCCGTCCAGCTCGGAGAGAAGAGTCGTATAAACGGGAGAGGCCACGAGCATGCCCCTATCCTCCCTCGCCTTCTTGTCCAGGAGGGAGAGGAGCTCTTCGAAATGGAGGAGGATTATCCTTCCTTCCCTCTCGTGGTATTCCCTAGCTAGGGAAAAGAGCGAAACGATGTCCTCCGTGGTCCACTCGTCCCCACACCTGGGGAAGCGTGTTCCATCCACGAGCTTCGCCCCGCTCTCGGTGGCCAGGATCCTCGCTGAAAGGGTCTTTCCCATTCCAGGGGGGCCACTGAAGATCACCCCAACCGGAAGCCTGTATTCCCTTTCCCGGAGCTCTTTGTACCTGCGGAGAAGGGAGATGAGTTCTGAGAGCTCCCTGGACACATGGGGCATCCCCTTGAGCTGCTCCAGCCTGGCCGGATCGAAGTTTTCCCCCTCGAAGTACTCCCTCCTGCGCCTCTCGAGGGTCATCGGAGGAGGAGGGAAACACGAGGACTTTAAAGTTGGAGGAAAACTTTTCCGTCAAGATGGTGGGAAGACGTTTATCCCTCGAAGCCTGATATATCCACATGGTCCAAGGGGACACCAGGAGGGTCCCAGGCTGGGACAACGCCCCCGTCCCCATCTGCCACGGGGGGGACCTAAGGGCCCTCACGTTCTGCTGCCATCCCGATTATCCCCTGACCTTCTCAGCCATCTGCCTCAGGGAGAAGGCTCTGAAGGAGGCAGGGCTCCCCTCCGGGAAATACGTGGAGATCAAGGACTGGTTCTCCGAACAAGTGGGCTGGGATTCCCCGGACGTGTGCTTCGGCTCCCTCTCCTACTGCTGCATGAGGAGGAGGGGATGCCCCGGGGAAAGGGACCGCGTCCTCATGGAACTCTATGGCAGACCCTTCGAGAGGGCCCTGGAGGAGTACTTCCTGAGGAAAAGGATCTTGGCCGTACACCTCCTCCGAGAAGCCTCCAACCAGGGTGCCGTGGGGAGGCTTGTGGAAAGGGAGATCAGGGACCTCTCGCGGATTGAAAGAGGGGACCTGATTTCCCTCCTCCGCCTGAAACCCCCCTGACCCTCCGGGACAAAAGTTTTCATCCATCCTTTATTACCGGGCGCTAAGAGTCTGCTCGATGAAGGAAACCTTGGCCACCCTCCTCACCACCTCAACCCTGGCAGTGATCACCGCCATGTTCTGGCCCGAGTGCACACTCCTGTGGGCCATTCCTGCGGCGGTGATGCTGGGGATAGTGGCGGCCTCAAAGAAATCGGGAAAAAGATAAGCGGGAAAACCGGGCGAATCGGTCCTGACCGAAACCCGCCAGTTTGATCCAGACGCGATTCACGGTGACTCCTTTACCCGGTCCTGGGAAAGAGGGATGATGGAGCTCCTGAGGGAGTTCGACCCCTGGAGGGATCCCCTCTGTACCTGTCCACCCAAGCTCTCCCTCAATCCCTACACGGGCTGCTCCCACGCCTGTCTTTACTGCTACATCACCTCCTACATCCCGCGCGGGTTCGAGTGCCGGCCCAAGAAGGACCTCCTGCGCAGACTGGAGAGGGAGGTGGAAAAGCTGGAGGGAAGGCCCCTGATTTCCATGTGCAACAGCAGCGATCCCTACCCACCCATGGAGAGGGAACTCCTGCTCACCAGGGGGTGTCTGGAAAGGTTGGTGGGAAGGGCGAGGGTACTCCTCGTAACCAAGTCGGATCTGGTGGTAAGGGACTTGGATCTCCTCTCCCGCCTTCCCTGCGCCGTGAGCATGACCCTCACCACCCTCAGGCCCGGGCTTGCCCGCAGGCTGGAGCCGGGCGCCCCTCCCCCGGAGAGGAGGCTGAAAGCCCTGAGGGAGCTGTCCGATGCCGGCGTGCCCGTGAGCGTGAGGTTGGACCCCATCATCCCCGGTCTGAACGAGGCTGAAATCCAAACCATCGTAGAGGCGGCTGCTTCGGTGGGAGTAAAACATGTGACCTCCTCCACCTTCAAACCGAGGGCGGACAGCTGGGAAAGGATGAGGAGGGGCTTCCCCAACCTCTTCCCCTACCTGAGGGAACTCTATTCCAAGGGGGAGAGGAGGAAGAGGAGCCTCTACCTCCCGAGCGAAATGAGGAGGGAACTCATGGGGAGGGTAAGGGAGGCCTGTCTTTCCCTCGGTCTGACCTTCTCCACCTGCAGGGAGGGCTTTCCCGAACTCCAAACTTCTGAGAGTTGCGACGGGAGCCACTTGATAAAATGATTCAATCCGTTTCTGGGAGGAGACATACCGCCGCCCCTATGGCCAGACCCGCGGAAACCCTAACGTCCAATTTCCTCAGCTTCGGGAGGAGCCCTCCCTCGCATATGAACCTGACGGGATCGAGATAGAGCAGGAACTCCCTTTCCTTCCCCTCGATCCTCCAATACCTCTTCGCGTCCTTCCTTATCCTCTCCACGCGCTCCTCCAGTACCTCCTCCGGCTCCTGGGTCCAAAGTTTCTCCGCGCTCTCCACGCTCCAACGGTAGAAATCCAGCACCGTATAATCGGCGATCCTCAAATGGAGCTTCCAGTCCCTGTCCGTGAGCTTCCCGGAAACCCTCACGCTCCCCACCTCCAGGGGTCTGAGGGATTCGACAGAATCCCCATCCAGAACGAAGAGGGGGCTCACGTAAGTGGAGGAGAGCACGATCGCCTCGGCAACACCTTCACCGAGTCTCCTACCCAAGAGTCTGGCAAGTTTGATGAGCTCTCCGTCGGGATAGACGAGCTCCACGAAGGGCTTCTTCACCTCCATCTTTCCGGAGAGGGAAGGGATGACCCCCAAGTTCCTGTACTTGAAACGTTCGGTCAGCCAACGGATGCGTTCCAGGGCCTCTTCGGAATCCGAGAAGAGGAGGACCCCCCTCAGGTTCTTGACGGTGGCCGCATACCTGGCGAGCATCCGCTTTCTATTTTGTTCAGGAAAAATTTAGCTGAAGATGGAGGAGAAGGAAAAAATCCGCCGGAGGATCTGGAAGCTCCTCGAGGAGAAGGGTGTAGCCACCTTCCCGAAACCCATCGTGGGAAGGATTCCCAACTTCTTGGGAAGCGAAAGGGCTGCCGAGCTCCTCCGCTCCTCCGAAATCTATTCCAGGGCAGAGGTGGTCTTCGTGAGTCCCGACTCACCCCAGCTTCCCGTCAGGAGGATGGTTTTGGAGGATGGGAAGAAGCTGATAATGGCCTCCCCGAGGCTCAAGAGGGGCTTCTTGGAAATCGAAGGGGATCCATCGAAGGCCACCCTTTCCCGGGCGATGGAGTGGGGGAAGGAGGTGATGCCCTGGGACCTAAAAATAGATTTGATGGTGGAAGGATCCGTGGCCGTTGACCCTTTCGGGGGAAGGGTGGGGAAGGGAGGGGGCTTCGGGGATCTCGAATTCGCCATCCTGCTGGAAACCGGGGCCATAGGAAGGGAAACACCCATCGCCACCACGGTTCATGAGTTCCAGATAGTCGAAAACGTACCCATGGAATCCCACGATGTGCCCGTGGATTGGATCTTCACTCCAAAGCGTCTCCTCGAGGTAAAGGTGAAACGCCCAAAACCCAAGGGAATCCTCTGGGAACTCCTCGAGCCCTCCAAGATGGAGGAAATCCCCATCCTTTCCATCCTGAAGGAGAGGAGGGAGATGGGTTGATTTCCTACCAGGAGATGTGCAGGAAGGAAGGCCTGAGGCTGAGAAGGGGGATGTATTACCGTCCCGGGAAATACAGCCTGGTGCTGGTTTCTCCCATGGCATCCTACGAGGATACCTGGCGGGAAGGGGGGAGGATCCTCCTTTACCAAGGGCATGACGCCCCCAAGAAGGGTAGGGACCTAGATCAACCCTACAGAACGAAAACAGGAAAACTCACCCAAAATGGTCTCTTCTTCGAAGCGGTGAAGGCCTTCAAGCTCGGGAAGAGGAAGGCGGAGGTGGTGAAGGTATACGAGAAGGTAGCAACCGGGATTTGGAGGGAAAGGGGCCTCTTCAGGCTAGTGGATGGATGGAGGGAAAGGAAAAGAGGTCGTGTGATCTTTAGGTTCAAGCTGGAGAAAATTGCAAACGATAGCTATACTCAAAAGGAGAAGGGGGAAAGGTCTTGATGGGATACCCCACCCCAGCCGAACCATATTTTTGGGGACCTAGATCTTCGTCTGGAATCCTTGGAAGCCCTATGCACCGTCGAATCCGCGTATGCCCCAAGACAACGTTTTATTTTGTCTTCAGCCAAAAACCGAATTAGAGCCAGATTAGACTAGGATTTGGAGAAGGTACAGTTTCGGTGAAAGGCGAAAGGTTGTGAACTTCTTTATAAATCCCCCCCGCAGAAACCGAAGTTCACAAACCGAGACCCAAAACCTTTAAGGATGGGCGAGAAAAATTCGAGAGAAAGAGGGGGGTTTCAGTAGGATGCCCCTGAAAATGGGGATTGAAAGTTTGTTTAAATAAACGCTTTTTGAGTTGCCACGGGCGTTTCAGTAGGATGCCCCTGAAAATGGGGATTGAAAGTACCTCCCAGCTTTGCGCATCCAGAACGCATAATAGGTTTCAGTAGGATGCCCCTGAAAATGGGGATTGAAAGTTATTCATCTGCACCGTGTATTACCTGAGTATGGGGTTTCAGTAGGATGCCCCTGAAAATGGGGATTGAAAGTCTGCGGCACCAGATGGTATAGTGCCACCCGTTTCCGGTTTCAGTAGGATGCCCCTGAAAATGGGGATTGAAAGAAATTCCTCCGGCTTTGGCCATTTCGCCGATATAGTGTTTCAGTAGGATGCCCCTGAAAATGGGGATTGAAAGGGAGGAGGTAAATTATGGAAAAACCGGTTTTCGGTTGTTTCAGTAGGATGCCCCTGAAAATGGGGATTGAAAGCATCGGGAAAAACCAAGCTTTTACCCAAAAGTGGAATATGTTTCAGTAGGATGCCCCTGAAAATGGGGATTGAAAGAATGAAGAAATTTCACTAAGGTTAACAACGGCGTTTCAGTAGGATGCCCCTGAAAATGGGGATTGAAAGGGTTCCTTCGTTCGATAGCCAGAGCCAGAATTTCAGGTGTTTCAGTAGGATGCCCCTGAAAATGGGGATTGAAAGTTCAGGATGCCGATATTCCACTTTTAGGCAAAAGTGTTTCAGTAGGATGCCCCTGAAAATGGGGATTGAAAGCGTGGTATGGGCCAAGCCTATGGTATTACCCCAGCGTTTCAGTAGGATGCCCCTGAAAATGGGGATTGAAAGGGTGATGCGGCTCCGGTGGGACATAATCCGGCGGTTTCAGTAGGATGCCCCTGAAAATGGGGATTGAAAGCTCACTTGCACTTACAGGCATCCTTACATCACCTCCGTTTCAGTAGGATGCCCCTGAAAATGGGGATTGAAAGGAAGGAAAATTAAATGACATCGGCATCGGAAGCCATAGTTTCAGTAGGATGCCCCTGAAAATGGGGATTGAAAGAGGAGGACCGCCTTCCCTTCCGCCAGTTGGAGGACGTTTCAGTAGGATGCCCCTGAAAATGGGGATTGAAAGAGGTGGCCCAGAGGGGCCAGGAAACTGGAGGGCTGACGTTTCAGTAGGATGCCCCTGAAAATGGGGATTGAAAGAATTCCTCCATTGGCAAACCGTATTTTTCCCATAGCGTTTCAGTAGGATGCCCCTGAAAATGGGGATTGAAAGTTAATCTCGAACCCGTGACCCTCCCCGCCCCTAAGCGTTTCAGTAGGATGCCCCTGAAAATGGGGATTGAAAGTTGCCTACCACAGCGGCCACATACCTGATTTCCAGGTTTCAGTAGGATGCCCCTGAAAATGGGGATTGAAAGCGACTCTGAAGAAGGTGGGTGAAGTGATTGGTTGTCATTTCAGTAGGATGCCCCTGAAAATGGGGATTGAAAGGTTTCAACGACCAAATAGTAGATACTCTTGTCTTTCGTTTCAGTAGGATGCCCCTGAAAATGGGGATTGAAAGATTACTCCCGTAAGCTGGCCTGTCGCCCCGGGAGTGGTTTCAGTAGGATGCCCCTGAAAATGGGGATTGAAAGTCCTCCCGTGGGTGATTCCATAAGTATCCCCGGGGGCGTTTCAGTAGGATGCCCCTGAAAATGGGGATTGAAAGTCCGAAAGGAGGAAGGAGGAAAGGAAGGCCGATCGTTTCAGTAGGATGCCCCTGAAAATGGGGATTGAAAGGGTGATTTCACAAACCTTCCGGTTTCGATACTTCTCGTTTCAGTAGGATGCCCCTGAAAATGGGGATTGAAAGTGCAACCGGAAGCCCAAGCATATGGTCAGGTCTGGAGTTTCAGTAGGATGCCCCTGAAAATGGGGATTGAAAGTCCTTCAAAGCTAAAAGCCGTTAATACTCCAACCGAGTTTCAGTAGGATGCCCCTGAAAATGGGGATTGAAAGGGACATAGCTCTTTCGTCATTTCGCAACCCCAGCAGTTTCAGTAGGATGCCCCTGAAAATGGGGATTGAAAGGAACGGCCGGGGGGGCCAACGAGGCGGAGCTGGCCGTTTCAGTAGGATGCCCCTGAAAATGGGGATTGAAAGCCAAGTCCCGATAGAACGCCTTGAGCCATCTCCTAAGTTTCAGTAGGATGCCCCTGAAAATGGGGATTGAAAGCGTAGTACACATAGATAGTGTTGTCACTATTCTCCAGTTTCAGTAGGATGCCCCTGAAAATGGGGATTGAAAGGGAAAATTTCAGCTCCTTAATACTTTCCGTATCGAAGTTTCAGTAGGATGCCCCTGAAAATGGGGATTGAAAGTTAAGCACGGTCAAGACATAATTGTAGGCTCTCCCGGTTTCAGTAGGATGCCCCTGAAAATGGGGATTGAAAGCTCCTCTCATTTACTCCATCATCGGGAGTTTTAGACGTTTCAGTAGATGCTTCTCCGATCCCCCTCCAAATCCGTGACCGAAATCCCAGAATCTGGAGGAGTGCCTTTTTCGTATCCAACCACAAATTCCCTGAGCTTGTGATCTCAGGCTAGGGCCCTTCCCATCCCCAGCCCCACCACGCCCACCAGCACCATGAGGATGCCCAGCACGGCCAAGAGCTTGGCCCTTCTTTCCATCTCCCCGAACTCCCTGTAATAGAGGACTCCCCACAGAACCGCCACCACCGTGCTGGCGGTGCCTATGGGGAAGGCCACGGCCACGCCCAGGGAAGGGGCGGCCGAAAAGTTCATGAGGTTTCCCCCCATCCAGAGGAAACCAGCCAGAAAACCCAAGAGATGCTCCCTCCTTCCCCCTCCCCACCAGGGACCCAGGAGACCCTCCCAGAGGGTGCGGAGGAAGTAAACCATCCAGGCCCCCACCGCGATGAGGGCGCAGTACTGGAAGGGGGTGATCCCCGCCTTCAGGGAAGCTGCCACCCCCGCTCCCCCGAAGGTCCCGAAACACAGGGCACCGAGAAGGGCCCACCTCACCCCCCTCCATCCCCCCTTTCCCTCGAGGGATCTCCCGAGCAGGAAGGCCCCCGAAAGCATGCATAAAAGACCCGCCGAGGCCACGGCCAGGGGGAGGCCCCCTTCCATCTCCCCGAAGAGGAGGACTCCCCAGAAGAAGGCCACGGCCGCGGAAAGGTTCAGGAAGGAATAGGAGTAGGCCAGGCCGAGCTCCCTTATCGCCGAGAGCCCGGCGTAGTTCCCCGCCGCCCAAACCATTCCGGAGAGGAGGGGAAGGAGGATTTCCGGTCCCCAGCTCCCCCCTCCTTCCAGAAGGAAGACCGCCCAGGAGAGGAGCAGGCCCCCCAAAAGGAGGTCGTTGGAGAACTCCCAGGGGCCGAACCTCCTGAGGTGCTTGAGGGGGTTGCAGTAGGTTCCCCAGAGGAAGGCGGAGAAGAGGCTGAGGAGAAAGGCCGTGCGGTCGATCAAACCATCACCTTACCCCTTTTACCTTGAACCCATCTAAAAAAGGGGGTTGCCCATCCTCAAAACCCTATAACGGGAGGTTCAAGGAATTCAGCAGGTAAGGTGCAGGGCTGCAGCCACCCTCTTGGTCTTGGAGAGTCTGTTGAAGCTCTCCACGGCCTTTCCCGTTTCCTCGGCCACCAGCTCTATCCCCTTTTCCCCCAACACCCTCACCGTCTCCTCGGGAACCTCCATTTCTCCGGAGTATCCCCTTCCCACCACCAGTATCTGTGGCTTCTCTTCCATTACCTCCTTCAAATCTTCGGGACATACCCTATGCCCCTTTTTCCTCCACCATCTTTCGATGCGGTCGGGGAGGATGAGGACATCGTGGGTGTAGACCCTACCGTTTATAACTATCCTTCCGAACTCGTACGAATCCACCCTGAACATCAGATCTTGTACACCTTGCCGGGCTCCGGGAGGATCACCTTCACCCCCCGAAGCTCATCCTTGGCCCTCTTCTCGAATTCCTCCGCTTCCTCCGGGGAGCAGTGAAAAGGAACCGCTACCCTGCATCCCAGTGCCCTGGCCATACGGAGGGCATCCTCAACCGAAGCCGTTGGGGAAGGAGCACCGGCTGGCAGAAAGGCCACGTCGGCCCTGTATTTTCCCACTTCGGCTGTGAAGGAAGAATCGGAGCCGTGGAAGAAGGTGAGCCCCCCTGATTCCACCAGGAACATCAAAGGTTCCTCTGCCGGGTGCTCCGCTTCTATACCCCTCACCTTGGCCCCTTCAACTTCTGCGGTTTCGCCTGCCCTCAACAGCACGAGCTTTCCCACCCTTCCTTTCAAGGCAGGATAGCTTCCCGAATTGCACACCACTGTTCCCCCCGAGGCCCTTTGTAGTTCTATCAGGTGGGAGGGTTCGAAGTGGTCGAAGTGTTCATGCGTGATGAGGAAGAGCTGTGGCTTCCAGGCCGAGAGGTCTTCCTTCCTCACCACCTCCGCGGGATCGAAAAGGAAACGGTGGTTGGCGGTGCTCACGGCGAGGGCGGAGAACTCGAAATAGACGAATCCCAGTTCACCCCTAGAGAGGTGGAGTCTGGCCAGACCACCCAGCCCCTCTCCCAGTCTCATCTTTCCTATTCAGGTTGTGGGGTAATAAATAGTGCCTTTATTCCCCCCGCCCAAAGGAAGGTGATGTCCCTTCAGACCAAGCTGGAAGTAGTTTGTCTGGAACTCCTGAAGAAAACGAGCACCGACCTCCCACCCGATGTGGAACAGGCCCTCGAGAAGGCGGAAAAAGGGGAAAGGGATCCCGTGGCCAGGGCCAACCTCAGGGCCATTCTCGAGAACCTGAGGGTGGCGAGGGAAAGGGGGGTTCCCCTCTGCCAGGACACGGGACTTCCCCTCTTCTACTTCTGGATGGATCCTTCCCTCCCCCTCGATCCCTTCGAAGCCGCCAGGAAGGCCGTGAAGAGGGCCACGCGAGAGGGCTTCCTCCGCCCCAACACTGTCCATCCCCTCTCCAGAAAGAACGAGGGTAACAACTTGGGAAAGGAAATGCCGAGGGTGAAGGTCTTCCGGAGGAGGGGGGAAGAAGTGGAGGTGACCGTCCTGCTCAAGGGGGCGGGATCGGAGAACTGCAGCAAACTGGCCATGCTCGCGCCCGAGAAGGGACTTGAGGGAATAAAGGAGCTGGTGGTGAAAGCGGTGGCGGAGGCGGGAGGAAAGCCCTGTCCCCCCATCATCCTCGGGGTTGGAATAGGGGGAAACGCGGAACTCTCGATGGAACTGGCCAACCTCTCCCTCCTCCGTCCCCTTCCGGAAAGGCACCGTGAGCCCTCCCTCAGGAGGCTGGAAGAGGAGCTGGAGAAAAGGATCAACCGCCTGGGTCTTGGTCCCATGGGGCTGGGGGGAAAAACCACCTGCCTGGGGGTGAAGGTGGAATATGCCCACACCCACACCGCCAGCCTCCCCGTTTCCCTGAGCTTCCTCTGCTGGGCGGCGAGGAGGGCTTCCGCCTCCCTGGAGGTGAGGGGATGAAGGAGCTCAGCCTCCCGGCTTCCAGGAAGGATACGGGATGGCTCAGGGCCGGGGACCTGGTCTTCCTGACGGGCGAGGTGGTGACGGCCAGGGACCAGGCGCACCTGAGGCTGGCCGAGCTCCTGAGGAAGGGGAAGGATCCTCCCCTGAACCTGAAGGACGGGGCCCTCTACCACTGCGGACCCCTCGCCAAGAGGGAGGGAAGGGAGTGGAGGATCCTCTCGGCTGGTCCCACCACCAGCTCACGCATGGATTCCCTCCTTCCCCTCCTTCTGCCATGGCTGGGGGTGAGGGTGGTGATAGGGAAGGGAGGAGTGGGGAGGGAAACGGCGGAGATCATGAAGAAGCGGGGATGCGTGTACCTGGCCTTTCCGGGGGGATGTGGTGCCTTAGCAGCCAGGGCGGTGGAGGAAGTGAGGGGGGTACACTGGCTGGAGCTGGGCATACCGGAGGCCATGTGGGTACTGAGGGTAAGGGGCCTCGGCCCGATGGTGGTGGCGATCGACAACAGGGGAAGAAATCTTTACGAGGAGGTGAGGAGGGGGATGGTGATTTGAAGGGGTACGTGGGGGAGATCTTCAGCTCCGTACAGGGGGAAGGTCTGCTCGTGGGAAGGAGGCAGGTTTTCGTGAGGTTCGCCGGGTGCAGCCTGCGCTGTTCTTACTGCGACACGAAGGAGTACAGGAATCCCCATCCTCCCCTCTGCAGGGTGGAACTCTCTCCCGGGGGCCGTTTCAAAAGGTTGAGAAACCCCCTCTCCACCGAGGGGGTGGTAAAGGAGGTCATGGGTCTCTCCGCCCCCGACATCCACTCGGTTTCCCTCACGGGAGGGGAACCGCTGGAGGCGGGGGATTTCCTGGTGGAAGTGGCCTCCTCCCTCGAAAGGGCGGGATTTCCCCTCTACCTGGAGACGAACGGTTCCCATCCTGAGATCCTCGAGAGGGTCCTTCCCTACCTCCGGTATCTCTCCCTCTGCGTGAAGCTGAGGGGACAGGGGAGCGTGCCGGAGGGGGAATGGGAAGGGCTCTTCGAGAGGGAGCTGGACTGTGCCAGGCAGGCTTCCGAAGCAAAGATAAGGGCCTTCCTGAAGGTGGTGGTGAGGGGAAAGGAGGACCTAGAGGGTTTCGGGGAGGTTTGCGAGCGCCTGGCGGAGCTGAACCTCCCCCTCGTCCTCCAGCCCGCCACGGGGAGGGGGGGTGCGGTCCCCATGCAAGAGCTCCTCCCCTTCTCCAGGATGGCCGCTGAAAGGGGGATAAGGGAAATAGC
Source organism: Candidatus Hadarchaeales archaeon (assembly GCA_038736355.1). Taxonomy (NCBI): domain Archaea; kingdom Methanobacteriati; phylum Hadarchaeota (SeqCode); class Hadarchaeia (SeqCode); order Hadarchaeales (SeqCode); species Hadarchaeales archaeon (SeqCode). The sequence continues at coordinate 164,658 of JAVYML010000002.1, forward strand.
CCTAATACCTCAGGTACACAGGCTTTGGGGGATGAGATGAGGATAGAGCTGGAGGCCGGGCACTTCTCGGCCGTACACTTCATCACGGAACACGAAAAGTGCGAGCATCTCCACGGACACAACTGGAGGGTGAGGGTGGCGGTGGAGGGGGAACTGGATCAGAGGGGAATGGTCGTGGACTTTTTGGAACTGAGGGAGAAGATGGGTGAGATCCTGAAAAAGTACGATCACAGGGTGCTCCTTCCCACCCTCAATCCCTCGGTGAGATTGGAGGAGGAGGGTGAAAACCTGAGGGTGAGGGCGGGAAACAGGACCTTCCTCTTCCCCCTCGAGGATGTGGTGAGGCTTCCCGTGGTGAACATAACCGTGGAAGAGCTCGCGAGGCTCATGGGGGAAGAACTGGCCGGAAAGCTTTCTGGATCCAACCTCCGCAGGTTAACCGTCACGGTCTCGGAGGCCCCCGGTCAGGAGGCCGTCTTCGAACATTCCTTCGGGTAGGAAGCGGTGATAGAGGTCCTACTCTTCCCTGCCGGTCTCTCCGTTTCCCTCCTTTGTTCCAGCATAGGTCTGGGAGGGGGCATCTTCATGGTCCCCCTCCTCCTCTGGCTGGGACTTCCCACCCAGGTCGCGATAGGCACCAGCCTCTTCGCCATCACCGTGGTAGCATGCTCCTCCACGCTCGCCTACGCCCTCCAGCGCAGGATAGACTACAGGACGGGATTGCTGCTGGACTCACTCGATGTTCCGGGGGCGGTGGTTGGGGCATATCTTACCACCCTCCTGGCCGGGAAAACCCTTTCGCGCCTCTTCGGCTCGATGCTCCTCGGGGTGGCCTGTCACCTCTGGCTCAGGAAAAAGACGGGGAGGAAGGTTCCTCCCCCCATCACCCCATCCCTCCTGGTGATGACGATGGTGGGAAGTTTCACCAGCGGGCTGGTCTCGGGGATGTTCGGAATAGGGGGAGGGATAGTGGACGAAATCGTCATGCTCCTAGCCCTGGGCATGTCCATCAAACTCTCCGCCGGGACTGCCATGTTCGGGATGTCCCTTACCACCCTTCCGGCCTTCCTTTCCCACTTCTTCCTCGACCACTTTTCCCCTCCCCACGGCCTGCCACTGGCGGCGGGGTGCGCGGTGGGAGGACCGATGGGGGCAATGGTCTCCAAGAAACTGAATACAAGGACATTACAGAGGTTGTTGGGGGTGGTGGTGCTGGTGGTGGGAATCAGGCTTATTCTCTGGGGAAGATAGACTCCGCTTCCCCAGATGTCGTCTAATCAAACGAAATCCGTTCAGCACTTATGCTTGGAGAAGCAGGAGGTGCAGAGCCTTTTACCACAACTCGAACAGGTCATTATCTTCGAGGCATCCTTCACGTTCTTTCCGCATTGGACACACTTCGGCACTCTCTCACCCCCTTAGTTGTTTTCTTCTTGCCAAGAAATAAGAATAAATCCGTATCCCTCAGGAGTTCGTTGGGGTCGTGGGGTAGCCTGGTCTATCCTCCTGGCTTTGGGAGCCAGGGACCTGGGTTCAAATCCCGGCGACCCCACCAAGGCCCTTTGGGAAATGGTTTTTCAACAAAGTTTATTTGTACTCTGACAACACTTAAAAAGGCCGATATGCTCAAATTCTCATCCATAACTTTGTACCTCAATTTTCCCTCTCAAACGAGGCTTCCCCGCTGGATGGGCTCGGCTTTCAGGGGTGGCCTCGGCCAACATCTCAAGCGGACAGTGTGCTATCATCCGTTACGGGAGTGCGAAAGCTGCGAGCGTTCATCCGAATGCCTTTTCTATGCGGCCTATCAAAAATCCTCCGCGAAGAAAGGTCGTGGCCCTCCTCCACGACCGATCATCCTCGTCCCTCCGTTTTTCGGAAAGGAAATGGGATTCGCAGATGGGGTAAGACTCGAATTGAAGCTTCTGATGTTTGGCGATTACATCCGCTATTTTCCGCACACCATCCTAGCCCTCCAGCAATTCGGGAGCTACGGACTGGACGACGCAAGACACATAGGACAAAACAAGTTCGAGGTGGTGGAAGCTAGGTGCGAGCTCTCGGGCGGGATAGTCTACGATGGGAGCAAGATATATCCCTCAAACATTAAAGCGGTGGATGTCGTTGATCTACCACCTGTGAAGCATAGGCACTTACGAGTGGGCTTTAAAACCCCCATCGAACTCCCCCTTGGCTTCCCACCCTCTCCCCAGCATCTCCTGAAGCTCATCCGCCAGAGGCTGGTTCTCCTCGTCAACGAGTATGGGAGCGGAAAGCGTGTCCCAGAGCCTAAGTGCGAAGGAAAGGTCAAACAGGTTGCAAAGCATTACCATAGGCTAATAGGTTGCTCCCAGCGCTCGGGCAGGAGGGAATTCTGGAACTGCTGGACCGGCATAGCCGAGTACGAATTCGAAAAGATCGACAAAACTGGTGAGTGGCTGCTCGGCGTGGGAGGGGTGCTGGGGGCTGGGGCCAAGTCCTCCTTCGGGATGGGCTTCTTGGATCTCCGTGGGAAGAATCAACTAGGACCCAGTCCTGCGGGGACTTGAGTTGTGAACTTCTTTATAAATCCCTCCTGCAGAAACCGAAGTTCACAAACCGGGGCCCGAAACCTTTAAAGATGGGGGGCGAGAAACAAAAGAAAGGGGGGGTTTCAGTAGGATGCCCCTGAAAATGGGGATTGAAAGACTGGTTGGCGGTCTTGGTGGATGGGGATGTATGGTGTTTCAGTAGGATGCCCCTGAAAATGGGGATTGAAAGTCAGCCAGTGGAAGGGAAGGCCTTACGTGCGCACGTACGTTTCAGTAGGATGCCCCTGAAAATGGGGATTGAAAGGTGAATTTTTTGTTTACTACGTCATAAATTCCTGCCGTTTCAGTAGGATGCCCCTGAAAATGGGGATTGAAAGAAAACGGGCAACTATATGCCGCCAGTTTTGTAGGTGTTTCAGTAGGATGCCCCTGAAAATGGGGATTGAAAGAGCTGGAAAAGAACGGTAAAGTGGTAAGAAGTCAAGTTTCAGTAGGATGCCCCTGAAAATGGGGATTGAAAGCGCTGTTCTTCGTCGGGGAATGGGCCCCGCGCTTCGGTTTCAGTAGGATGCCCCTGAAAATGGGGATTGAAAGCTAGCTTTATTTTCTGCTCCGGCCGTATGAACACACCGTTTCAGTAGGATGCCCCTGAAAATGGGGATTGAAAGTCATTACCGGATCCGGCTCCAGATCCCTCATTTCGTTTCAGTAGGATGCCCCTGAAAATGGGGATTGAAAGTCTGACTCCTTATCACCAATTTTTTCGCTTGTTATGTTTCAGTAGGATGCCCCTGAAAATGGGGATTGAAAGGGACAATAGGGCTAGACAACATTCTGGCAACGGCAAGTTTCAGTAGGATGCCCCTGAAAATGGGGATTGAAAGAGGAGTGGTACCAGTACTCATATGATTTCTCATACCGGTTTCAGTAGGATGCCCCTGAAAATGGGGATTGAAAGTTCACTCTATCGATTGTCCATTCTTTTTCCCTGGCTGTTTCAGTAGGATGCCCCTGAAAATGGGGATTGAAAGCACGCATAACCTTCCCCCAAACCACCCGGGGGCCGTGTTTCAGTAGGATGCCCCTGAAAATGGGGATTGAAAGATACGCCCAATAACGCAGTTCAGCGCAACGTATCCGTTTCAGTAGGATGCCCCTGAAAATGGGGATTGAAAGGTTTTCTCCTTCCCGGGGGGAGATTTCCGGGTCTTGTTTCAGTAGGATGCCCCTGAAAATGGGGATTGAAAGTGCACACCGTTCCCTTGGGGTCGTAGGGCACGGAGGGTTTCAGTAGGATGCCCCTGAAAATGGGGATTGAAAGCCGCCGGCGGGGGCGATAAAAGCCCACGGTTTATGCGTTTCAGTAGGATGCCCCTGAAAATGGGGATTGAAAGTCAGCTCCGAATCGATGTCCAAGTTCGTGTATCAAGGTTTCAGTAGGATGCCCCTGAAAATGGGGATTGAAAGAACCTGGAAGCCTCGATACTATTGTCCCAATTGTCGGTGTTTCAGTAGGATGCCCCTGAAAATGGGGATTGAAAGTTCTTTCCGAAAATCGCTTCACCTTCACTCCCAACGTTTCAGTAGGATGCCCCTGAAAATGGGGATTGAAAGTCATTTCGTGATTTAAGAAGCTTTTCAAATATTTCGTTTCAGTAGGATGCCCCTGAAAATGGGGATTGAAAGACTTCCACCAGCTTTCTTGTTCCATAACGGGTTTCGTTTCAGTAGGATGCCCCTGAAAATGGGGATTGAAAAAAAAGAGGATCACTGGCTCGGAAGTGAAAGCAAGAGTTTCAGCCTCTCCCAAAGTTATATAAATACCTCTTCACGACCCTGCGTACCTCAACACTCACCGTTGCTCCCAATCCTATCCCTCGCTTTCTGAGCCCTAGGTTTCCTCTTTGTGAGCTCCTTTGATGTGATATACTCAGATGCCTTTTAGCTCCTCCGAGGCAGCCTTCAGAAAATGTGAAGATATGTGAATGGAACAATGAGAATACCGGACTTTCAAGCCCACACGGGTGAAAGACCCTACACTTGAATTTCCGCTTAAATTCCCGAAAATCACGTGCCAGGATTCAGCCAATTTATAAAATTGTCTAAGTCCAGCTTCTCTCCAGTGAAAGGATCGGCCAGCTTTGCCCCGTCATCTCCCCGCAAGTCGGCAATCCAAAATTCACCACTCCTCAGCTCCAACTCACCCATCCCCACGCTTTTCCTCGCCCCAAGTGAAAGCCCCACCGACTTAATTAAACTAAGCGTTTCCGCGAGAAGTTTCGCCTCCAAACTACCGGGCTCAAGATTGTCTACTATGAACCATAGTCCCAGCTTGGAAGGCTTGACTGATTCCAAAAAGTATAAGTGGTGCTCGCTCGCCCTCCCACTCTTTCTGTCAATCCCGACTCCCGGTTTGTCCTGGATGCTCGCCTCCAAAGGAATATCCAGAAATCTGAGCTTCGAGGCAATCTTCTGCCCTCCCATCAGCCTGTACAGGGGGTGCCTTACCGTCGCGTACTCCACCGCAATTTTCTTTAATGTTTCCCTGTTTTCCGGTAGCAGCTCTAGCTTTGCCCAGTCCTCCTCACTCTTCACCCCCAGCCGCTCCAACTCGTCCTCCAAGCCAAGCGAGCGAAGCAGGGGGAGGATTCCCCTTTGTTGCAGCACCCACTGGACTGCCTGATCAACCTGCTCCTTCAGGCATTCGAGCTTCCCCTCCCCTATTTCGAACGCGTCCGGAAGACCCGGAACGCTCACGGTCCTCGCAACCTGCTCCACAAGCTTTCGAATGGCACCCTTGACGGAAGATGCTGGAATCAGAACCTTCTCCCCGATTTTAAGGATCTCCCTCCTGACCTCCTCCCCCCCGGCCCCAATGTGCAAAAGCGACCTACCTTCGAATTCTAGCCTTCCAATCACCCTATTCTTCAACGGCAGGAGATGGCTCATGTTCCCTCCACCGGATGCCCAGCCAGCGGGAGGAGCTGGTTCACGCAGCACAATGTCTCGCCTCCCCATTTCTCCACGGTCCCCAGGATTCCCAGGGAGGCAATGGCCTCCCAACTCACATTCCCAACCACTCTTGCCCTCAAGATACTCCCTTGATAACATACACTGTAAAAGGTCGGCCTGCTCCTCCCCCTGAGCATGTCCCATCCCGCCTCATATGGCCCAGCCCTTCCATAAACTTTTTCTATCACAAGGGAGCCCTCAGCAGGTCTACCGATTCTATTCCCTATCGGTTCCAGCTCAATCATGGTCGGGAAGGGAGTAACCCTCTGGCCGCCTCCCAGAAGGGGGGAGAGAGCGTACAACACAAGAATCCCATCGATGGAAGCCTTTCTGCAGTATTCTTCGAGCTTTTTCACGTCCAGCTCCCGCAGACTCAGCCTGGCTTCCCCGAATCCTCTAGTCACCCCTCTTCCGATCCAGATTTCCAGCGGATTAGGAATTTCGTACGGAGTGGCAAGATAGGCCCAGAACATTTGCCCACTTTCAAGCGCGTCGTACTCGTAGAGCATGCCTCCCTCAACCGAGGCCCTGTCCTTGTTTACACCAGCACATACGGAGGAGGTGAAACTGACCTTCACTCTCTCACCGTTTGGAAGAGCTGGTCCCGGATGCAGGCTTTCGAGGCTCACATGACCATACCTGCAGCTTGTCGGAATGGTTGGTTCTTTCCCTTTCTCGATCTCCATGCGAGCCTCCCTTCCCCGATTCTCGCAAGGATTCTTCTCCGGTTTGCATAGTTTACACTTGAAGAAGAAGGGATGAGCAGGCCAGCTCCGCTGCCCGTCGACGAGTGGATAGGCAGGCGTGCAGATGAGGGAGGGATCATCCGCCTCCTTTTCGAGCTCGCTCCGCGAGATTTTGTCATGATAGTAGAGGGAGGATAGAATTGCCCCCCTCAAGGTTGTTCCGGGTATAAACTCGAGAGCTGCCTTGAATCCGCGCTCGGTTCTGCGGGAAGTTATAAGTGCCGGAGATCTCAGTTCAATCCGGACCTCGTAAAACTTCATATTTTCCCCTCCCACAAAAATTTCTCGAGTTCTTCCACGAGTTTAAGCCACCTTCCCTCCACTCTTCCCCGAAGCCCAGCCGTCCCGCCTATCTTCAGGTCGAGGAGGGATTTTCTCCCGGCCCTTCCCGTTCTGAGTTCCGCAAGCGCGAGGAGCAGAAGCCCGAGAAGCCCAGCCCCATCCTCCATGACCCTTATCGTCCCCCTGAAGCTTCCACCATATGAGTGCTCCTGGGTAAAAAGGCCTCCCTCTTCGGCCTTATTGCTTTTGTCGTCAATCCTGACCCTCGTGAACCAGAGGAGTTCATGTTTTCCGACAGCCTCCAGGTTCCCTACGATGAGTTTTCCCTGCGATCTCACGGATCCGAAAAGTTTACAGACGTCACAGGAGCCACAGAGTTCTTCGGGCCTTATCTTGCTGCAAGAGGAAAACCCATACGTTTCAGCTACTCTCGATGCAGCCGACCTCAGAAGGCCCTTGAAGGTCGAACCCGGAATGAAAATCTTTCCCCTCTCCTTTATGAAGGGAACGTCTGGCCCAAAAACCTCGACCGTCCCCCCACCAACCGTGAAGAGCCCGACGGGTCTGGCCTCGACCTCGAATTCTATCATGCAATTCCCCCCAGTGCAAATTTTATCAGCAGTTCAACGTCACCGAACGCCGCCTTTCCCCACCCCTCCGCGCACGCGTCCACGGCCATCCTCCATTCTTCCCTATTTTTCAACCTAATCTGCTGCCTCCTCATGTAGAGTTTTGAGACCTCGTTTAGCAGCTCCTCGTCCGCCCCCCCACCCAGAATTCTCTTCGCAGCCTCGACAGCCTCCTTGATGCAACGCCTAACCCTCTTCGCAAGCTTCTTAACCTTATTATCTTCCCTATCTTCCCTCGAGGTATCCAGCGCCCACCTATACCAGTCCCCGTGCGAGCCCCCACCGGAAAGCTTTTGAAGGATCTCGCCCAGCCTTCCCCCATTTTCAACCACGAAAGGCTGAAGAGTCATCTTCTTCCCTTCCAGCTCTTTTCTCCGGTAACGAACGGCGGTAGAGGAGAGAGGAACCTCGCAAACATCGTAGCAAATGGCCCCCCGACTCACCTTTTCCCTCGTCCTGCTCTTCGCTTCCCTTTCCAGCTCATCCGCAGCATCTATCAGGGACCAAACCGGCGCCTTCGCACCCCCTGCTGCCAACCCAGCCGAAAGTCCCCTCACCTCCCCCATGTAGGTCCTGAACCTGGAGACGAGCGAGTGGGTGAAGATGGGTGCATACCAGGAGCTCATGAGCGCGAGGGAGTCGTCCCCTCCCATATACAGCAGTCCGAGCTCGAGTCTCGCGATGGCCTTTCTCGCCTCCTGCCCATCCTTCCCGCTCAAGGCGGTGTAAAGTTCGCGGGCCGAATCCTCGAAGGCCCTCTTGAGAGAAATATCTATCCTCGCACTCCTTTCACAGGCATCCGTTATGGAGATGGCGGAGGCCATGAAAGCCCCCATGCAGACCCCATCCACCTTCAGAACAGCGTAATTCCTCTGCTCGACACCCCTTCGAATTTCCTCCAGATCGTGACCGGCGATGATTTCCATCAGTTTGACCGAGGCATCCTTCCACTCACTTTTAAAGATCTCCTTGGGCGAACCTAACCCCTCTCCTGGGAGGAAGATCTTCGTTTCCCATCTCTCCTTGAAATGGAATTCGTCCCCGAGTTTTATCAAATCGTTACAAACCTTACAGTAGTCCTCCACCTCCGCAATCCTTGTGAAGCAGCACTTGCACTTTTTCGCATCGCCCCTCTCCACCCGCGCCTCTTCACGCGAGGAGATCTTCTGGAGGCCCATCTCCCTCGCCATACTTTCGAGCAGGTCTGGGAAGAAGGCTAAGAACTGGGCGGTTACCATCCTGAGCTCAAGGGGGATTTTTTCCCTCGCAAGAACGCCGGTATACTTCTTAACTGCCCCCTCGATCTCCCCCTTCAGTACCTCCGGGAAGACGAAGTACAGGTTGCCCCCGCCGGAATAAAGGAACGCCTCCATCGGGAACCAGGCCCTCCGCTGAAGCTCCTGCTGGATGAAGGCCGGAACGTGAACCAGGACCGCCGTCTCGATCACATAGCTGGCGGCCGCGACCGCCTTCAGCTCGGTTGGAGTTCGGATGAATCTCTGGATCCCTCCGAGGTCGACACATCCAAACCAAATCCCCTCCACCGGGGCGTAATAGTAACCGGGCGGGAGCGGGAGGGTTCTGACGAAAAGATTGCCCCCCTCCCCCGTATCCCTCCGAACCTTCTCGACGAATTCCTCGCTAAGCGACCTTATGGAGCCGGGAGAACTTCTTTCTAGCTCCACCCAGAAGTCCCAACCCTCAAGCTCCTGAACCTCCGGTTTTCTCCCGAGCCTTCCCGAGACGATTTCCTGAAGATATCCGCTTATCCGGTCGGTCGCCGAGGACAATCTGTCCGCCTCCCTGATTATCCTTCCCCCCTCCTTCTCGCCCCTGTGGTGATCCCTCACCAACCTCACAATTTCCTCCCTCTCCTCCGGGTCCAGGAAGTCGGTGAACCACTCCGCGATTTCGGCCGAACGCGCGACATGCTCCTTCGGGGCGAAGGGCTTGCCGACATCGTGGAGGAGAGCCGAAAGCCTTACCAGCGCCGCCTCCCTCCTCCCCAAACCCCGCTGGACGGCTAGGGCCCAGGAGAGCGCGGAGGTCGTGAGCAGGTGTGGAATGAGGCCCGCGCAGTTTGCCACGGGGCGGGTGTCCGCAGGCAAGTGGAACCAGCATCTCTCAACCCTTTCCCTTGCCCCCTCGACGATCTTCAGCAATTCCTCAAGCTGCGGCCTGAACTCCCTGTAAATCATGTACAGGTGGCTGGCAAATTCAATGGGGTTGTCTCTGAACTCCTTGAGTCTTGTTTCTGACACGAGCCTCCAAGCGAGGTAGGCTTTAAGCGGGCTCGGCAGGAGCGAGATCGGCTCGCGGAGAAGGGGAACTTTAAGGAAAAGAACCAGCAAATCCGCAACGAGTTCGAGCCTCGCTTCTCCCCTTACCTCCAGCGCGTTGACCGCCCGCGTGATGAAGTCCTTCGCAAGCTTTAGGGTCTTCCCCCATTCCTCGACATCTTTTTCGCTCAATTCCCTGACCGACAGAGTGCCATTTTCCCAGTAGGGGACGATGAAGGACTTGTAAACCGGATACGGCCACTCGGCTTTCCGAAAAACGTTCGCGGTCATCTTTTTGGACTCACCTCCTCTATATCCTTAAGCTCTCCCTCATATGCGCGCCTCGCCAACTCCACGAGCTCCTTCACGAGCCGGTCGTCGGCCTGCACCTCGTCGCCTGCTTTGATCTCAGTCGAATCCAACTTCAGTTGCTCCGAGAACTGGGATAATTTAAGTGCGTCAAGTCTGTATCTTATTTTTCCAATCGGCCCCACATACTTCAGCCTTCCCATGAGGACCTCCCTCCCGATTCTCCCATCCCTGAGACCCATTCCCCACAGAACCAGTCCCAATTCTTCCGGCTTCAGGTTCATGAACCGCACCTTCCCAGTAAAAACGGAACCGACCTTCGCAATCAACAATTTCAACCCGTACTGAAATTGCTGTGGGGAGAGCCTGCCCTCACTAAGGGTAAAGTCGCTGAACTCGAGCAGACCGATCAGACCGGTCGTCCCAAAGAGATCGCAGAGAAGGCATACCTTCTCCTGCTCCCCCCTCACGAAATCGCACTGCGACCCTTTTCCTTTCCTAGGAACGATTCTATTCTGTTTCACCGAGGACTCCCATATCTTGAAATGCCTCCAGGACCCGTCCTTCGAGGGGCCTTTCTGAAACCTTCCCGTCTCCGTGAAACAAGATCTGAACCGGCCATCCTTTTCCTTAAAGGAAAGCTCCAGCCTTGCCCTAACGTTCCCCTTTACGCTTGAGCCCGGTATGACAGCCCTTCCCTCGATCGAGGGGAAGGGCCAGTAGTCAAGTTCTATGGTCTGGGCTAGCTCCCTTGCCGCCGCTAGAAAGTCCGCCTTCTTCGGCAGCTCCTGCAGTTCCTCCTCATCTGCTTTTATTGGAAGTTGACCCGAGCCCACATGAAGACCGCTCACAACTTCGATGGAAACGCGTAGCTCCCCGCAAAGTCCTATAAACCTTCCCCTCGTCCTAGGCTCTTCTTGGATTACGTTGAACTCCCTCATATAGTTTAACCACCTCCCATAATTGAGCCAGCTTCCGTAGGACCCTCCAAGCTGCGTCTCCTCTCGCCACCAACCAATCGTTCTCCACCTCCATTTCCTCGACCTCCACATCTCTATCCAGCGGATCGAGAGCAGTCATTTTCTTCCCGGTTCCCCTAACATCTCGATTTCTGATCTCGATCTCCTCCAACCTCACTTCTCCAAAGCCCCTCGTCTTGAACCCTCCAATCTTCACCTCTCCCTCGTGCAGGCAAAGAAGGACTCTCGAGAGCAAACCGAGCGCGAAGTTAGGTAGGTTGAGGCAACGAATGCTCGACTTAAACTTTGCCCTCGGCTCAACATATTCTATATCGAAAAGGTTCTCCGCTTTCCCGGATTTCCTGCCGATTCGAATTCCCCTCCTAACACCCAGCCTGAATGGATAAAGCTGCTGACCGTCCCAGGGGAAAGCATCCAAAAAACTCACAAGTCCCTTGTACCCCTGTGTTCCAAAAATTTTGCACAAAAGACAAGCCTGCTTCGCAAACTTTTCGATATCTTTCTCCCGCCCAACCTCGCATCTATTTCCGGACAGCTCGCAGACTCTCAGCCCCTTCCACGCAAGGAGTTTTGCGCAAAAACTTCTGAAGACTCCCTTCAGGCTGGATCCCGGAATATATGGCACTTCCCCGAACTCGGAAGGAATTCTAAGAACAGCGAGATCGGATAGTGCTTCGAGTGGAGGTTCTCCGCCGCATCCGATTCTTAAAGGAGCTTCGTTTGTCAGAATAAAGTTGAAGGAAGTTTCCCTAAGAATGTTGGCATGTGAAATCCATTGCATGTTATTGTACTCTACCCTCTTTTTTCAAAACGAACCCTTTTTCGGTCAAGGTATACGTGGCGTAATTCAAGTCCTCCAAAACTGTTAGGCCGGACCCTACTGTGCTCCTCGCCCCGACATGCAGTCCCGTAGTTCTGAACATACGGAAGAGTGTCTCCAAGATTTTTCCTCTCTTGTCCGTATTCTCCTCGAAAACCGGGATGTTTATGATATCGACCCGAAAATCCCACCTGCAACCCGGGACCACCAACTCCTCGAAGAAAGGCCCGTGTGCTACGCTTCCGAAGTTTCTATCAATCGCGACTCCAGGCTTGACGAAGATTGGTGCTTCACCCTGAGGATATGCGTCATAGACCTTTATATGGCTCATTAACTCCTGATTCCCAAAAATCCCGCAAATCTCGCAAAAGTCACCCTCCTTCTCAGCTTTCGGAAGATCCCAGGGAGGATGGGGGGTAATTCCGAAGGAGGGTGCGAGGATTTCCGCCGTGGCTCGTAAAACCCCTTTCAGGCTTGATCCCGGTATACAGGCTACTTCCCCCACTCTGAAAACGGCTATGTCAACCGCTGCCTCGAGAGACGCCTCCCTTCCCGTCCCCACGCGGAGCGGAGTATGGTTTATAAGGATCCCCCTGATTTTGGTAAGACTCTTAAGTTTGTCGAAGTCTCTATAATCTGGCATCTACATCCCTAAAGACAGAGCTGGCGAATTCTTTAAGAGTTGATCTGATCTGCTCCTCTGTCTGCTCCTCTGTAGAAGCCTCCAGAATCCACTTTGCAAACACAAGCATTTTGCGGGCTTCTGTTCTGCTTCCGTTGGCTTTGTAAATTTGGTGAAGAATAGATGCCACCCGCTTCGCGAATTCCTCCGTGAGAAGAGCCTTCCCTCGCTCCTTTCGGTGGGACTGCCTTAAAGCAAACACAGCTGTTACATACAGAGCGAGACGAGGATCCCCTACGCTTTCAAGTGAAGCAATCAGCCTTTCGAGCTGGTTCTTTTCTATCTTCTCAGAGAGAGCTAAAGTTCCTATTTCGGTACCCCAGTTTATCAAATCCTCCTCTGTGGGAGGCATCGTTTATATTTGGTACTGCCTTTAAAAAATCTTACGTTTTAAGTTTCAAATTTTCTCAAAGCTCTGAAACCCAATCCTGATGGTGATTTTTTACTTTCAGGGTCTTTACTAATAACGCTTGGTGAACAGGACGAAGTTATAATCTCGCTTCATCATCGACTCTGCTGATAACCCTCCCTCCTAACTCTTTCGAGACTTAAAAGGTTAGAAACGACTCCCTCCAGAGATGACTACTGTGAGGTCAGAAAGTAGTGTTTGTGATATTACTTGATTTGGCTAAGTTCAAAAAAACCCATTCCAAAAGAGAACTTAGACCCGGCCCCCAGAACCCTTCCAACCGAAAGCAACCAGCGCCCGACCTCATCGATTTTCTCGAAGTGATATTCTGCGGTTCCCATCCACCCCTGCAATTCCCTCTTTCCCGATCTCATCGACCTGCCAGGAAGCCTCACGAGTTTGCTCTCAACAATCCTCCCGCTTCCCTCGCAAGAAAAATCCGGGACCTTCCTTCCATCCCCGTACTCGTTCACGAGAAGGATTAGCCGATGCCTAATCAGCTCCAAGAAATCGAAGGGTGAGGAGGGAAGCCCCTTTGGGAGCTCGATAGGAACCTTAAACTCAACCCTCACCCCATTCCCCTTAAAGGGCTCAAGCTCCCGAACCTCCACAGACTTAAGGTTCTTCACGTATATTATCCCATCCCCGAAAACCTTTTGCCCGCTGAACCAGCATCTTCCCTCCGTTATCCTGAAGCGGTTGAAGCCAAGCCTTCTGAGGTTCCCGAGCCCGTCTACCCCCAGCCACTGGAGGGTGAGAATCAGGTGGGGAAAAAATCTTATGTAATCTCCAAGCAGAACAAGATCGACCTCCATTTTTATCCTCCCTTTCATGGGTCTGCCAAAGGGTGGGATCACGGCAATGGGCCGGGGGGGAGGGGTCCTTCCCCTTTTAGCAAAGGGACGCATGAAAGCAATGTAGAACGGGCATTCGTCCGAAAGGTTGCATTTTTCGCATTCTTTGCTGGGACAATAGCAGACGAGGGGGCGGAGGTGCTGTCCTAGTCCTCCCCTGAAGGTTGACCCAAGCCAACCGGGAAGCCTGACAGGGGAAGAGAAAAGGAGGCTGAGTCTGGCCCTTGCTACATTCAGCATCATATATATTGGTAACAAGTACGTATTTAGCCGACCGCCCTGATAAAGACCTTGAAAATACTCTGATATTGCACGATCGTGGTGAATGCGAGAAAGTTTTTAGTTTAAATTATAAGAACTCAGAGCCATACAGAAGAAACTGATCCTCCCAGCGAATATTGAGGGATATTTTTTCAGAGAATCACTCAAGACCAAATTCGCTGTTGCAAAGGAGTACCCGGACTAGCGCGGAGGAAGGGGGAAAGGTAGTCTATAGAGGAACATCTCTCACACCAAGAGTTCCACCGAAGGAGATCGTCGGGGCTCTGAAGGGAGTGAAAAAGTCTGGCTCAACCGAAGCTCCGCCTTTTTTGTTCAGTGGAGCAATCCTTCCAGATGGTTCGCTATTTCTTTCCGTTGATTTTTTCTGTATCGAAGCTCCAGCTTCCCTGAGTACCGCAGTTCCGTGACATTATACTCCAACCCAGCATGTGCCAAAAAGTTGCGCCGATCGAAAGAAGGAGAGATTCGTTCACCAGAAAAGAGAGTTCTGAGCAACTTCCATTTGTTGAGTTCTTTTTTCCTAGCTTCCGCTTCCTCCTTTATCTTCGCCAGTTCATGAGAGATCAATGCCTCCTTCGAACGCTCATACCCAAATATCTTTCTCATCTTCTCTTCCAGCTCCTCCAGAACTACAGCTCCTTTCCTCTCGATGTTAAAGGACTTGGCAGCGAGCCAAAGCTTAACGCAATTCGTGAAATCAGGAGTGAAGCTTACCTTCCTCTCAACTTCTCCGGATCTTATTTCCACGTTTTTCCTCCACTCTTTCACGGCCAAAGACAACTTTTTCTCCAGCCGTTGAGGGTTGGGACAAAAAGTGTAAAGGCAAAGCGGAAGGCCGTTCACTATTCCACTGAGAAAGGCATTGAGTTCTTTGCTATTAGAAACTTTGGCGGCTTTTGAAACCTTTTTACAAAATTCTGTATCCTTCTTATGTTCCTCTCTGACCGCGAGAAGGCGGGCTTCTCCCTTCCCACCTAACCTATTAGGGCTTAAGCTGGGATACACATCCCCATATTCAATACGGTGTATTGTCAAGGATGATTTTTCCTTGGTTTCGGGGATAAAAGGTTCGGCATTGTAGATGGAAAACTTAATGTTTTTGGTGTACGCCAGAATACCAAGGACATGCTCCAAAGCTTCATGAAGAAGAACTGGGGCGAAATTCAACCCGTGCGTGATGTCAAGATGAACTTCACATTGTTTTTCCAGTCCTATTAACTCTCTCGAGAGCTCAAAGAAGACATAGTGGTAGAAATCTGTCATCTCTCCCTTAAATTTCAGCTCGAAGCTCCCCACACCAGGGGCAACAATTATCTTTACTTCTTCCAAAATTTCGAGCTCCTTTTGTATGAAGTCGCGGTAACGTTCCTCTATCATTCTGCAGAGTTCCTGGTAATCTGAGCATACTTTTTCTGCAACAGTGTCTAAAACCACTATCACTATCCTCTCTGGTTTGATGTGTTCGACGAGGACAGGGAGAGAACTTCTAGAGGTTCTTGAGGTTTCCTTTAGCCTATATTCCACCTTCTTCCAACTGAATTCTCCTCCCGTTCTCCAAGGCTTTCCCCAGCTGGACACTAGAATGGATCGCATCGTTTAAACTCAATCTTTATAACCTCGGTGGATATTAAAAAAAAGTTTGACGATAAACGCCCACATAGTGACTACGGGAACTTCCACGCTGACCAATGCGAGGAAGGAAATGGGGAAGGAGCCCACGGAGGAAGAACTCCTTTCCTTTGTCAAGCGTGATCCCAGGAGGGCCAGTGCGGAATTGAACACACTCCTCCCCCTTCTAGAGGAGAGAAAAGACATGCAGCACTACGTGTATCTGTTACATTCCGACACGGAGGAAGGGAGGCTCTGCGCAAGGGTGCTCCAAAGTTTTTTGTCCCAGCTCAAGCTGAGGATTTGCGCCAAATCTGTGGAAATAGCTGGGCTTGGAGATCCAAAGAAATTTCGGAATGGACTGGCCAATCTTTTGGAAAAGGTTGTGAGATTGATAAAAAGTCACTATCTCCAAAAAGACATGGTTTACGTTCACGCGACCGGAGGATTCAAACCAGAAACCGCTATAGCGCTTCTGGCCTCCAATTTACCAGGAGTCGGGGCTCCCGTCCTGTATATCCATGAGTCCTTTAGAGAGGTGGTGAGGCTTCCGGCCATGCCGGTTTGGCTGAGGGGGAAAGAGAAGTTCAGAAAGCTGATGGATCGTATGTGCAGGAGTAGGAAAGTACACCAGCTACAATTGGAAAGGGAATTCATGAAGGAAACGGTTTCGGAAGCGGAAAGACTTGGGTGGATAGAAAGGAGGGGAGATGAACTCGAGATAACCCCAATGGGTCACTTGCTTTGGGAGAGGTTTGTTCATTTGGGCTTGTATGGACCGAAAAAGAGAACCCGCCATAGAAAAGTTAAGAATGATTCGGCTAAGAATGCCACGGTTTAAACGAGTTCTAAAATATCACCGATCCAGTATCGTTCTCCACGCGCCTTCGGGATTCTGTTACTACAGAAAGTCACGTATCCGATTTTTCCCCTTCGCGGTTATCCCCCTTTCCAAAGTTTCGTGAAACTAACCTTATTTAAGCAAACCTTGAGAATCACGAAATACTGCGGTGGGATGGTAACATTTGAACCAGACTGGGAACTTTCAACCTAGGAACTTCTATTATAACTTCTTCTCGATGGGATCCTTGAGATAGTTTGTGAATAGAACCCGCATTCCATCAGCCGAGGAAAAGCATCGGCTCTTTGGATGATCTTTCCGCATTTTACCTGATGGTGATCGAGTCGTTTTCTGATGTCATGTAGAAGCGAGGCAAGTCCCAGAAGAGGTCATCCCTTTTCTACCCAAGTTTTCCTCTTTTTTAGAGCCCAAGCGAGCGAGGAGATACTTTGATCAACTTTCCATCTTTCATTTCCCACAGGATATTCAACTCAGTTGCCCACCTTTTCCATTTAGAAAAATTCTTAACTTCTTTATGGATTTTGTTCCCCAAATTCGCTATGCTTTCTAAAAAGGGTCCGCGTGAAACCCTGTCCCCTTCTATGGTTATAAGCCTCCCGCGAAGTTTAGCGATGAACTGCTTGGGAAGATCCAATCTCTCGAGCATTTGCTCTAACTCACCCATACCCATATCGCCTTTGGCGAGCCTGCTGTTCAACTCGTTTATAAGCTCTCCAATGGCCAGCTGAAAAAGGGGAAATTCCCGCCACTTTCTCATAGCATTTTCGACATATTCCCTAGGGTCTCGCATGTTGGGCCTCTCAGTTTCCGGATGTAGAAGTAATACATCGTTCTGAAAAATGTAGTAGTACCGTGCGGATATGGCGTGGAAAGTCCCTCCCAGTAGCAAGGCCATATTTATTGGATTAGTTCCTCCAATCATGTTAATCCAAACTTCTTTCTCGCGAAGCGCGTAGAGAGTTGTACCTATTTTTTCAAAACAATCCTCAAAATCTTCGTGATTAACTTCTACGAAGTAGATGTCTTTAATCCATTCGCCGTCGTAAAAAGGACGAAACTTTTCATCCTCAAGTTCTTTCCATAGATTTCGGAGATATTTCCACATAGATTGCGGGAACACTCTTCCGCTTCCAAACCACTTATCTTCGATTTCTATTTTTGCGGTCCCCGTAATAACGGATCGTGAAGTGAATATGATGATACACTCAGGGGCTCCTCTGCTCCCTTGTTTAAGCTCTCCCGAGGTTTCAAAAAACCTTTTGGCATTTTCGTTTCCAAGAACCGCCGATTTCAAAAAGAGGTAGATGTAAGTAAGAGGAACAGTCACAACTCCAGGACGCAACCCCATTCCGCTAAGATGGTAGACTCCCATCAAAGGGGTTTAAGTTTTCGATATAAAATCCCTCTCTGAGTTAGCCTGAAGAGCACCTCAAGAGGAAAGGTTAGTTAGAGGCGCGAATAGAGTTTGAAAGAATGCTCAAACTCGTAAGCCTTTTCCGCTGGTCTCAAATATTCCCTTACTCGATTGAAGTTTGGATCAACTAGAACTTTCAATCCCCATTTTCAGGGGCATCCTACTGAAACCCCTTTCTTTTGTTTTTCGTCCCCCCATCTTTAAAGGTTTCGGGCCCCGGTTTGTGAACTTCGGTTCCTGCGGGGGGGATTTATAAAGAAGTTCACAACCTTTCGCCTTTTACCGAAACTATACCCTCTTGCAAAACTTCGCCACCTCACAGTACCCGCAATACTCTGGACTGGCAGCCCTGGGAACCTGATCGGAAGCTATCATCTCTCGTATCTTCTCCAAATCCCTCTTCAAAGCCTCCTTCTCCTCGGGTAGAATGTTCAACCAAAAGGTCCGGTGGGAGGGCAGGAGGTAAATGAGGCCCCTCCTGATTCTCACCCCCAGCGACCTTTCAAGCAGCACGGCATAAGCCAGCATCTGCTTCCTCCACGCCCTCGAAACGTAGGGCAAATCCGAATACTTCACATCGACCGGCACCATCTCCCCGCTCTTTAGTCTCACCACCGTGTCCGCCTTCCCGAAAAGCCCCATCTCCCGATCCTCCAGGGGGAGGTCGTGCAGGATCCGATCCACCTCTTCTGGGGAAAACCCGTAGATCCTCTTCCTGCGTCCGGTCCTCCCCGGCTCCCTACCGTGCTGCTCACCCCCAAGCTCCACCTTCTTCCTCTCCGGTGGATACAACCCCAGCTTCCTGATGAAGTAGAGCTTCCTCGGGCAGTAAAAGTACTGGTATACTTCCCAGGCACTTATCTCACCAGCGCTGCCAAAACCCTTCATACCTCTCCAGCTCACCCCTCAGGAACCTCGCCAGCTTCCTGGCCTGGTGGAGGAAGAGCCCACCCCAAGTGAGCCTAAGGTCCTCGAACCTCACCTCTTCTTCCAGCCTCCTGAGAAGCTCCTGAAGGTAGAACCTCCTGACCTCCTCCCCCATCTGGCACACCCCATCCACCACCTCAAAACCCTCCTTGGAGACCATCCTCTTGCTCACCATTCCCACCACCATCCTGTCCACCACATGGGGCCTGAACTCCTCCATCAAATCCAAAACCAAGCTCGGCCTGCCCGGTCTATCGGCGTGCAGGAAACCCCCGTAGGGATCCAGCCCTGCGTAATGCACCGCCCTCCATACCTCCCCCAGCAAAATCCCGTAGCCGTAGTTCAGCATGGCGTTCACGGGATCTGTGGCGTATCTCCCGCTCCTCCCTCCAAAGCCCCACCCCTCGAAGATTCCCGCCAAGGCTTCCCAGTAGAGCTGGGCCCCCCTCCCCTCCAGGTTCATTATTCTCTCCCTCACTTCATCCACCTTCTTCCCCTCCACCTCCTCCAGCTCAGGCAGGAGCTTCACCATCTCCTCCGCCGCGGTTCGCAACCTCTCCGCCAGGGAAGGAACCGTTTCCACCCTCTTCTTGGCCAGTGTCTGGAGGACGGCGACCTGGTTCTTCAGCTTCGCCCTTATCACGGCCTTGGCCACCCCCACCCCCCTCTCATCCCCGTAGGCCAGATACTGTTCCCTCCTCGTGCTCACCGTCCTCATCTCGGGGGAGGAGAGCCTGGCCTTAACCTCACCCCGAAAGTCCACGATGAGCACGTCCACCCCGTGTTCCGCTAGCAGCCTCAGGGCGTCCGTGCTCACCACTCCCTTTCCCGAGATGATCACCTGCTCCAGCTCCTGGGGCTGGAGGCGCGCCACGGTCTTCCCGCCCTCCCTCACCACTATGGTCTCCCCCTTCCTTCCCACGAACTTCCCGAAGCCGTCCACCACCAGCCTCACGCGCACACCTCCGAGAAGGGGCATGCCTGCCTGCACTCCGCCGGCCTGCCCGGATCCTTCTTCTGGGCCACCAGCTCCAGCTTCCTGTCCCTCTCCTCCAACCACCAGTTCCTCAGGTCATCGTTGATGAAGAAGAGGTCCCGATTCACCACCACCCTGCCGTTCCTGAAGCCCACGTGGACGGAGCACCCCACGTCCACGGGCACCTCGTAAAGGCTCTCGAAGACCAGGGCATAACCCGTTGGGTAGAGGCGGTAGAAATCCCTGGGGGATCCTCCCACCTTCACGTCGAAGATGAGGTGCCTTAGGTAGTCGTAGCAGTCCACGCTGAGCGTACCGCTCAGGCCCAGCAGCCTCCCGTCCAGCTTGTGCTCCACCAGGAAGGGGAGGGCCACCGCCAGCACGTGGGGCTCGTCCGCGTACGGGTGGGCGGCCCTCGTTTCCAGGTAGGCGGCCCTGGCTTGGCTCAGCACCAGCTCCCAGAGGGGCTCCAGGCAGGAGCGGAGGGCCCTGGCGTTCTCCACCTCTCCCCTCCTCCCCAGCTCCCCCTCCCACCACTCCTCGAAGCTCAGGTCGAACCTCCCCTGCCTGCAGGACCCGAAGAGGTGCTCCAGCAGGTTGTGGGCCATGGCCCCAAGCAGGATCTCCTGCGTGGGCTTCCCCTGCTTTTTCTCCACGTACATCAGGTAGACGTCCCTGCCCGTGGGGCAGAACTTCCCGCAGACGGAGAACATGGAAATGCGCTCCGGGTAGTATGGCTTCAGCGGTTCCCTCCACCAGTTCCATCCCCTCAGCTCGGGGGTCACCCCCACCTCCCTCGCCAGGGGGAGAACGCGGTTGAGGAGGAACTTGTGCTCCTGGGCGGAGAGGAAGAACACCACTGGCCTCCCTTAAAGCTCGCCCTCCGTACCTTTTTCCCTTTCCCTCACACGAGCTTTACCCTGTCCTCCTCCACCAAGGAGGGGACTGGCCTTTCGGAGACTATCCTGCACAGCCTGGCACAGCGCTCGCACAGGGGTATGACGTAGATCGAGTCCCTCTCCCCTCCTATGAACTTCGGAAGCTCCTTCACCAGGACTTCCCTGTCGTGGGCATTCAGCTCCCCCTTGAAGGCGCTGTACTGGATCCTCTGCAGGCCGTAGTCGAAGAGACGGTCGGCCAGCTTGGTGCGGATGTCGTCAGAGCTTATGTCGTAGATGACAAGGGTCAGCATCAATGCATCCTCACCAGCCCGACTTGAAATACCCTCCGTATGATCGGGTCTACGATGGAGTAGACCTCCCCTTTTTTCTCAAGGAAACCGCCTTTACGAGTTCCTGAAGTTCGAGAGGATGTTGTCGGCCACTTTTTCCCTCCTCCATTTCCAAGCTTCTCTTGAGGTTTACCCAGGAAGCCTCCTCCATCCAGGCAGCGGCCCGCATGATCGCGAAGTACCTCCTGCTCCCACGCCTCCTTACCCTGAGGAAGTTGGAGAACTCTAGCCCCAAGTTCGGAAGCTGTTTTAATCGTGGGATCTAGACCTCATCGGACACCCTCCGGTCTCCGCTTTAGCCCCGAAAAGGGTAAGCCAGCCAACGATCCCTCCCAATTCCCGGAACGGCTGAATCGATCACCGCATGATTGGCCTCAAGGCTACCTAAGAACTTCCCGCTGGATCGCGGCATAAGAAGTCTTTTTCTTCGGCTTAAAGGTGTCCGGGCATCCAAAACCAGTCAAGCCCGCCTTGCCCCCTTCCTCCTCCTCGTACGGGCACGCCCCTTCCGGTATCCACCCCAGGGGAGCGCCCTGGGCGGTGGAACCTCTGAGGGAAGGAACCTGGGTCCATCCCGGAGCTCCCTGAGCTTCTCGTCCACGATCCTGGCTATGTCCCCGAAACCCACCAACACGCATGGTACCCCCTTTAGTTTGGCCAACTCCGAAACTCTCTGCTCCTGTGTCACCAGCACCAGTCCCTTCTTCACGGCATGCTCCACCACCCTCTCATCCTCCGCCCCCCTTAACCCTTCCTCCTCCACCGTGTACACTTCCCAGCCTAGGAGCTTGAGGAAGGGTTTGAGTCCGCTGTACATTTCATCCAGAAGGACCCTCATTCCCCTCCCTTTGGTCGCTTGGGTAAAAATTTTCTCTCGGAGACACAAAGTGGAGTAACACATATAAAAGGATGAAGGAAAAAAGGGTAGGGGGTTTGGGGTGCCCTTTGCTGAGGTGGGCGGAATAAAAATCTTCTACGAGAAGGTGGGAAACGGCTTCCCCGTTTACCTTCTCCACGGGGCCGTCCTCACGCACTCCCTCTGGAAACCACAGCTGGAGGTCCTCAAGGAAAGATACACGGCGATCGCCCCAGACCTGCCAGGACACGGAAAATCCAACCCCATATCCTCAGACGAGCCCTCCATCAGGGGTTACTCGGAAGTGGTGGCTGGACTGATGGACTACCTGGGGACGAAGGAAGCGGTGGTGGTGGGCCACTCGATGGGTGGAGCCGTGGCCCTACAGTTCACCCTGGACCATCCGGAAAAGGTCAGGGCTCTCATCCTCGCCAACACCGGTGCCAAGCTGGGAGTTTCACCCCTCCTCCTTCAGGTACTCAGGGAAAACTTCAGGGGGGCCATGGAAGCCGGATGGAAAAGCATGCTGGGTGGAAAGGGGAGGAGGATGGAAAGGGAGCTGGAAGGGCTCAGGAGGGAAATGGAGGACACGGAACCCAAGGTTGGGGTGGCGGACTTCGAGGCCTGCAATGCCTTCGATTGCAGGAGCAGGCTCCACGAGATCAAGAAGCCCACCCTCATCATAGGAGGCTACGACGATACCCTCACCCCTCCCTGGTACCACGAGTACCTCCACAAGAATATCCAGGGTTCTTCCCTCGCCCTCCTAAGGGACGTGGGACATCTCTCCATGGTGGAGGACCCGTCCTCCTTCAACTCCCTCCTCCTAGACTTCCTGGGGAGGACGGTGGGATAGGTCCTTCTCCATTCCCGCGAGGAGGTTGGCGAGACGGGCCAATTCTTCGGGGGGAAGATCCCTCACCCTGGCCTCCGCCAGCTCTGCGGGAAGGAAGGAATCCAGCGCTTCCCTCCTCTCCTTCTTCTCCAGCCTAAGCCTTGGGAAGAGTTCCGTGAAGGAGTGATAGAGGGCATTCCTCACCTTCTGCCTGGGATGGTGGAAGAGCACCCTCAGCACCCTCCGAAAACCCTCTTCGCTCTCCACCTCGAAGGGAGGAGTTTTTCTGGGCCTGAGCCTCACCACCGCCGACCTCACCTTGGGACGGGGGAAGAAGGCGGAGGGGGGAACTTCTTCGAGGATCTCCACCTGTGCCCGATAGAAGACGCTCACGGTCAGACGTCCGTAATCTTCCGATCCCGGTCTGGCCACGAGTCTCTTCGCGAACTCCAGCTGGTACATGAGCACCGCCACCTCGAAATCCTCCTCCAAAAGTCTGAAGGTGAGTTCCGAGGAGAGCGAATACGGCAGGTTCGAAACCACCTTGTTGAAAGGGGGGAGGGGGAGTTTCAGCACGTCCCCCACAAGGATCCTCACGTTCCCAAGGCCCTTCTCCCTGAGCACTTCCCTCAGGATGGAGACCAGGCGGGGATCCCTCTCTACCGCTATCACCTCTCCGGCCCTCTCTGCTAGGAGGAGGGTGAGACCCCCCGTCCCGGCGCCCACCTCCAGCACCGTATCCTCCCTATCAACCTCCGCGTATTCCACCATCCTCCGCAACAGATCCCAGTCCAGCACCAGGTGCTGGCCGTATCTCCTGCTGAGCCTTATCCCTTCCCTCTCCAGCCTTTCCCTCATCTCCATGAAACACCGCCTACTGCTGTCCGAAAATCTCTTTGGCCGCTTCCTCGTAAACCCTCAGATCGCTCTCCGTGAAGAGCACGAACCTTACCTCCTCCAACTTGTCCTCCCTCTCGAGGAACTCCTTCACCGCCTGCAGGGCCACCCTGCTGGCCTTCTCCACCGGATACCCGTAAGCACCCGTGCTTATGGAAGGAAAGGAAATCCTCTTTATACCCTTGGAGACCGCCAGGCTCAGGCTGCTTCTGTAGGCCTTCGCCAGCAACTGGGGCTCCCTCTTGTTCCCTCCCCTCCAGATGGGTCCAACCGTGTGGATGACGTATTTGGCCTTGAGGCGTCCGCCGGAGGTGATCACCGCCTCACCCACGGGCAGGCCATCAGGCCACTCCCTTTCCCTTATCCTGGCGCATTCCTCCCTGATGGTGGGTCCTCCCTTCCTGTGGATGGCCCCGTCCACCCCTCCTCCTCCCATCAGGCTGGGATTGGCCGCATTCACGATTGCCTCCGTTTCCTGCTCCGTGATGTCTCCCTGCACCAGCCTGACGACGGCCTTTCCCACCTTGAACTCCAAGCTCTCTTCCTCTTTACTCCCTCCGCCTCAAAAAACCTGAGGTTAGAGGAGGGGGAGGATGGCGGGGGAGAAGACCAGAGCGCTCACGGCCATCAGTTTGAGAAAGATGTTGATGGAGGGACCCGAAGCATCCTTCATGGGATCCCCCACCGTATCACCCGTCACCGCCGCCGCGTGCGTGGGGCTTCCCTTTCCGCCGAAGTGGCCCTCCTCCACGTACTTCTTGGCGTTGTCCCAGGTGTTTCCCACGTTCCCCTGGAACATGCCCAGCAGGAGTCCGGAACCTATGGCACCAGCAAGGAAACCCACCAGCCCCTCGGGTCCCAGCAGGAAGAGTATCAGTGGGGGAAAGAGGATGGCCAGAAGACCGGGGAGGAGGAGGTTCCTCAGGGCATTCCCCGTTGCCATGGAAACGCACCTCGCATAATCCGGTTTGGCCCTTCCTTCCATCAGCCCGGGAATTTCCCTGAACTGCCTCCTTATCTCATCCACCAGCCTGAAGGCTCCCCCGCTCACCGCCAGCACCACCAGGGCGGTGAAGAGGGCGGGAACGGCCACCCCTATCAGGAGGCCCGCGAACGTGTGGGCGTTGATCAGGCTCAGGACCTTGTCCAACCCCCCTACCCGCGAGGCGTATTCCTGGAACTCCGGAAGCTGGGTGAGGGTGAAGAAGAAGGCGATGGCCGTGAGGGCAGCCGACCCTATGGCGAACCCCTTACAGATGGACTTCATCGTGTTTCCCACCGAATCCAGCCTGTCCGTGATCTTCCTCACCTTCCCAGGCAGACCTGCCTGCTCCGCGATTCCGGCTGCATTGTCGGTGATGGGTCCGTAGGCATCCGCCGCCACGATCACCCCCGCGACCGAAAGCATGCCCACGGCGGAGAGGGCCACTCCGTAGAAGCCTGCCGCCAGGTAGGAGACCAAACCAGCGACCGCTATCGAGAGCACGGGAACGAAGGTGCTGAACCAGCCCATGGAAAAGCCTTCCAGGATGTCCAGTGCCGCCCCCGCCCTGGCCGCCTCCGCCACCCTCCTGGCCGGTGGTCTGTCCTTGGAGGTGAAGTAGTCCGAAGTCTCCCCCACCACTATCCCCACCAGGAGGCCGCTCACCACGGCCGTGAAGGGTCCCCTCCATCCTTCCCCGAGCAACCAGCGGATGGCGAGGAAGGAAGAGAGGATGGTGAGGGAGGTGGCTAGGAGGGAGGAACGGGTGAGGGCCTTAGCGGGATCTCCCCTCACCGAGAAACAGGCCAGGAGGGAAGAGAGGATGCCGAGGGCGGAAACGAGGAGGGGGAGGAGTACCCTTTCCTCCTCGATGTAAAGGAGGGCTCCCAGGGCCATGGCGGAGATCAGGGAACCCACGTAGGACTCGAAGAGGTCGGCGCCCATTCCAGCCACGTCCCCGACGTTGTCCCCGACGTTGTCCGCAATCACCCCTGGATTCCTGGGATCGTCTTCGGGAATCTTCTCCTCGACCTTTCCCACCAGATCGGCACCTATATCCGCCGACTTCGTGTAGATTCCCCCTCCCACCCTAGCGAAGAGGGCCACGGTACTGGCCCCGAAACTGAACCCTATCACATCCTTCATGGCCTCTTCCATCCTGGAAGGATCCGTACCCCCATAGGCCAGGGAGAGGAGGGAAACCCCCAGCAAACCCACCGCCACCACACCCATGCCCAGAACGCTCCCTCCCCTGAAGGCTAAGGAGAGGGCCTTTCCCATTCCCTCCTTCCTGGCGGCGTTGGCGGTCCTGGCATTGCTCCTTATGGCCGTGTGGAGGCCCACGAAGCCCGTGAGGGCCGAGCATCCCGCACCCACCAGGTAAGAAAGGGCCATCCTCCAGCCCAGGAAGAAGAGGAGGACCAGCACGAGGGCCAGGACCACGCCCGCGATGATGGTGTACTGCCTTTTCATGTAGGCCCTTGCACCCTCCCTGATGTACTCGGCAATCTCCACCATCCTCTCCGTTCCTTCTTCCTCCCTCAGAACCTTCCAAACCGCGTAGAGGACGTAGAGGAAGGCGACCAGCACCGAAAGGAAGACCAAGGAGAGGACGGGCTCCACGTCTCCAATTCACATGTGAATAATAAGCCTTTTTCGGAAACCGGAAGAAGCCTTCGTGGGAACATGCGCCTCCTGAGGGTTAGGACGGAATCGGCGGGAGTGGTGGAGGTGGAGCTCACAGGGGAGAATCCCCTCACCGAGGAAGCCCTCTGGAAGGCCCTGCCCTTCGAGGGGAGGGCCAAGAAGTGGGGGGAGGAAATTTACTTCGAAGTGCCCGTGAAGATGGGGGAGGAAAAGGCTAGGAGGGAGGTGGAGGTGGGGGAGGTGGCTTACTGGCCGGAGGGTGGATGTCTTTGCTTTTTCTTCGGGCCCACCCCTGCCAGCGAGGACGAGAAACCCGTGGCATACAGCCCGGTGAACGTGATAGGGAGGGTGAGGGGGGATCCGAAGGTGCTCGGGAAGATCGGGGTGGGTGAAAGGGTGAGGGTGGAGAGGGGAGGAACCGAAGAGGAGTGGAGGGAAAGGAGGGACTCCCTCTTCTCCAGGCTGAGGGAGGAGGGAAGGCTCACCCCCGAGCTGGAGGAGGAAGTGGTAAGGGTGTACGGTAAGAGGGGAAAGCATGCCCTCCAGGCGGTGAAGGAGGGGAGGGTGGTGAGGAGGGGGGGAAGATGGTTCGTGAAGGGGGAAACGGACGAATACGAGGTGGTGCGCTCGATGTGTAGCTGTAAGGACTACGTGCTCAACGTGGTGACGGGAAAGGCGGGGGTGGACATGTGCTACCACGCTCTGGCCAAAAGGATATGCGAACTCTTGAGGTGAGGGGGAGGCTCCTCAAACTGTTGGAGGAGAGGTACGGAAGGGAGATCGGGAAAAGATGGTACTCCGATCCCTTCCACGTGCTGGTCTCCTGCATCCTCTCCCAGCGGACGAGGGAGGAGAACACCGAAAAGGCCTCGCGCTCCCTCCTCTCCGTCGCTTCCACCCCCTCCCAGCTCTCCTCCCTTCCCCTCCGGCAGCTCAAGAGGCTGATCAGGGGGGTGGGACTGGCGGACCAGAAAGCCAGGCGCCTGAAGGAGACCTCCAGGATCCTCCTCGAGAGGTACGGGGGGAAGGTTCCGGAGACGAGGGAGGCCCTGATGGAACTCCCCGGGGTGGGGCCCAAAACAGCCGATGTGGTCCTCTGCTACGGTCTGGGAAAGCCAGCCATACCCGTGGACACGCACGTGAACCGCATAAGCAAGAGGCTGGGGTTGGTCAGGAAGGGGGCCAAGCCTGAAGAGGTGAGGGAGACTCTGGAGAGACTCTTTCCCGTGGAGAAGTGGCACCTGCTCAACAGGGGGATGGTGCTCTTCGGAAGGGAGATCTGCCTGCCTAGGTACCCCAGGTGTGGGAAGTGCCCGCTGGCCGAAGTCTGTCCCTCGGAGGGAAGGGGATGAACTCCTTCCACCTGCTCCTCTTCCTCGGCTCCCCCTTCCTGGGACTGGAAGCGGTGATGATGGGTATGGGGGGAAGGGCGCTCACCTACTACCGATATTCCAGGAACAGGGCTTTGCTCCTCTTCACGATGGCCGGATGGACGGTCTCCTGCGCTTCCCTCGCCACCTCTAGGATGCTGGGGATTTCGGACCTCGGAACGGTTTTCCTCCTCTTCCTCTATCTTCCCCTCACGGGGAAACTCTTCTCCCTCCTCCCCCTCCGTCCCCCCTCCAAGGTTCTTCCCCATCCTCCTTCGGAGGGAATGGAGGAGTTCCTGGAGAAGTATCGGAAACTCTTCGGGACTCCATCCAGGAAAGGAGGTAGGAAAACTCGGGGAGGTCGCGGAGGAGGTTCCTGATCCTCCTCCCCACTTCCTCCCAGAGGTCCCTCAACCCCTCCGGCACCTTCCCCCCTCCATACCTGACGCATTGGAGAAGAACGGAGAGTCCATCCGCCAACTGGACGACCTTCGCCTCCAGGGTCTTCCCTTCCCTGTACTCCCTCCAGAGTTCCCCTATCCTCCTTCCCCACTCCCTGTCCCCCACCATCTCCTCCAGCGCCCTCTCCTCCCTTTCCCTTTTCTCTGGGGAGGAGGGAAGCAGGTCTCCGGTGAGGGCTTCTGGCCAGTCGTGGAGGACGGCCATCGTCAGGACCTTCTCCAAGTTCACCCTTCCCTTCAGCTCAAGGGAGAGGAGGAGGGAAAGGGAACATACCTCGAAGGAATGCTGGGCCACATCTTCCGCCGGGGAGAAACCCCTGAGCACCCATCCCTTTCTCTCCACACCCTTCAGCCTTCCCAGCCTCTCCATCAGCTCGAGGAGCTCCAAGTACCTCCCTCCTCCTGGGAAAGAAGGGTAAAAAGGCGGTAGGATTAAAAGGTATGCGACCGAAGGGGAATGGGAGAAATGGAGAAGAAACTCGTGGGAAGGGTGACCCACTACTTCACAAAAATAGGCGTGGCCGTGGTGGACCTCTCGGATGAACTGAAGGTGGGGGACAGGATCTCGATCGAGGGACCCACCACCAATTTCCAGCAGGTGGTGGAATCCATGCAGATCGAGCACCAGAACGTTCAGTCGGCCAAGGCGGGGCAATCGATAGGGTTGAAGGTGGTCCAGAGGGCTAGGGAAAAGGACCTGGTCTACAAACTCCTCTAGGTACCGGCTTCCCAGGACTGCAGGTATCTTCGCTGCTCTTCCGTCTGCCTCTCTAGTTTGATCCCCATGAGCCTCAGCTTTAGTTCTGCCACCCTCCTGTCTATTTCCCTGGGCACCTCATGCACACCCGGCCTCAGTTCTTTCCCATGCTTCGCCAGGTAAGCCAGGCTCAGGGCCTGGAGAGAAAAGCTTAGGTCCATGATCTCCATCGGATGTCCCAGTGAAAGCTTCCCAGCCAGGTTCACCAGTCTTCCCTCCGCCAGCAAGTAGAGACGCCTTCCATCCTCCAGCTTGAATTCCTCCACATCCTCCACCACTTCCCTCCTGCGCACCGCCAGCCTCTCCAGAGCCTCCAAGTCTATCTCCACATTGAAATGCCCGGCATTGCAAAGGAGGGCTCCATCCTTCATCTCCCTGAAATGCTCTTCCCTGAGCACGTGGAAGCTCCCCGTGGCCGTGATGAAGATGTCCCCTTCCGGACAGGCCTCCTCCAGGTTCTTGACCGAAAAACCATCCATGACGGCCTCCAGCGCTCTTACGGGATCCGTCTCCACCACCGTCACCAGCGCTCCCAACCCCTTGGCCCTCGAGGCTATCCCCCTACCCACATGTCCGTAACCCACCACCACTACCTTCTTCCCTCCCACCTGCATGTTGGTGATGGACATCAGGGCCTGAAGGGTGGATTCCGCCGTGCCGAAGCGATTGTCGAAGAGCCTCTTGGTGGGGGTATCGTTCACGGCGATGACGGGAAACCTCAACTTCCCCTGGGCCTCCATCGCCTTCAACCTCAGGACCCCAGTCGTGGTTTCCTCGCATCCTCCTATCACCCCTTCCACCCCAGCCGAGTGAATCTCGGAAACCAGGTCCCCTCCGTCGTCTATCAGCAGCTGGGGACGGTCGGCGATCACCCTCCTGAGATTCTGGTAGTAATCCCTCCTGCTCTCACCCCTCCAAGCGTAGACACTCACACCCTCTTTGACGAGGGCAGCCGCCACTTCATCCTTCGTGGAGAGGGGATTGCAACCGGCGAGGGAGACCTCGGCCCCGCCTTCCTTCAACGTCTGGACCAGAACGGCGGTTTTGGCCTCCACATGAAGGGCTGCCCCCACCCTCAGTCCCCTAAGGGGTCTGGTGCGGGAGAATTCCTTCCTTATCTCCGCCAGCACGGGCATGTGCTCCCTCGCCCACTCCACCCTCTTCCTCCCGTTGGAGGCCAGCCTGAGGCTTCTCACCTTGTACCTCAACCTCTCCCTCCCGTCATTCTCACGATCTCCTCATGAAGTTTTCTGAGGCGCTCGAGCGCGGGATGGGTGGGTCCCAGTTCCCGCTTGAACCTCTCGAGGATCTCTTCGAACCCCACCTCGTCCTCCCCCTCTATTAGTTTGTCAGCATATGTCACGAGCTTCTCCTCCACCGTGAGGGGTAGGAAATCCCTCTCGGGCAACCCCAGTTCCCCCGCCTCTTCTTTCGGTATTCCAGCTCCCAGATGGTTCTCCGCGAAACGGGAGAGTTCGGGAAAGCCCTTTTCCCTCAGAATTCTCCCACCTTCCACCCCGTGTCTTATCCCGTGCGTCACGGACCTTCCTATGTCGTGGAGAAGGGCACCTATCCCCACCAGCTCCCTATCCACCTTCACCCCGTTCCTGCTCACCAATTCGGCCAGCTCAAGGGCCTTCCTTTCCACCGCCAAACAGTGCCTTATCACCCCCTCCCCGCAACCCACTTCCCTCAAGAGGGAGAGGGCCTCCTCACGAGTTGGTTTGAAGTTTTTCACCCCACTGACGCTTGAGTTCCTCCACTTGGGCTTCCAAACTGGCTATGATCTGCTTGTTATCCATGAACTCCATAGTCTCCCCGCAGTGGGGACACTTGAACTCATGCTCCGAAGCCTCTTCGAAGGTCATGCGGGGGCAGTTGTTTTTGCAGGAGAAGAACATATGCCCCCTCTCGTATTCCAGCCTCTCCTCCAGTTTCCTAAGGAGCTCCTGCCTGATGGACTGGAGGTTCTCCAGTGCTCCTTCCATCTCCACATACCAGCGATAGATGTACCAGCCGTTGTCCTCATTCCTGAAGCGGTGGTAGTTGACCACCCTGTTCTCGTACAGGTCGTACAGGATCTTCCTTACCAAGTTGACCCTGAGGCGGGTGAGCTTCGCCAATTCCTCATCCGTCAGCTGTTTTCCCCAAAGCTTGGAAAGGATGAGCAGTCCATTCTCTCCTGCCACTCTTTTGATAAACTCCCGCAAAACGGGATTCTTACTGAAAGGATTTTCTTTCTTCCCCCCCTTTTTCGTGCCCATCTTTATAAAGTTGCGACCTCTTTCCTTATATCAATTGTTAGAAACACGGCACCTTTTTGGGACCTCGGAAGACTGAAGGATGACTCCGTGATTCACACTGGCTAGAAATCGAATCACTTGAATTCAACTCCGGAACCCATGGTGAAGACCCGTCTCGCGGTCGCGAAAAGACTTTTATGAACCCTCATCGAGGGAGAAGGATACCGGTGTGGTGGTTCCTGGCACCCAAGGTGGCTTTTGGCGAGGATGCCTTGGACGCCTTGGAAACGGTGAAAGGAAACAGGGCCATGTTGGTGACGGATCAAAACATCAAAAAGCTGGGCTTCGTGGAAGAAATTGTCCAACGCCTGAAGAAAAACGGCATGGAGGTTCTGGTCTTCGACGAAGTGGAACCCGAGCCTTCCAAGGAAACCGTGATGAAGGGTGCTGAGCTGGCCAAGGAATTCTCTCCCGACTGGTTCGTGGGGCTGGGGGGAGGTTCCTGCATGGATGCCGCCAAAGCCATCTGGGTCATGTACGAAAGACCGGATCTCAGGATAGAGGACATTACCCCAATGACGGAACTTGGACTCAGGAAGAAGGCCAGACTCGTGTGTATCCCCACGACCAGCGGTACGGGATCGGATGCCACCTGGGCAGCCGTCATCACCAGCAGAGAGGAGGAGTTCAAGGTGGAGCTGGCCTCGAGGGAGATCCTTCCCGATCTCTCCATCGTGGATCCCAAACTGGCCTCCAAGATGCCTCCTTCCCTCACCGCCAGCACGGGGATGGACGTGCTGGCCCACGCCTTCGAAGCCTATCTCTCCCAGTGGAGCAATCCCTTTTCCGATGCCCTGGCCTTCAAGGCCATCCAGCTGGCCTTCACCTACCTCCCCAGGGCCCACGCCAACGGTAACGACATGGAGGCCAGGGACAAAATGCACGTGGCAGCCACGATGGCCGGCATGGCCTTCTCCAACTCCCAGATAGGCCTCATCCACGCCATGGGACATTCCCTTGGAGCGGTGTTCCACATACCCCATGGAAGAACGGTGGGACTCTTCCTTCCCTACGGGCTGGAGTACGCCTTTGGGACCGTGAAGGGGAGGCTGGCGGAGCTGGCTTGGGCGGCGGGAATAAGGGCGGGAACGGAGGAGGAAGCGGCGGAGAAGTTGCTTGAGGAAGTGAGGAACCTGATCAGGAGATTGGGAGAACCCCTCTCGATCAGGGAACTGGGGATAAAGAGGGAAGAATTCGAAAGCAGGCTGGAGGAGCTGGTGAGGAAAGCCATGCAGAGCACGGGGATCTTCACTAGCCCCAGGGTACCGGATGAGGCGGACTGCAGGAAGCTCTTCCTCTACGCCTACGAGGGAAAGAGGGTGGACTTTTAGCCAAGGGATAAGAAGGGAAAAACCCAGTTCGTCTTGGGAAAATGAGGTTGAAGGGAAAGGTGGCCCTCATCGCGGGAGCAGGCTCCAGTGGACCGGGAATAGGGATAGGAAGGGCAACCTCCATCCTCTTCGCACAGGAAGGGGCCAAGGTGGTCTGCGCCGATATCAACGAGAACGCCGCCAAGGAAACCCTGAAGATGCTCGAGGAGAGGGGAGGCGAAGGCATCGTGGTCCAAGGGGACTTCACCAAGAGCGAGGATGCCAAAAGGATCGTGGAAACCGCTGTCTCCACCTACGGGAAGCTCGACATCCTCCACAACGTGGTGGGAATAGCCACACCCTTCGGGCTCCTCGACACCACGGAAGAGGACTGGGACGCGGTAGTCACCACCAATCTGAAGAGCATCTTCCTCATGTCCAAGTACGCCGTTCCCCATATGATCAAGGGTGGAGGAGGGGTGATCATCAACACCTCCTCGGCAGCCGGGTTGACTGGACATCCCAGCCTCACCTACGCCACCACGAAGGCCGCCATCATCAACATGACGAGGAGCATGGCCATAGATCTGGCGGAATATAACATCAGGGTGAACTGCATAGCCCCCGGTTTCCTGGACACACCCATGGTGGCACCCATCATGACGGAGGAACGCAGGAAGGTGCTCGAATGGATGATACCGTTGAAGAGGATAGGAACGGCCTGGGACGCCGCTTACGGTGCCCTCTACCTCGCTTCCGATGAGGCTTCTTACGTGACCGGCATCACACTGGTGATAGACGGTGGCATCCTGGCGGGGAGGGGGATAGGGCCAGCGAAACCTCCGGGTGGGATGGTTTGATCTACGAACTCAGGAGCTACACGGTGAGACAGGGAAAGCTGCGGGACTTCCTCCTCTTCTACAGGGACAAGGCCATGCCGCTGGGGGCGGAAAAACTCAGGGGAAGGGGAGAACCCGTGGGACACTGGATCACGAAGTACAGGGAAGTGGTGGACCTGGATGGGGAGGCCAAGGTGGTGGAGGAGGAAGAGGTCACCTACATGTTGGCCTTCGAGAGCAGGGAAAAGAGGGAGGAATTCTGGGAGGACTTCCTGGGCTCGGAGGAATGGCAGAGACTGATGCCCGAATGGCTCACGCTCGTGCGCAGGATGGACAACCGGCTGCTGGAGCCCACCGAGCTCCCCTGAACCTCAGCAGATCCGCGGTACCGGATCCCCGTACGGGGGAGGCAGGATTCTCTTCCCTCCGGGAGAGGTCTCCATCACCACTTCCCTGAACTCATCCGTGACCTCTCCTATCAGCTCCGCCTCCTTTCCCAGCCTCGTGGATCTGAGGGCCTCCAGTACCTCCTCCGCCTTCTGGGGCACCACCCCTATCACGACCTTCCCTTCGTTGGCCATCTCCAGAGGATCCACCCCCAGCATCTCGCAGGCCGCCCTCACCCCTTCCCTTATCGGTATCCTCTCCTCCCAGAGGAGGATCCCCACCCCGGACTTCTCGCTCCACTCGTTGAGGGCATTCGAAAGACCCCCGCGGGTGGGATCCTTCATGGCCACTATCCCGCCCACCTCCAGGATCTCCCTTATCATGTGGTTGAGGGGTGCGACATCCGACTTCACCTCCGTCTCGAACCCATAGCCCTCCCTGGCGGAGAGAATGGCCACCCCATGATCCCCCACCGTTCCCGACACCAGGATCTTGTCCCCCGGTCTGAGGTTCGAATCCAACAACCACCTGCTCTCCATCTTCCTGTACTTCCTCACCTCCCTGAGGTTGTGCTCCAGTTCTTCCCCCCTTATCCCTATCCCGGAGGTGTTGATCACCAGCTGGTCCAGGGCCCCCTTCTCCATTACCTTCGTGTCACCCGCTATGATGTGGACCCCTGCTTCCTTACAGGTCTCGGAGGCGCTCCTCAGGATCCTGCGCAGATCCTCCAGCGGAAAACCTTCCTCCACGATGAGACCGCAGGTCAGGGCCAAAGGCCTAGCCCCTATCACGGCCAGATCGTTCACCGTTCCCGAGACAGCAAGCCTCCCTATGTCCCCACCCGGAAAGAAGAGGGGCTTGACCGTGGAAGAGTCCGAATGGAGAGCGATGTCGTTCACCACGGAGGAATCGTCCAGCGCCTCCAGCGGAACCTCCACCCCGCTTCCACCCAGCTCCCCTACGATGAGCTGCTTGATGAGCTCCCTCATGGCCGTACCACCCGCCCCGTGAGCCATCGTTATTCTCTCCACCAAGCACCTCCCTCTCACCACCCGGGAAAAAAAGGTTTTAGCCTTCTTCCCTCCCTCCTTAATCAATGCACGAGTGGGCAATAGCGGAGGGAATAGTGGAGGCCCTGCTGGAGAGGGGAAAGAAGGAAGGGGCGAGGAGGATCACGGGCTTTAGGGTCGTCCTGGGGGAAATTCAGGGAGTGGAGGAGGGACTCCTCAGGTTCGCCCTGGAGGAACTCTCAAGGGGAACCATCCTCGAGGGAGCGGAGATAACCTTCGAGAGGGAGAAGGGAAGGGTGGGCTGCAGGTCCTGCGGGTTCGAGTGGTCACCGGAAAGGGGAAGCATGGAGGAGGAGGCCCTACATTTCCTCCCGGATCTCCTTCCCCTCTTCCTCAGATGTCCGAGGTGTGGGGGCTTGGATTTGGAAATCAAAGGAGGAAGGGGAGTATGGGTGAACTCGTTAGAGATAGAAAAATAGATCCGAGGGAGGCCGCCCTGAGGAAAAGGCTTCCCGAACTGGGAGTCGTTCTTCCCGTGGTCAGTTCCAAAGGGGGAGTGGGGAAGAGCCTCCTCTCCACCACCATGGCCCTCCTCCTGTCGAGGAGGGGATATTCGACGGGACTCCTAGATTTGGACTTCCACAATCCCTCCGTGCACCTCATCTTGGGCAAAAGGGGAGAGCCCCTCGAGGAAAGGGGTCTGATACCCCCCGACGTGGAGGGGGTGAAGTTCCTCTCGGTGGTCCACTTCTCAGGCGACCTCCCCCTCCTCCTCAGAAAGGGGGGGATAACCTCCTCCCTCCTCGACCTCCTTTCCCTCACCCGCTGGGGAAGGCTGGATTACCTCCTGATCGACATGCCACCGGGGAGTGGGGACGAGCTCTTGGAAGTCCTCAGACTCCTGAAGGGGGCGGAGTTCCTAGTGGTCACCACGCCTTCCAAGCTCTCCAGGAAGAGCGTGGAGAGGATGATAGAGGGCCTTAAGGGGGCGGGTGGAAGGATTGCCGGAATAGTGGAGAACTTCTCCTCTTCCCCTTCCCAATGGGAAGGCGTGCGACTGCTCGGATGGATAAGGTATGACCCCGAGGTGGAGGAGGCCCTGGGCAACGTGGAAAGACTTCTCGCGACCTCCTTCGCCTCCGATGTCGGAAAGGTGGTGGAGGAGTACCTGAAGGGATGAGGATGGCATCCAGGGCGGAAATAGGGGTCACGGGAGTGGTCCAGGGAGTGGGTTTCAGACCCTTCGTCTACAGGCTGGCGCAGAGATACGGTCTGCTGGGCTTCGTGAGGAACATGGGGGATGCGGGGGTACAGATCGTGGTGGAGGGGGGGAGGGAAGAAATAGAGGAGTTCCTCTCCTCCCTGAGAAGGGAAGCCCCACCCCTCTCCAGGATAGAGGAGGTGAGGGTGAAATGGACCTCCCCCACGGGTGAGTTCCGGAGTTTCAAGGTGGAGGAAAGCAGAATAGAGGGCCTGGGCGGTCCCTCCGTGATCCCTCCCGATCTGGCGGTCTGTAAGGAGTGCACAAGGGAGATGTTGAATCCCATGGACAGAAGATACGCCTATCCCTTCACCACCTGTGTCGACTGCGGTCCACGTTTCACGGTGATCCTCGATCTCCCCTACGACAGGGAAAGGACCTCGATGGTGGACTTCCCCCTCTGTCCCGCCTGCCTCCGAGAATACACGAATCCTTCCGATAGACGCTACCATGCCGAAACCACTTGCTGTCCTTCCTGTGGTCCCAGCCTGGAACTCCATGAACTCCACGAAGGGGGAGGGAGAAGGCTGGAGGTGAGGGACCCGTTAAGGGAAACCGCCAGACTGCTGGACGAGGGCTTCATCGTGGGAATAAAGGGAATAGGGGGAACCCACTTGGCCTGCAGAACGGTGGAGGACGAACCCCTCAGGAGGCTGAGGGCGACCTTTCGTCGTCCCCAGCAACCCTTTGCGGTTATGTCCAGGGACCTGGAAACCGTGCGCACGTTCGCACAGGTGAGCGAGGAGGAGGCGAGGGAACTCACCTCTCATCGCCGCCCCATCGTGATCCTCAAACGCTCCAGGGATTTCCCCCTCTCCGAGCTTGTCTCCCCCGGCCTGGATTCCGTGGGGGTGATGCTCCCCTACTCCGGCATCCATCTCCTCCTCCTCCACCACGGAAGGGAACCGGCCTACGTGATGACGAGTGCCAACCCACCCGGCCTTCCCATGATCGTGGAGAACGAGAAAGCCTTCAGGGAGCTCAGGGGGAAGGTGGATTACCTCCTCCTCCACAACCGAAGGATCGTGAACAGGTGTGACGACTCCGTGCTCAAGGTGGTGGAGGGAGAAGCCATCTTCCTCAGGCGCTCGAGGGGGTACGTTCCCGAACCCATCGTCCTCCCCTTCTCCTCAGAGAAGGCAGTGCTGGGGGTGGGTGCGGAGGAAAATGTAACCGCATCCTTCCTCCTGGGAAACAGGTGCTTCCCAAGCCAGCACATTGGGGATACCGGAAAGCTGGAGACGCTCGCCTACCTCAGGGAAGCCGTGGCTTCCCTCGGGAAGCTCCTTAGAGTGGAAAGGGTGGAGGCGGTGGCACATGACCTCAACCCCCTCTATCCCACGACCAGGCTGGCGGGAGAGTGGGCGGAGGAATGGGGGGCGGAGAGGGTGGGGGTCCAGCATCATCACGCACACCTTTGTTCCCTCATGGCGGAGGGAGGGGTGGAAGAAATGGTGGGAATAGCGTGCGATGGAGCGGGTTACGGAACGGATGGAACGGTCTGGGGAGGGGAGGTGATGGTCGCTGACTTCTCCACCTTCGAGAGGGTGGGAGGACTCCAGCCCCAACCCATGCCCGGAGGAGACGCTGCTACGAAGTTCCCGGCGAGGATGGTGGCGGGCATCCTCTGGAGGAGGTTGGGAAGGGAGGAAACCGAGAGGATTCTGGCCGAACTCTGTCCCGCGGGTTTCCCAAAGGGGGAAAGGGAGAGGGAAGTGGTGCTGAGACAGCTGGAGAGGGGTCACCTCCCCCTCACGAGCAGCTGCGGGAGGGTGCTGGATGCCATTTCCTGTCTCCTGGGCCTCTGCTGGGAGAGGACCTACGAGGGGGAACCTGCTATGAAACTTGAGGCTGCAGCGGGGGAAGGTGATCCCGACACCCTCCGCCTCCCATGCGAACGCTCCGGGAAGGTGGTAGACACTTCTTCCCTGCTCGAAGGGGTGGTAGAAGCCATGAGGAAGAGAGTACCGAGGAAACACGTGGCGGCTTCCGCCCATAAAGCCCTGGCCCTAGCCCTGGCAGAGGTGGCCTGCGAAACGGCGGAAGAGAAGGGAATAGAGGTGGTGGGAGTTTCGGGAGGGGTCTTCTGCAATAGGTACTTCACGGTGGAGGTGAGGAGGGAAGTGGAGAGGAGGGGACTGAGCTTCCTAAGGCATAAACTCCTCCCGCCGGGAGATGGGGGAATTTCCGTAGGTCAAGCCGTCTCCGCTGCCCAGAGACTCAGGACTTCCTGAGGGGGCTGGGACCCAGCTGCTTCAGCTGCTGGGTCATCTCCTCCACCACCTTCGCGAATTTCTCCCCCTCGGAGGCCGAGATCCATTCCAGCCTCAGACGCTCCGGCTCTATGCCCATCTGTTCCAGAACTTTTTTCAGGAGAAGGACCCTGCGCTCGGCCTTGAAGTTCCCTGAGGTGTAATGGCAGTCCGTGGGGGTATGACATCCAGCTACCAGCACCCCGTCGGCCCCGTATTTGAAGGCCTCCAGCACGAAGACGGGATCCAACCTCCCACTACACATGAGCCTCACGATCCTCACCGTGGGTGGATACTGCAGCCTCCTGAGACCCGCCTGATCCGCCCCCGCATAGGAACACCAATTGCAGCAGAAGGCCACTATCTTCGGCTGGAACTCGCTCATACTCCCACCAAGATGCCCCTCACCTGGGCCCTTATCTGCTCATCCGTGAAGTGCTGGGTGGTGATGGCTGCCGTCGGACAGGAAGCTGCACAGAGCCCACAACCCTTGCAAAGCACCTCCTCCACCTTAGCCACGAACTTACCCTCTCCCCTGTCCTCCATCTTGATGGCATCAAAGGGGCATACCGAAACGCAAACCCTACACCCGCTACAAAGGTCCTCGTTCACCTTGGCTACGATGGGTTCCTTCACAATTTCTCCTGCCGCCAGGAAGCCCATGATCTTCGAAGCCGCGGCCATGGCCTCAGAGGTGGCATCGTGGATGTCCATGGGACCCAGACAGCTGCCGGCCACGAAAATGCCCTCGGTGAGGGTCTCCACCGGCCTCAACTTCTCGTGGGCCTCGAGCAGGAAACCGTCATGACCCCTGGAGAGTTTCAGGAGCTTCGCCATCTTTTCTATATCTGGGGTTGGTGTCAGCCCTATGGCCAAGACCACGAGATCGGCGTTGACCTCGTAAAGGGTCTCGGTGGTGGTATCGAAAACGTTGAAGGTAAGGGATCCGTCGGGTTTCTGCTTCACCTCGGAGGGGAGGCCTCTGATGAACTTTACCCCAAGGTCCCTAACCCTCCTGTAAAACTCCTCAAAACCTTTCCCCACCGTGCGCATGTCGTTATAGCAAATGTAGACATCTATGTCCTTGCTCACGTACTCCTTCAAGAGAACGGCATGCTTCAAAGAGGCCGTACATCCTATCCTGCAGCAATAGGGATTATACTTCTCATCCCTACTCCCCACGCACTGTATGAAGGCCACCACCTTTGGGGTTTCCCCGGTAACGGGGTTTATCACCTTCCCACCGGTGGGACCGTCGGAGTTGATCATGCGTTCGAACTCCATGCTGGTGATGACATTTTTGTAGAGACCATATCCGAGCTGTGGAACCTTCTTGGCATCGAAGACCTCGCTACCGATCGTGAGCAGGATGGCCCCCGCCTCCACCTCCACCACTTCGGGCTTCATCTCGAAGTTTATCGCCTTGGCCTTACAGACTTCCACGCACTTCCCACATACCGGCTTTCCGGGTTTGCTGTACTTCAAGTAAAGACAGTTGGCCTCATCCACGGTCGCGATCCTGGGAACGGCCTCGGGGAAGGGTATGTAGATGGCAGTCCTCTTATCCATCCCCATGTTCCACTCGTTGGGCACCTTCACCGGACAAACCGTGGTGCAATCCCTACAGCCCGTACAAAGGGCGGCGTCCACATACCTGGGCTTCCTGAGGATCTTCACCTTGAAGTTACCGGCGGAGCCGCTCACCTCCAGGATCTCGGAATAGGTGAGAAGGGTGATGTTTTTGTGGGACTCCACCTCCGCCATTCTGGGGGTGAGGATGCAAGAAGCACAGTCTAGGGAGGGGAAGACCTTGGAGAACTTGGCCATCCTCCCACCGATGGTGGGAGACTTTTCCACCAGGTACACGCGGTGGCCCCCATAGGCCAGCTCGAGGGAGGCGATGATCCCCGCCACTCCTCCCCCCACCACCACCACGTTCTTGTTCACCTTCTCCACGATGGGGGAGAGCTCCGAGAGGTACCTGGCCCTAGCGATTCCTCCCCTCACGAGGTCGATGACCTTCTGGGTGGCCTCCTTGGGATTGTCCTTGTGAACCCAAGAGCACTGCTCCCTGGCGTTCACCCTCTCCAGGAGATAGGGATTGAGACCAGCCTCCTGCAGCACTTCCATGAAGTGGGGTTGATGCATGTTGAGGGTGCAGGCTACGATGACCACCCTGTCAAGGTTCTTCTCCTTTATCACTTCCTTTATCCTCTTCCCGGCAGGCGAAGAACACCAGTGCTCATCCACTTCTACCGCCACTA
This sequence comes from Candidatus Hadarchaeales archaeon, assembly GCA_038736355.1. Classification (NCBI taxonomy): domain Archaea; kingdom Methanobacteriati; phylum Hadarchaeota (SeqCode); class Hadarchaeia (SeqCode); order Hadarchaeales (SeqCode); species Hadarchaeales archaeon (SeqCode). The sequence continues at coordinate 204,922 of JAVYML010000002.1, forward strand.
CTCCATCGATCTTCTCCACGGCCTTCTTCACTTCCTCCAAGTCCACGAAGTCGGAGATGTTTCCCCCGCATTTGCAAAGAAAAACGCCTATCCTACGAGCACTTGCCGGCATAACGAATAAGATACCTGAAGAGCTATTTAAAAATTATGGTAAAGGAGAGAAGAAAGAGGTTTTCATGAAAAGGATTGTCCTGGCTTCTGGAAAAGGGGGTGTTGGCCGCACCACCATCACCGCCAACTTGGGTTTGGCTCTGGCAAAAAAAGGAAGGTCCACCCTCCTCGTGGATGCCTGTCTCTCCTCCCCAAACCTCGGCCTGCTCTTCAAGTTGGAGAGGGCACCCTACACCCTCAACGATGTCCTGAGGGGAGAGATCCCTCCCTCCGACGCCATATATGAGGGTCCGCACGGACTGAAGATCGTCCCCTCGAGCCCTTCGGGGGATCTTAGGGGCGTGGACTGGAACAGGCTCCCCCCCACCCTGGACTCCCTCGGGGAAAGGGTGGAGTTCATGCTCATCGATACTCCCGGAGGCCTGAGGAAGGAAACGGTGGCCACCCTCAGAACGGGACAGGAAATCCTGCTGCTCACCCTCCCCGAAATAACTTCCCTCTCCGACACCCTGAGGACCAAGGTCCTGCTCGAGTTCCTGGGCCTTCGCCCCCAGGGAATTTTGCTCAACAGGGTAAGGGGAAAAGACTATGAATTTCCTGCCGGGGAAATAAAACGCCTGCTGGATCTTCCCATCCTAGGGGAGATACCCGAGGATCTAAACGTGAGAAGGGCCTGGAGGAAGGGGGAACCTTTTCTGGAACTCTATCCGCGCTCTCCTGCTTCCAAATCCCTAACCGAGCTGGCGGAGAAACTGAGCAGAAGGCTCAGCTAGCCTCCTCAAAGTGTTCTAGAAGGGCCTTCCTGTACCTGGAAAGGAGCAATTCCCTACTCCGCTCCAACCTCTTGACCCTTCCCTCCAACCTCCCCACGAAGTAGAGAGTCGCCAGAAGGGGAGCAGCGGCGGCGAGCGCGAGGAGGGGAAGGGCCTCCGGAAGCTCTTGGAGGAGGGAGGGCTCGTAGGCATATACCAACAAGAAGAAGAAAGATACCCCTACAAACCAAGAGAAGAGGCTAAACCTCCAGAGTCTCTTGGTGTAATCCCACTCGAACTTGGAAAGACGACGAAGTTCCTTCTCAGCCACCTCTAGACGGCGACGCAATTCCAGAACTTCCTTTTTCATATCCCCCTTTAAAAAATGGTCAAAACCTCTATAAAGAGGTACATTTTTCAACCGCCCTTCAGGATAACCTCGGCTATCCTTTCCAGGGCCTTGGAGGAGGGTGCTTTTGGGGCCTGAAGGACCACTGGCCTACCGCTGGCTAATGACCTGGCCACCTCCTCATCCTCCGGTATCGTCCCCAGCAGTGGAAGTTCCAACAACCCCTCTATCTCCCTCAAGGGAAGGTCCGTGTCCTTCCCCACCACCCTGTTCACCACCAAACCGAGAGGCCTGACCTTGAACTTTTCCGCCATCCTCTTCACCTTCATGGCCTCCGCTACGGAGAGGGGATCGGGGTTGATCACCAAAACCATCTGGGAGGAAACCGTAAGGGCGGTGATGAAGTCCTGCTCGAAACCAGAGGGACAATCTATCAACACGTAATCCGCTCTTTTCGCGAGCTTCCTCACCACTATTTTCAAACGCTCTAACCTAATCTGTCCTATGTCCTTCAGGGAGAGACCTCCCTGCAGGACTTCCAGCTTGGGGAAGACCTCGTGGAGGGCCTCCTCCGTTTCCGCCTTTCCCGCAAGGACATCGTGAAGGGTGAACCTTTCTTCCAGGCCAAAAAGAAGACCGAGATTGGCCATGGTGAGGTCCGCATCCAGTGCGACCACTTTCCTCCCCCTCTTCGCCAAACATATCCCAAGATTAGCCACCACCATGGTCTTGCCCGTCCCACCTTTACCAGAAGCAAAGGAAATCACGTGCATCATCAATTTTCTTTCCCTCCCAAGCTAAAAACTCGGTGAAAAAGAGCTCTCGGAAACTTTATAATGTCCATTTAAAAAACCTTAAAATGGTGTTAAAATGTGGGGAAGAAAGGGCCAAGGCGCTATTGAGTACCTGTTGATCCTGGCCGCAGTGCTCATCGTGGTGGCTGGAGCTGTTTACTACGTCACAAGAATGGGAGGTTTTCCCGCCATGACTTTTAGAGCCACCCTCTCCGATAACACCATCACGTTAGAAGTAGACGTCGGGAGCGGCACCATTAAACAGGTGGACTGGCAGTATCGTATCGTGCCCCGCACGGGTACGGCAGGGAGTTGGAGAGACGGCGTAGGGGATTTGAGCCCAGGTGAATCGGTCACTCTAACGGACTTTGGAGGTGCAACACCAACCTCCGGGGACGAGCTCCAGATCAAGCACACACCCTCAGGACATATTTATAAGGTAAAAATCTACTGAGCGAAATAAACTTTCTTTTTTTCTTTCCAACTCTTCTTCTGTGAACTTTTTAATCCTCCCGTGGAAGGAGTAAGAAGGTGGCAGGATGTCCCTCTTGGGCAAACGCATAAGGCTGGAGCGTATTATCGACCGCAAGACCAAGCGAACGGTCATCGTGCCCATGGACCATGGACTCAGCATGGGACCCCTTCAGGGACTCGAAAACATGGAGGAGACCATAGACAAGGTGGCTAGGGGAGGAGCCAACGCGGTGGTCTTGCACAAGGGGATAGTGAGGGCGGGACACAGGGGATATGGAAGGGACATAGGACTCATCGTTCATCTTTCGGGAAGCACTTCCCTCGGACCCAATCCCAACTGCAAGGTCCCTGTGGCCACGGTGGAGGAGGCGATAAGGCTGGGAGCGGATGGTGTTTCCGTCCACATCAACGTGGGGGCGGAAAACGAAGGGGAACAGCTCACCCACCTCGGGGAGGTGGCGAAGACCTGCGAACTATGGGGCATGCCCCTTTTCGCCATGATGTACCCGAGGGGACCCAAGGTCAAGAGCGAGCACGATCCCGTCGCCGTGGCCCATGCAGCCAGAGTGGGGGCGGAGCTGGGGGCCGACATCGTGAAAACCGTCTACACGGGGGATATCGATTCCTTCAGGAAGGTGGTCAGGGGATGCCCCGTCCCGGTGGTGATAGCCGGAGGACCCAAACTGGAAACGGAGGCCGATGTGCTCAGACTCGCCAAAGACGCCATCGAAGCCGGTGCCATAGGGGTTTCCATAGGAAGAAACGTGTTCCAGCACCCAGACCCCGAAAAGATGGTGAGGGCCCTCTGCAGGATCGTGCACGAGAACTGGTCCGTGGAAGAGGCGTTGGAAGAACTCAAGCGGTGAAGGGTTTGAAACGTAAGCTCTTTTGGGTCAGGGCGGAGAAGGAGGGAAGCCTAGATGGCTCCATCCTCTCCGCGGCCCTTGAGGCCGGAGCGGAGGCCCTTCTCGTCCCCAGCAGGGAGGCTGAAAGGGCAAGGGAGAAGGGGGTGATCAAAATCATCACGGAAGAACTGGTGCCACAGACGGATATCCTCCTGTGCAGGGTCCCCTCCCCCACGGAGCTGGGAAAGGCGGAGGGCCTGGTGGAAGAGGCCAGGAAAAGGGGGAAGGAAACCGCCCTCCTGGTGGAAATCAGGGACAAGGAAACCGAAGGGATGGCGGTCAAGGCTGCGAGGGGGGTGGACTACTTGGTGGTGTGGGGGAAAGACTGGAAGATCATACCGCTCGAGAACCTCATCGCCGCCCTCCACGGGAGGGGAAGGCTACTGGCCCTCGTGAAGAGCGCCGAGGAAGCCAAGATCGCGCTGGAGACCCTGGAGTTGGGAGCCGACGGAATCCTGCTGGACCCGGAGGTACCCCTGGAGGTGAAGAAGACGGGAGAGGTGATCCGGGGCATGGGGTTGGGGAGGGTGGAACTCATTCCCGCGAAGGTGATCGGGGTAAAGGCCGTGGGCTCGGGTGACAGGGCATGTGTGGATACCTGTTCCATCCTGAGGGAGGGAGAGGGAATGCTCGTGGGAAGCCAGGCGGAAGGAATGTTCCTCGTCCATTCCGAGACCCTCAAAAGCGAATTCGTGGAAACCCGTCCCTTCAGGGTGAACGCCGGTGCGGTGCACGGTTACATCATGGTACCGGGGGGGAAGACCAAATACCTCTCCGAACTCTCCTCGGGGGAGGAGGTGTTGGTGGTGGATACGTCGGGAAGGGCTAGGGCGGAGGTGGTGGGAAGGGTCAAGATAGAGAGGAGACCGCTGGTGCTCGTGGAGGCAGAAGTGGGTGGAAGGAACTTGAAAGTGGTGCTACAGAATGCCGAGACCATAAACCTTGTGGGCAAGGACGGGAAACCCATCTCCGTGACCAAGCTCAGAGAGGGAGACGAGGTCCTCGTTCACCTCTCCGGAAAGGGGAGACACTTCGGCATGGCCGTGGAAGAATTCGTGATCGAGAGGTGAGGGACCTGACCGGAGTCCTGCGGCTGGGTGGAAAGGAACTGAAAACACCCGCCGTTTGTGGCTCCGTGATGGGATCCACGGTAGAAGAAATGGTGAGGGGAAGGAGGAGGGCTGAGAGGATGGGGGCGGATTTGGTGGAGCTCAGGTTGGATGGACTGAAGGAGGAGCCGGACTGGGAGAGGTTGCTGGGGGGAGGTCTTCCCATCATCCTCACCTGCCGTTCTAGGAGGGAAGGGGGTCTCTTCCGTGGGAGGGAAGAGGAGAGGGTGGAAAGGCTGCTGGAGGGGATGGAACGGGACGTCCCCTGCCTCGACTTGGAATTCTCCACCCCCTCCCCGCTGCTCGGTGAGGTCGTCTCCCAAGCCAAGAAGAAGGGAACCTCTATCCTCCTCTCCCATCACGAACTCTCCGGTACCCCTCCCCTCCCATCTCTCTTGAGGATGGCCAGGAGGATGGAAAAGGTGGGGGATCTGGTGAAGGTAGTTACCTTCGCCAGGGAAACGGAGGAGGTCATTAGAGTGCTGGAGTTCCTCCACAGGGCAAGGCTCTCCGTTCCCCTCATCTCCTTCGCCATGGGGGAAGTGGGCACCTTGAGCAGGATTCTCTCCGCCCTCCTCGGCTCACCTCTGGTCTATGCTTCGGTGGGGAGACCCACCGCCCCGGGACAGCTGGATGTGAAGACCACCAAGCGCCTTCTGGAGATGATGGTATGATTTCCTCCAAAACGAAGGTCTTCGCCCTCATAGGAGATCCCGTCGAAGGGAGCCTCTCCCCACCCATGCACAACGCCGCCTTTCGCCATCTCGGGCTCGACTGCGTCTACGTGGCCCTCAGGGTTCCCTCCTCCATGCTGAAGGAGGCCCTTCTGGGGGTGAGGGCGATGGGCATAGGTGGCCTGAACGTGACCTTCCCTCACAAGACCGCCATCCTTCCCCTCCTGGACGAACTGGATCCTTCCGCGGAAGAGGTGGGGGCGGTCAACACCGTGAAGAACGAGGGAGGAAAGCTGAAGGGCTTCAACACGGATGGGGAGGGGGCGGTGAGGTTCCTCAGGGAAAGGCTCGGATCCCTGAAGGGAAGGAGGGTGGTCCTGCTGGGGGCGGGGGGAGCGGCCAGGGCCCTCGCCTTTTCCCTCTTGAAGGAGGGAGTGGAGCTCACCCTCCTCAACAGGACCGTCTCCAAGGCCGAGGGACTAGCCTCCGAACTCCGAAAGAAGGGTGGTGAGGTAAAATGGGGGGGATTGGAGAGGGCCGAGTTGCGTGAAGCCCTCCGCTCGGCGGATGTGCTGATCAACGCCACGCCCGTCGGGATGGACCAAAGGGGCGGAACGCTGGTGACCCATGAGCTGATGCATCCCGAGCTCTTCGTGATGGACCTGGTGTACCATCCGCCCGAGACCGAGCTCATGAAGGAAGCCAAGAGGGCTGGGGCCAAAGCCGAGAACGGTTTGGGAATGCTGCTTTACCAAGCTGCCCTCTCCTTCAGGATCTTCACGGGGAAAAGGGCACCCCTAGAGGTCATGAGGAGGGCCCTGCGGAGGGGGATGGGATCCTGAAGCTGGGCATAGCTGGAGCCGGGGCGATGGGGGGTTGGTTCGCCTCGCTCGCGGGGAGGGAAGGATGGGAGGTATACCTCTTCGACCTCCTCCCCAAGAGGGCGGAGGAACTCGCCAGAAAAATTGGTGGATGCAGGGTGGCCACCCTCAAAGAGCTTGGGGAAAAGGCGGAAATCCTGCTGGTGGCAGTCCCCATCTCCAAGACTCCTCAGGTGGTGGAGGAGCTGGCGGGAATGGTGGGGGAGGAGAAGCTTCTGATGGACATAGCTTCGGTGAAGGGAGAGGTGGTACGCACCATGAAAGGGGTGAAGGGGAGAATGGAACTGGCCTCCCTCCATCCCCTCTTCGGGCCAGGTGCGAAGGATTTGAAAAACAAAACGGTGATTTCCGTTCCCGTAAAGGTTGGGAGGAGATATGAGGAGTTCACCCGTTTCCTTTCCTCGAAGGGTGCCAGGGTGGTGGAGATGGGGGCGGAGGAACACGACAGGTTCATGGCCGTCACCCAGGCCCTCACCCACTTCCTCCTCCTCTCCTGCGCCGAGGCCCTAGGGGAGCTCGGGTTCGAGGAGAAACTATCCACCCCCCTCTTTTCCTCCCTCCTCCAGCTGGTTAGGGCCTCCCTAGCCTCCGATCCCCTCCTCTGCGGGGAAATCCAGCTCCTCAATCCCCATTCGAAGGAGGCAAGGAGGAAGCTCGTCGGGATAATGGAGGAGCTGGACAGGGAACTTTCCTCCGGAAGGATGGAGAAACTCCGCAGGATCCTCGAGCACTGGGGGAGGAAGTGGAGGAGGGAAGTGGAAAGGGCGTACGAGGAACTCTACGAGGAGTGGGAAGGGCGAACACCCTCTGGCTCCAACCCGTAAAGTTCCTTCCTCCTGGCTTCGAGGGGTTCGGGTTCCCTCCCCACCAGCTCCGCCGCCGTGCAAACCCTGTTTCCCCTCTCCTCGGCCTCCTTCCTAAGCCTCTGGAGGTATTCCGGGTAGTCAAGGGAACGTAGAAGGTGATGATCCACCACCAGGAGCGGAACCTTTCTGGCCAACCTCCTAAGGCTCGCGAGGGCCTCCTCCAGCTTCTCCTCCCCCACTATTCCACGGAGGTAAAGGGGAGGACCTCCCACCACCACCAGCTGCGGTTCACCCCTCAGGATGAAGGAGAGGGAGGGAGGGGAGAGAAAACCCTGTATATCGGGGGCATGCACCACCCGGCACCTCCCCACCTTCACGGAGAGCATGAGCACATAACCCATCCTGGAGCTTTCCTTCCCATGGGGAACGGGGTCGGAGAACTCCAACTCCGTTTCCCCGAACCTGAACCTTTTCCCGTCCGCCACCTCCATTTCCCTGACCAAATCGGAGCAGAACTTACGCAGGAGATAACCCCTCTTCCTCTGGGAGGGAGTGACCTTTGAAGAAAAATCCTTCATCAGGAGAACCTTTCCCCTGTAAAGCCTCTCGGCCAGGGAAGGGGAGCTCCAGAGCCAGAGCCAGTTCTCGAAGGGGGGAAGGTAGTGATCGTAATGGAAGTGGCTCACCGTCAGGACTTCCGCCCTCCTGGCCATCCTCTGGATGAGTTCCCTGGAGGAGGAAAGGGCAAGATACTCCCTCCTGTGCGGGGTCAAGCCAAACCTAGGACCCAAACAGGACCCTGGATCCACCACCATCTCCAGATCCTCCGTTTTCAGGTAGAGGGACATTCCCCTCACTCCCAAGCTCTCGAAGGCGAGGGGCATTACCGAAATCTCGCCTCCACCCACGGGAACGGGCCTCACACATACTCCAAGGCCCTTCCCTTCATATCCCTATCCACCACCCTTCCGGTATAAATCCCCACAGACGAAGAAGGTTGATGCTCTTAGTGAAAAGGATAGATCGCCGGAACTTTCGGGCCCCTCTCCTCATAGCGGGCTTCCCCGGCATAGCCAACGTGGGCAGGGTGTCGGCGGAGTTCTTGATCCAGGAGCTGAAGGCCAAACCCTTCATGGAAATCTACTCCTCCTACCTTCCCGAGTGGGTGCTCAGGGAAGGAAGCGGCATAAGTGCCTTCAAGATAAGGCTCTATCGAACGAAGGCCAAGGGAAAAAACTTGATCCTGGCCACTTCGGATGCCCAGGCCATCTCCCCCTTCGGACAGTACAAGCTCTCGGACCAGCTCCTGGATGCGGTAAAGGACTACGGTGTGAACACGGTAATAACCATGGCGGCCTACGTCCTTCCCCCCCACGAGAGGAAGAAGGGTGTCTTCGCCGCCGCCACGAACCCGGCTGCCTTCAAGAAGTTCTGGGAAAAGGGGGCCGTGGCCTTGGATGGGGGAATGATCGTGGGGATGAACGGACTGCTGATAGGCCTGGCAGGACTGAGGGGCTGGGAGGGGATCTGCCTGATGGGGGCCACCCATGGGGGGCTGCTGGATTTGGAAGCTTCCTCCCACATCCTAAGGCTTCTCTCCGAGGTCTATGAACTGAACCTGAAAGTGGAGAACTTGGAAAAGTACGTCACGGGTCTTCCCGATCTCAGGGCGCCCTCGGGCCTAGAACCCACCTCCGAGGAAAGTCCCTACATCTGAGGTCTGGGGATGATAAGGGAGCCCACCCCTAGGGAGCTGTTGAAGCTCAAAGCCGTGGCGAACTATCAGTTCGGAAAAGGGGTGGGGGATCACCTCTTTCCCCCGGGCCTGAAGGTGGTGGTGAGCAAGGGGAGGATCAGGCAGGTCTGGAGGGGGGAGAAACCCATCTGTGCGGTAAGGGCCACGGATGGTTTCATCCTACCCCACAGGGAAGGTGCCAGGATCCTCCACGGGATTCTGCCCCCCGGAAGGTTGAGGGTGACGGTGGTGGAAGAGGCCGTACCGGCGGTGGAGAAAGGGAGAACGGTTTTCGCCAAGCATGTAAAGGATGCCGACCCCCTGATAAGACCCAAACAAGAAGTCCTGGTGGTGAGTCCCTCCAACAAACTGCTCGCGACGGGCACCGCCCTCCTGAGCGGGGAGGAAATGAAAGTGTTTAAGCAGGGAAAGGCGGTGAAGGTGAGGTGGGGGATGGGTGTTCCCTAGAAAGCTGGATCGAAGACAACTGGACAAACTCATGCGACAGATGGGAATGAAGACCACCGAACTGGAGGAGGTGGAGGAGGTCAGGATAAGGACCAAGAAGGAGGAAATCGTCCTCACCCATCCCACCGTCCTCCTCACCGAGATAGGGGGGATGCGCACCTATCAAGTCTCGGGAGAGGAAAGGAGGGAAATGGTCTTTCCGGAGGAGGATGTGAGGCTGGTCATAGAACAGACCGGAGCAAGCGAGCAGGAGGTCAGGGAGGAACTGAAGAGGACGGGGGGAAACTTGGCGGAAGCCATCCTCAGGCTGAAGAAATAATGGAACTCCTGAGACTGGGAGGGGTTCTGGAGTGCCAAGTGTGGAGGAGGGTCAACCGCTTCACGGTAGAAGTCTTTGTGGGGAGGAGGAAGAGCAGGGCCTACCTCAACAACACGGGAAGGTTGGAGGAGTTTTTAATCCGAGGGAGGAAGGGATACTGCCTGCCGGGCTCGGGCAGGCTTCCCTACAGGCTCTTCGCGATGGAGGAGGGAACCCACGGGAGTGTGGTGGACACGGCCCTCCAGGCTAGGGCCTTCGAGGAGGCCCTGAAGCGGGACTCGCTCCCCTCCCTCAAGGGATATCGGGTGAGGAGGAGGAATCTCAGGACGGACGGAGCCCTGTTGGACTACGAGCTGGTCAGGAACGGGAAAGAGTTGGTGGTGGAGCTCAAGAGCGCCGTCCTGCGCTTGGGAGAGTTCGCTTCCTATCCGGACTGTCCCACCCAAAGGGGAAGGAAACACCTTAAGGAACTGATCAGGCTTTCCGGGGAGGGAAGAAAGGTTGCCCTCTTCTTCATGACGAGCCTGGAGGGGATTAGGGGAATCCTTCCCAACGGGAGGGCGGATCCCGCCCTCTATCACCTGATGGTGAAGGCCAGAAAAGCGGGAGTCCTCATGCTTGGGGCGAACATCCTCTTCCAACCTGAAAGCTCCAGCGTGATCCTCCTCCAGCCGGATTTACCCGTTTTCCTCTATCCCAGAACTTCCGTTTTTTCCACGTGGCCCCCACAGTACCTGCGGGCGTAGGTGGCGACAGCTTTCAGGACCTCCTCCACCTTCTGGCGTGGGATCCCGGGGGCATTCCAGGCTACAAAGATCACGCCCGAGGTCTCGAAACCCACCCTGGCCACCGTTCCTTCTCCCCTGCTGTAGGAGGAGAGGATCCTCTCCTGATCCCTGAGGATCACCTCTCCCGCGGGGGGAACCACCTTCGAACCGTCCTGAAGGATGAGGGGCCTATCCCCGGCCGAAAGGGTCACCTCCACCTCCCCCTTCAACTTCAGGAGATCAAACGGGCTGAGGGGGACTAGGTGTTCTAGGGAAGCCAGGACGCAGGAATCGAGCACGTTGTTGTTCCTTCCCGGAAACTCTCCCTTCAGTATCCTCTCCATCCAGAGCCTGAGGGGAAAGGAGGTCTCCTCCACCCCCATACGTTTGAGGAATTCCATGTAAGGTAGAAGACCCTCCAGCGCCCCCTCCCTTCCCCTGTAGTTCTCCACCAACTCCCTGACCTTTCCCTCGAGGGCCTCCACGGAGGTCTCTACGGTCAAACCCGTTACGAGGGCGTAACCGCAGAAGAAGCCGGGATAAAGAGAGGTCACCTTCGGATCGAGCTTCAGCTTCCCACCTCAGACCAAGGTTATTCCTACCACCTGCACGCTCCCCACGCCGGGAAGGGACTGGAGGGCCCTCTCCAAGGGCTCGGTGCCTCCGGCCGCATCGGGAACGACGGCCACGAGGAGGAGGGCCTCCAACCCGAAGGCTATGGGTTCCCTAGAGAGGGAGACTACTTCCGCCAGCTCCCTTATCTTCCTCTCCAACTCTTCCAGGTTCACTTCCGTTCCCTCAGGCATTACCCTCACGGTCACGGCCACTTTCCCCATTCCCTCACCTCAAGGACCGACGAAACCGCATTTCGAACATCTGTAGGGGTTGCTCAGCTTCCTGCACTTCCTGCACCTCCAAATCTCCTCCTCCCCACACTGGGGACAGAGGAAGTGCACCGCCACTTCAGCCACGATGGGCCGAAGGCAGGAACTGCACACCTTCAGCATCCTCCCTCTCCTCCGCTCCAGCCTTTAAAAGTTGCTCCTGGGCCCTATCCTCGCATCCACCACCACATGCACCACTCCGGGAGCGTACCCCTTGACCTTCCTCACCCCCAAGATCTCCACCTCCCTGTCCGGAAAGGCCTCCCTCACCCTCCGCACCGGACGGACCCGATGGAGGGAAACGGGAACGCTCTCGTGGTAGTGTATGGTACCTCCGGATGGTTTCAGGACCTGGCCCGCTAGGGGGAGATACCGATGGGTCACGTGGAGAATGCCCAGGATCACCCTATCCGCCACCCCCCTAGGAGCCACCTGTTCGCAGTCTCCAAGGATGGGCACCACCACTCCCCCCAATCCGTTCAACCTGATGTTCTCACAGAGGTAGCCATAGGCCACGGGATTGAGCTCCACCGCATAAACCCTAGAGGGTCTGGCCAGCTTGGCGATGGGTAAGGAGAACTGTCCCACCCCGGCGAAAAGGTCCACGACTACCTCCCCAGGTTGTACCAGTCTCGGAATCCTTCCCCTCTCGTACAGGTTTCCGGGGGAGAACATCACCTTCAGGGGATCCAGTTTGAAGAAACAGCCATGCTCCCTGTGAAGGGTGACCGTTTCCCGATCCCCAGCGACTACCTCCAGCCTCGGTCTCCTCTCCCTTCCCTCCATTCCACCGACCTTGACGGCGACCGTCCTTATCCCGTTCTTTCCCAGCGGGGCCTCTCCTATCTCCCTCCTCCTCTCCCAGAGCTCGGGGGGAAGGGAGAGAATGGCCACATGCCCTATCCTCTGGAAACCCCTGGGGAGCCTCTCGAGTTCCTCCCCATCCAGTTTCCCTTCCAGGATTTTCCGGAGATATCCCCCACTCACTTCCCCTTTCTCCTTCTGGGGCCTATGCCCAAGCGCTTGAGGAAGGGTTCTGCCACGGCCCTGTCGAGCTGTCTGCGGAAGGTCCTTTCATGAGGGCTGACCTTCACGAGCTGTCCCACGGGGATGGAACCCGCCGCCATGCTGGCATGCCCACCCGCGAATCCGGGAAAGAGTTCCCTGAAGATCTGCCCCAAATGAACACTCTTGTCCCTGGTCCTGGCGGAGATCCTCACCATCCCCTCGTGCAGGCCGTAGACTAGGGAGTGGGAAATCCCCTCTCTCTGGAGCAGGAAATCCGCGATCTGCGGAACTGCCTCCGAATCCTCTATCTCTCCCAGGTTCACGAGGAAGCAGTTTTCCACGATTTTGGCCCTCTTCAGGGCGGAGGCCAGGGAATCGAAGGCGCTCTTGGAAAGGAGGGGAGAATGGAGACTCCTGAGAAGGTCCAAGTCCGCCTTCTCCAGGAGCTGCTGGAAGACCTCAAGGTCCAGGCGGGTCACCCCCCTCGTGAAGTACAGGGTATCCGTGACTATTCCCATCGCGAGTGCCGCCGCCAAGGTAGGGTCCACCTCCACCCCTCCGCACCACAGGTACTTGGCAAGCAAGGTGGAGGTGGCCCCCGTAATCCTTATGTCCTTGAACTTTCCCTGCACCTCGCTGGCCGGGACCGAATGGTGGTCTATCACAACGGTGGGGAAGATCTCCTTGGGAAGGGCCGATCCGGAGTGGGTGGAAACATCCACCAAGGCTATGATGGAATATTTTTCGAAATCCACTGCCCTGAGGTTCAGGAGCTCCAGCTCCAGCAGATTCCTCATCACCCTGTTTTGGTAGTATCCGCCCACCTCTCCAGCGCAGGAAAGGTCAGCCTCCATCCCAAAGGCCCTAGCGTACTTCTTGAGGGCTGCCGCGCTGGCCAGGGCATCGGGATCGGGATTGACCTGCATAACCACCAACATCCTCCCCTTCCTGGAGAGGAGGAGCCTCCTGAGTTCCCTTTCCTTCCTCATACACTCCAAGTCCTCCAGGGCACCGAGCAATCTATCCGCCAGGAGCTGGGAGAGGGGAAGGACCATGTCCGCCCCTTTCTCCTTGAAATCCAGCTCGAAGAGTTCGTCCGGGACGAGCGCCAACACGGGAGGAAGATCCTTCTTCCTTTCTCCTATCACCTTCAGCATCTCCTCCGCCGAGGGGAGATCCTGGGAGGCCACCACCAGTGCCTCGGCTTCCCTGAAGACCTGTGGAAGTTCACCCGCCGGATCCCATCTCTCCACCTTGAAAGCCCTACCCGAAAGGAGGCTGGCCTGCCTGGAATCGGTGACTGCGAAACCCACTTCCCTCCCCTGCCTCCTCAGACGTTCCGCCACCTCCAACCCCACATCGCCCACTCCCAGAATCAAGTACATATCCTCAAGCCCCAAACTTCTTCGATTTTCCCATTAGGTTCACTAGGATGGGCAAAAGCTCTACTCCCCTTATCCTGCCCAGTCCCCCCCTCGCACAGGCCCTTTCCCCGAACCTCTCCACCTCATCCGTCCGCACTCCAGGACCCACTATCACGAGGGGCACGGGATCGGCCGTGTGTTCCCTAACTTCAACGGGGGTGGTGTGATCGGCCGTGAGGATGAGGAAATCCGCCAGTTCCTTCAAGCGGGAAAGGTGCTCATCGAAGCGCTCCGTGAACTCCACCTTCTTCTCCACCTGACCGTCGTGGCTTACCTCGTCGAATCCCTTTACGGAGTAGAGCACGAAATCGTTTTTTTCCAACATTTCTTCCACCTTCTTTTCTTCGGCCTTTAGGTCGGTATCGATTCCCGTGGTGGAGGTGGGGATTTCTACCGTCTGCATACCCAACAGCCTGCAGACCCCCCTCACGAGGGCGGCGGCGGCCACGCATCCTCCCTTCAAAGAGAATTTCTTTTCCAGGGGTTCAAGTGCGGAAAAAGTTCCTCCTCCCCTTATGAGAAGATAGTTGGCGGGTGGAAGGCCCCTTTCCTCCCTCTCCAGGTTCAGGGGAGCCTTCTTCAGGAGCTCGTGGGCCTTCTTTATGAACTCGTTGAGTATCCTCGCCGTCTTCTTCGCCCTCTCATTCAGGGGCTCGATGGCCTTCACCTTGACCCCCGTGAGATGGGGGTCGTTGCTGGAGACCTCATGGGAAAGGCCCTTTCCCCTCAAGACCAAAACGGCCCTGTGGGAGGAGGTACTCTTGAAGATGATCTCCACCCCATCCACCTTGATCTCCCTGAGCAACTTCTCCAGCTCTCCACCGTCACGAAGACGACCCGCCCTCCTGTCCTTCAGTAGAAGGTCTTTGTCCACGGTGGCGAAGTTCACCCTGAAGGCCACATCTCCTTTCTTCAGTGAAATTCCTGCACCGGCGGCCTCGAAGGGTCCCCTTCCCAAATAGGTCTTGAAGGGATCATAGCCCAAGAGGGAGAGGTGGGCCGTGTCGCTTCCGGGGGTAATACCTGGTGCAATGGGGTCCATCATACCGCATATGCCCTTTCTCGCCAATTCATCCATGTTTGGAGTCCTGGCTTTCTCCAAAGGAGTTAATCCCCATCCCTTGATGGGACGGTCCGCCAACCCATCACAGACTATCATAAGAGCCTTCAAAGCCCTCAAAAAAAATGGTCCGGGAGATAAAAAGGTCTGCGGGAAAAAGTCAAAATGAAAAGGAAGAGAAGTTAAAAAGGGCCCGTGGCGCAGCCAGGAAAGCGCGGCAGGCTTCGGATCCCCGAGAAGAAACCTGTAGGTCGCGGGTTCGAATCCCGCCGGGCCCGTCCGTAAATTCCTGCCCCTGAAGTCAAAAGCTGGACCATGGAGCTCTGTTCCGATAGGCGATGAAGCCCTACGTAAACCTTTCCTTTATTTTCTCCTCATTTTCTCTGGGCCGGTGGTCCAGCCAGGATAAGACACAGGCCTCCGGAGCCTGTAACACGGGTTCGAATCCCGTCCGGCCCGCTCTAAAAGGGAATGAACCCGTTTAATGTGAAAGCTGAGAAAATATTTGGAATGAAAGCCAGAAAAACCTCCAATCAGTTAAAGTTTGCCGTGGCTTTCCTCTTGGGGCTGGTATGCGGTGTCCTAGGCTACCACCTTTTCCAACTCCCCCGATCACATGGCGGAGAATTTCAAGTGGATGTGGGGAAGTGGCTGGAAAATTCCGGCTCAACCATTCCCATCGTGGCCGTGAGCTCGGGGGAGAATCCTGTGGGGGTGATGTGTACCCTAGCCGTCAAGATCAAAGCTGGGGAGGGCTACGTGTACGTGAGCGTGGACCCCACGTTGGTGGGTTTCGACTTCCAAGATTCCGAGAGGAAGGCCATAAAGGTGGCCGGAACCTTGGCAGGCTATCCGCTGGATGAAGATGGGATAGGACTGAAGGGATACGACATCTACTTCCTAGTGGCCGGACCAGGGGAGGAAAAGGAGATCAGGGTGGAAGCCATAGACGGGCCTAGTGCGGGGGCGGCTATCACCGTGGCCCTCCTCTCCGTGCTGGAGAATAGAAGGATAAGGGAAGGTTATGTGATCACGGGAACGATAGAGGAAGACGGGAAGATAGGTCAAGTGGGGGGAATCTTTTACAAAGCCCTGGCGGCGGCGAAAAAAGGCGCCACGCATTTCCTCGTACCCAAAGGTCAGAGCAAGGTCACCATCTACGAACAGGTGACCTATGAACCCCTTCCGGGATGGCGATGGATTACTTATCGTCCCAAACTCGTGGACTTGAGCTCCTATCTTCGTGAAAAGGGTTGGAATCTTCAAGTACTGGAGGTTTCCAGGATAGAGGAGGCGGTGGCCCTCATGCTGGAGTGATCCCTTTTTTCTTCGGAAACCTGAAGAAAGAGAGCAGATGTTCTAAAAGGTCTGGTGGAAACACCCCATTTCCCAGTCCCATCTCATCCAGATAGTAGAGCTTTCCACCCTTGATCCCGAAATTGGGCATTTTCACATCCAGCACATAGCCCTTCTCGGCCACCTCCATGATGAAGTTCAGAACCTTCCTGAATTCCTGGATGGAGCGATATTTGAGGGGTTTCACGTATTCGTGGAAGGTGAGGGGGGTCACCTGCTTTTTGCCCCCCCTTTCCACGTATCCCACCACCATTCCGTAGTAACGGGGAAAGAAAGAGAACTTTTCATGGGCTTCCCTTATTCTGGCATCCAATTGTTTGGGCTCCACCAAGGGATTTTTCCCCGCATACCTTCCTTTGTATGCCTTCACCACCATTGGGCCCACCCTAAAAACACTCTTGAAAAGACCCTCCCCGACGAAAACCATCCTTCCCCTTATGCATGGGATTTTGGCTTTCTTGTTGAGGCTAAATTTCATTCTTCCCCCTTTTAGCCACAAGGGTTAAAATCCCATCCACCTTCTTCCGAAAGGGGCGAGGAAGAGGCTTTCGAGGACTGAGCCGAGGCGATGAAGAAAGGCACTGAGCCCCTCACCCCACATAAGTAGGTTTGTCTTCCCTTTCCTCTAGGGGCTTGGAAAGGAGAGGGAGGGGGAGAGGAGGGGGAAGCTGAAGGGAACGAGACAGGATGGTAGCCTCCACCAGCACGGCCCCCATGAGGGGCTGGAGGAGCTCGAGCGGAGGGGCCTTTCTCTTCTCGTAGTTTTCCAAGATCTTGTTTAGCTCCTCCTTTTCTCCCTTCACGAGGACCTTTCCTTTCAAGTTCACCTGAGCCACCGAGGGAGAATAGTGGATGGAGGCGGTATAGGAGATGACCATCCTTTCTCCCTCGTATTTCACTTCCGTCAGGCTCAGGTTGGTGGAAAGATGCATCTCCCTAGGGAAGGGCTTCTCATGGTCCCAAAGCCTTTCGGCAGAAAGGTATTCCAATCTTATCGTAATCTCCATCAATCCTTCTCCTCCCTTTCCCCAATTTAACTAGGGGGTTGGGAATAATCTTTAAGGGAGGGTGGAGGAAAAAGAGAAGGGGCCGTGGTGTAGCTTGGCAGCACGGCAGGCTCCAGTGAAACCGCAGGTCTACTGACGAAAGGATGATGTATCACTGGAGCTGGGGAGACCTGCAAACCCGGGTTCAAATCCTGGCGGCCCCACCATCCAAAAACAAAAGTTTTTTATATAAAGAGAAAGCAAAAGGGCGATGCGTGTAGTAGTTTGCATCAAGCAGGTTTTTGATCCTGCGGAACTCAAAGTGGACCCGAGCACCCGTCTCCTGATCACGGATGGAGTTTCAAAAAAGATCAGCGATTTCGACAAGAACGCCATAGAGGAGGCCGTAAGGCTCAAGGAGAAGTATCAGGCCGAAACCTTTGTAATAACCATGGGGCCAGCGGATGCCATGAGGGCCCTGAGGGAAGCCCTCGCGATGGGAATAGATAACGCCTATCTCCTCAGCGACCCTGCCTTCGAGAATTCCGATACCCTAGCCACCGCCAAGGTGCTGGCGGCGGCAATAAAGAAGATAGGAAACGTTGACCTCGTCCTCTTGGCCGAAGCCAGCATGGATGGCTATTCCGGGATGGTGGGTCCCCGTCTGGCCGCCCTCCTCAACCTCCCCCAGCTCACTTACGTGAGGAGCATCGTCTCGATAGGCGATGGGAAGATAGTGGTGGAAAGGGACCTGGAGGAAGGATATGAAGTGGTGGAAGCCAAGCTTCCCGCACTGGTCACCGTTACGAAGGAAATAAACGAACCCAGGTTTGCCACCCTACCCAAGATCATGGCCGCTTCCAAGAAAAAGGTAGACACGTGGGGTGCCGCGGAGCTGGGACTGGCAAAGGAAGAGGTGGGGCTCGCGGGCTCGGCCATCCAAGTCATGAAAGCGGAAGCGCCGGTGATGGGTAGAAAAAACATCATCTTCCAGGGTGAACTCCAGCAGCAGGTTGAAGAGCTGGTGAAAGCCCTCGTGAAGGAGGGAGTGCTGAAGGTGTGAGGATGACCGTGCTGGTCTTCTCCGAAAATATGGAAGTTGCTGCCGAGCTCCTGGGTAAGGGGAAGGAGCTCGCTGGAGAACTGGGAACCAAGCTTGCCGCCGCCCTCTTGGGAACTGGGGTAAAAGGCAAGGAAGGGGAACTCTTCGCTTATGGAGCGGACGTGGTCTATGTGGTGGATCACCCCGCCCTGACCCCCTTCTTCCCAGAGACCTACGCCGACGCCCTAGCGAAGGTGGTGGAGGAGGCCAAGCCCGAGGTGATCCTGATAGGCGCCACGAAGAGGGGAAAGGAGACTGCACCCAGACTGGCCACCAAACTCAACGCGGGCTGTGCGGCGGGGGCTACCAACCTGAGGATAGACAAGGAAAAGAGGCTCCTCATAGCGGAGCGTCCGGCCATTTCCGCCATGGTGGTGGCTACGGAATATTCAAAGACCAAGCCCCAGATAGCCACGGTGGCTCCGAGGACCTTCGAGAAGCCTCCAAGGGATGACTCCAGAAAGGGAGAAGTGGTGGAAGTGAAAGTGGACCTGACCGTTCCGGAAAAGAAAGTTTTGGAGCTGAAGAAGAAAGAAGTGAAAGGAATAAAGATCGAAGACGCCGAACTCATCACTTCCTGCGGAAGGGGTTTCAGGAAGAAGGAAGATCTGAAGATGCTGGAGGAGCTGGCGAGCCTGATAGGGGCCACGCTGGGATGCTCCAGACCGATAGCCGCCGATCTCAAGTGGCTTCCCGAAGATCACTGGGTGGGTCTGTCCGGGCACAAGGTGAAACCCAAGATGTACATGGCCGTAGGTATTTCGGGGCAGGTACAGCACCTGGCCGGAATGAGGGACTCGAAGATCATCGTGGCCATCAACAAGGACCCCGAGGCCCCCATCTTCAAAGTGGCCGATTATGGAATCGTGGGAGACCTCTACCAGGTCCTACCCGCCCTCATCAATTACTTGAAGAGCAGGAAGGGCTAACTTTCTTGGACCTTTTCTCCCAATAATCCACGAACCTCCTCAGAGCCCTGGCTGCCCTTTCCGTTGAGGGAAAGACGGGTATTCCACCCTCCACCATCTTTTTCCTCATCTCTCCGATGGCCCCCCACCTCCATTTCTTCATTTCCTTGGCATCCAACCCTGCATATGGAACCACTGCGAGCAGGGGTTTTCCCTTCTTTCTAAACTTCAGGAGATCGTTCACCTGCTCTTCCATCCAAAACCTCCAGATATCCTCTGGAAGGGGATCGTCTTCCGTTAGGTTGAAAACGAAAAAGTCGAAGATCCCACTTTCTTCCATCAGCTCCAGCCACTCCTGCGGCATGACAGGACGCTCCTGGAGGATGGAGAAGTCAACGGGATTCCCCACCCAATCCCATTCCCCAGGACACAGTTCTTTTAACCTCTCCCTCAAAGAGGGGGGCAGATCTGGAAGCTCGAAACCTTCCCTTTCCCAAAGGTCGGCGGAAAGAACGCTCTTTCCTCCCCCACCTCCCAAAACCGCTACCCTTCTTCCCACCGAAGGGGGAAGAAAGACAAAAGCCACGAGTTGATCCAGCAATTCTTCGAAGGTGTTTACTTCCACGGCTCCACTCGCCCTCAGGATCGCGCTCCAAACTTCCTCCCTTCCAGCCACCGATGCCGTGTGGGAGCGAATGGCCCTAGCTCCGGTTCTTCCCTTCCCCCCCTTCAGGACCACCACGGGTTTCTTCTCCGCCGTCTCCTTCAAAGCCTCGACGAATTTTCTTCCGTCCCTCACACCTTCCAAATACATCGCTATCACCTTGGTGGAGGGATGCCAACAGAAGTAGCGTAAAAGTTCCGCTTCATCCAAGTCCCTCCCGTTCCCATAGCTCACCACCCTGCTAAACCTCAGTCCCCTCAGGGCCCCATAATGAATGAAATCTGTGGAAAGACCTCCGCTCTGGAAAATTCCTCCCACCGGTCCTGGTTCATCCGGGAAATAATAACCGTAGGTGAGACCCACTTCTGGATTATACAATCCCATGCAGTTGGGTCCCAACAATCTTATTCCCAGTCTCCGGGCCTTCTCCACGATCTCCCTTTCCAGCCTTTCCCCTTCCCCTCTTCCCGTTTCGGACATCCTTGCCGTGAAGAGATGGATTATCTTCACTCCTTTCCTGCCACAGTCCTCTAGGAGGGAGGGAACTTTTTCCGAAGAGATACAACATATCACGTAGTCCACCTCTTCGGGGATGTCCAATAGGCTGGGGTAAGTCCTTACCCCCAGAACCTCTCCCACCTTGGGATTCACGAAAAAGAACTTCCCCTTAAAATCCTGCAGGAGATGAACGGCATAAGCATGGCCTCCCGAGTAAGGATTGGGAGAGGCTCCTACCAAAGCCACACTTTTGGGATTGAAGAGTTCGTCAAGGAGCTGGGGATCCGTGCTCTCCCTCAGATCCTCAGCCAATTTTTTCCAAAAGGTTTTTCACTGGACTGCGGTTCAACTGCAGACCCAACTTCTCGGGCGCCAGTCCCATCGCCAAACCCAAGAGCTGGGTATAGTAGACTACGGGAAGGTTCAGGGCTTTTCCTATCGTGGTGGCTGCGGCATCCTGCCTGCCGTCCAACATGCGGTGCCCACTCGAACAGACCGTAACCAAACCATCGAAGCCCCAGTTCTGAACCGCCTCCACCTTTTCCCCAGCCAAAGTGAGAGAGGCATCCTTCCTCGTGTAGAAGAGATAGGCCCCACAGCAATCGAGGGCCTCGGGATAGTGGGGACTCTGGGCCCCCAGGGCTTCGATCAAGCTCGGGAGTTTCTTTGGATATTCTGGATCATCAATGGACCTGAGCTTCCTAGGACGGATGGCCTGACATCCCGTGTGGGCTGCCAGCTTCAGCCCCTTCAGGGGTTTCTTGATCCTCTTCTTTATCTCTTCCACCCCTATCCTATCGTGGAAAAGTTCCAGCGGGTGGAGGATTTCCACCCCGTCCAAGGGTCCCCTCCCTTCCTCCTTGAGGAGGGAGGAGATCTTTTCCCTTAGCTCGGAATTGGTCGTCAGGAGGAACTTGGCTTCGTAGAACATACGATTGCATACGTTGCAGAGGGTGATGAGGGGCACACCCTTTTCGGCCGCCAATGCCATGTTCCTAGCAGCCAAATAGACCCAGCCCACCGTCCCCACGTTCTGGAGGGGCCAGCCACAACAGGAGAAGCCGGGAACTTCCACCACTTCCACTCCTAGTTCACGCAGGACCTCACGGGTTGACAGCTCACACGCGTATTGTTCCGTTGCCGCAATGCACCCGGGGAAAATCGCGACCTTCATTCTATCTGCTCCTCCATGGCCTTCATGAGAACCGAGCTGAACTTTTCCAGGTTGGGAAGGGTTATCGGTGGGAGGCCTAGTTGTTCCCTGTCCACCGAAGTCTCACCCACCTTCACCTTCTGGATACCCTGGATGAACCCGGTTTCGGTTACGTTCATGATGATTTTGGAGAGGTCCTCGGGAATTTCCGCACCGGAACTAACCGTCATCCTCCTCAAGAGGAAGATCACATCCACAGGGGCCACATCCTGGGGACACCTCTCCTTGCATTTCAAACACTGGCAACAAGCCCAGAGGAGCTCGGATCTCATCATGTCCTCCACGAATCCTAGTCTGACGAAATTCACGAAGGAATGGGGCATGATTTCCGTGAGCCTGAAGGAAGTACAGCCACTCGTACATTTGAAGCACTGATAGCAGTGGAAGGGGTTCTCCAGCTTGAGTTTCTCCACTACCTTGTAGAACCTATCCACCAAATCCGGTTGGGGTTTGGTGGCCCTCAACTGATCCGTTATACCTACCATTTTGGACCGACTTATTACTCCCGACCTATATTTAACTTTATCGTGTTGGCTTTTACTCCAGGCTGAAGACGGGGCTAACCCTCTCTCCTGCCGAGTACTTGTCCGACCAAACGTGTACCCCCGAAAGTCTGACCCTTTTTCCCAGGATCTCCTGTCCTGCTCCTTCCGGAACTTCCAACCTTCCCATCACCCACGGTCCCTCTTCCGTCTTCACCAAACAGACGGCATATGGACCCTCCATTCCCTCTGGTGGTACCCTTATGATGGTGAAAGTCATCAATTCACCCCTCCCACTCAGCTCAGTCTCCTCCAACCTCCTGCTCCCGCATTTGCGACATGTCGCTAGGGGAGGACAGGTAATGGCTCCGCAGTCCAAGCATCTCAGCCCGAGCAATTTTCCCTTCTTCAATCCTTCCTCGTAATCCTTGGAAGAGAGCCTCATCCTTTCCTCCCCAGGATGATATGGCAAAGGGTACCGTAGGCTCCACCCATGGTATCAACCATTCCCCTTTCGGGTATGGGATCCACCTGATTTCCCTTGGGTGCCTCTCCCCTCAACTGCTGCACGATCATGCAGACCTGTGAGGCCCCCGTGGCCCCTATCGGATGTCCCTTCCCTATCAGACCTCCAGACATATTGGTCGGGAGCTTTCCACCGCTTTCCGTTTGTCCCTCCTCCACCGCCTCTCCAGCTTTTCCCTCAGGGAAGAACCCCATCGCCTCGAGGGCAACGATTTCAGCAATGGTGAAGCAGTCATGAAGCTCGAGCACCTGTATGTCCTTGGGTTCCAAACCTGCCTGCTTGAAAGCCATTCTGGCCGAGAAAACCCTGGAAGGTGGTTTCACCAGTTCCTCCTCATAGAGGGCCATGGGACCTCCGGTCCCTTGACCTGTCCCTAGGATGTAAACAGGCGTGTCCGTGTATTCTCTGGCCCTTTCCCCCGCACAGAGGATGAGGGCGGCTGCCCCATCGGTAAAGGGACAACAATCCAAAAGGGTAAGGGGATCGCAGACCATCCTGGAATTGAGTACCTCTTCCACCCTCAGGTTCTCATACTTTCCATAGAACTGTGCCAGGGGATTCCGGGCTCCATGTCTGTGGTTCTGGATCGAAACGCATGCCATCTGCTCCCTCAACCTCTCCAAGGGCACTCCGTAGATCCTGGAGTAGAGTCTTGCCACTAGGGCGAAAACCCCCGGAAAGGTGAGACCGGCTGGGACCTCATAAACCGAGTGCATGGCCATGGCAAAGGTCCTGGTGGCCAGGGGAGTACCCATCGGAAGAACCCTCTCCGTTCCCCCCACCAGCACCAAATCGTAGACCCCGGAAGCCACCCACATCCAGGCATCCCTCACCGCCACGGTGGAAGAAGCACAGGCCCCTTCGAAGCGGGTGGAGGGGATGGGGCCCAGCCCTAGGTTTGCACGGCAGTGGACCGGCACCATGGCCTGACCCTCCTCGAAGTCCCCCAGGGCCGAACCCACGAAGAGGGCCTCTATTTCCTTTCCCTCCACGCCGGCATCCTCCATGGCCTGCTGAGCGGCTTCCGAAAAGAGTTCGACCGCCGTCTTGTTCTCCCATTTGCCGAACTTGGTGTGTCCTATCCCTATTACCGCCACCTCACGCATTTTTTACCCCTCCCATCCCACGGTAAAAACCTTTACTGTAATCCCAGCTTTCTCAAGAGGGACTCACAGGAAACGGCGTGGGCATCCATCCCCAACTCAGAGGGACTCATCCCCATCGCCAAACCCAAGAGCTGGGAATAGTGTACCACCGGGATACCGAAGACCTTCCCGAAGAGATTCTCGATTTCCTTCTGACCCCTATCGAACTGGAGATGGCAGAAGGAACAAACATCCACGATACAGTCCACCCCTATTTCCTTCAACTCCTTCAGTTTCCTCAGGGTGAACTCCAGCGAGTATTTCAAGAAAGCAGACCTCACCCCCCCTCCAGCACCACAGCACATCAGTTTGCTGGGATAGTCCACGCTCTTACATCCCAACACTTCCACCAATTCGTCCACCAGCCTCGGTGCTAGGGGATTATCTATGCCCTTGTGCTCCGAGGGGCGGAGGAGATGACAGCCATAATGAACCGCCACCCTAAGGTCCAGGGTTCTTTTGATCCGTTGTTTCAATCTCTCTAGCCCATAATCGCGAAGTACCTCGGTGAAGTGATGGACCCCTATCGTACCGGAATACTTCCTCCCCACGCTGGCGAGTATCTCGTTGACTTTTTCCCTTATCCCCACATCTTCTCTCAACACCCTGTTCACCTCGAAGAGGGTATCGAAACACCCGTTGCATACGGTGAGGATATCCAGTCCCATCCCCTCGGCGATGGAAAGGTTCCTAGCCCCCAGCAAGAGCCAGGTTAAGGCATCGAAAGATCCCACCACACCAGGAGCCGGACAACAGGAGGCCCCCTCCATATCCCTCAGTTTTATTCCCAAGCGCTCGAAGACCTTCCTAGTGGCTGCTTCTATTCCTGGGTAACGGTTAGGGGTGATGCAACCTAAGTAAAACGCGTATTCTTCTTTAACCATCCTTTCCCTCCCCGAGCAATTTCTTGAAACCAGAGCGTTTCACCAACTCCCCCACCTCCTCAAGGGCCCTCGGGAAGGAATGGGTAGTGGGAGGATCCCCCGGGAGCCCCAGTTTTCTCCTGAGTTCCCTCACGGCATCGTTGACCGGAACCAAGTGTCCGGTCTTTATCAAATAACCCGCTATCTTGCGATGATCCTCTATTGCCCTTCCCTCCTTCACGGCCAGCCTTCTGGCCGCCTTCACCACGTCCACAGGCGCCACGCGCTGTGGACATACTTCCTTGCAGTACGAACAGGTTGTGCAGTTCCATATCACCTCCGAACCCACTATCCTCTCCTTCAATCCCAACCTAGCAAAGCCCACGAGCTGATGGGGCTTGTACCCAGGCTGGAACTTGAAAGCATCGCATCCACTGGTGCACTTCATGCACTGAAAGCAGAGATCGGGCTCCTGGTCCCCAACTTCCCCCTTCAAACCCTTGAGGAACTCTGGATCTTCCCCCTGCATGGAAAAGAGATCGAGGAGTCCCCTCTTGGGTCTCAACCTTCCACCTCCTTTTCATAGGTCTGTACCCACATTCCCTTCTCCTGTTCCCAGAGTCCCCCCCTCTTCCTGAAACCGAGCTGATCCACGCATTTCTTGCTTGGTAGCTGGTCGGGGAGGATGTTCACAACCACTTTCTTGAAACCCTTCTCCCTAGCAAACTCCAGCAAATGACGATACATGGCAATGGCCAATCCCTTCCCCCTCCACTCCGGGTCCACCGTCTGATGCTCCCCCAGCACTTCTTCGCCCAGGGGTACTGCCTTGTACATTCCCACGAGCTTTCCCTCCTTCCGGACACCGAAATAATAAATTCCTTTTTCCATCTCCTCTAAAATCTTTTCCCTAGGCAAGGTCCTCTTCCTTCTCCATGCCTCCGGGTATTCAAGAGCCCAAGGCCACACCTTTTTCAAAAGTTCTTCTATTTCTGGAGCATCTTGGGGAAGGAGGCGTTCAACCTTTATCTCCTCTCCCATCCCGAAAGAATAGAGGATAGATAAAAAAAGGTGGAGGTTTGCTCCTCTTCTACGACATAAAACCGGAAGAAGACAGGCACGGAGCCAGAATACGTCTGGTCAGACTCCTCCGCAAAAAGGGTGGCATCCCCATCCAGCGCTCCACCTGGCTCCTCCCCGCCCTGGACGAAGAACTCATGCACCTCCTCGAAGAAATCAGGGAAAAAGGCGGAGTGATTTTCCTCTCCGAATGGAAACCCATCCCCCTGCGCGAGATAAAAAAGTCAGGACCCATCCGCGTGGGTGTGGTGATCCAAGGGACAAGAACCATAGAGGAGGGAATAGCGGAGAGGATCTTGAGGTTGTTGGAAGGGTGGGGCATCAAAACGGAAATCAAGATCAGTGGCACGATGGGGAGGATGGCCGCCCTGAGTCAGGGATGGGAAGGCGACGGGAAGGAGTTTTCTCTCCCAAGCCAAGCCTTGGAGGAACTGAGCAAAAAGAATCCCGACTTCCTTCTCCTCCTCACGGGATGCAAGTCCTTGGAAAACGGGGTGTACATGGGGAGGAAAATCGTGGAGAACGCCAAACTGGTAAGACTCTTGAGGATTCCCTTAACGCAGGTGGAGACGGCCGAAGGTGGGACGGTCATCCACTGGTCGGGCGATCCCTTTTTGAGCGAAAAGCTTGCCAAATCCCTCTCCCTCGAGCTGAGGTCCCCCCCACCCTTCACCTCCAGAATTGAAAGAAAGGGGGGAAGGGTCTACCGGAAACTGATGGGGGTGAGGCCTGGAGAAAAGATCTTGGTGAACGGATACGTGGTGGGTGAGAGCCTCTCCTCTAACGTTACGCTGATAGCTAAGGATGGAAGACTGGAGGAAATCCTGGGGGGAAAGAAGTATCCCCGCGGTATCCAAAAGGTGGGGAAAATAGATCTCGCCAAAGCAACCGTCAAAACCCTTCGTACCTTGAGGATCCTTGGTCCCAAGGAAGCGAGAGGGGAAGAAAGAAGGGGGAATAGACTGGTTCTGATAGAAAGGGCCGATACCTCCTTGGAAAAGGCTCAGGGGGCGAGGATGGTGATCACGGTGGGTGACGACACTACCTTCATCACCCACGAAATCCTCTCCAAGTTGGGCATACCCGTTCTGGGGCTGATAGATGGTGATGCCGATGGATTGTTGGAGAAATCGGGGGGGAAGGAAGCCGGGTCGAATCTCTACCTCGTGAGGGTGAGTGCGGGAAAGGATGACGAAGCGGGGAGGATCCTAAAGAAGAGGCTTTTCAAAGAGAAACCCTGGATAAGGATGAGGGGAACCCCGGAGGAGGTGAGGAGGAAGGTGGTGAGGATCCTAGGAGAACTGGTCAGGGAGGTAGTGACCCTTTAAACTCGATTTTCCTCAAAGTGAAACAGACAAACCTTTTTAGGCAAAAGGACGAAGGAAGGCGGATGAAATCCGGAGAACTTCTCCGGGAACTCTACCACTGCCTCCACTGTCATTTATGTAACTTCGCCGACTGGCATGCCCTCGACGAGTGGCTACCCCTCTGTCCCTCCTATTCCTACTTCGGCTTCGAATCCTTTTCCGCCTCCGGTAAGATGGAGATCGCCAGGGCCCTTCTCTCTGGAGAGCTGAAGCCCTCCGCCCGCACCCTCCAAATCCTCTTCAGCGATCTGGGGTGCGGTGCCTGCCACAGCCAATGCCATGGCCTCACAGGATTGAAGGTGGATCACGTCGAACTCTTTGAAGAGTTGAAGGCCATGCTAGTGGAGCGGGGTTACGGTCCCATGCCCAAACAAAAATCCTACGCGGAAAGCATCCGAAAGAACCATAACCCCTATGGAGAAAAACACGAAAAGAGGACGGCTTGGTTGGAGAAGGAGCTTCCCTCTCAGGCCAAGACGGTCTATTTCGTGGGTTGCACCTCCTCCTATCGTCAGAAAGAGATAGCGAGAAACACCATCGAGATCTTGCTGCGTTCGGGAGAGGAGTTTGCCTTACTCGGGGGGGAAGAATGGTGCTGTGGCTCTCCCCTCCTGCGCACCGGACAGAGGAAGCTGGCCAAGGAGCTGGCGGAACACAACTTGGAGGCCCTCAGGAAGGCCGGTGCCAAAACCGTGGTCTTTTCCTGTGCCGGCTGCTATAAAACCTTCTCCAAAGACTATCCACGCCTGCTGGGGAGGGAATTGGGGATGGAACTCCTCCACACCAGCCAATATTTCCTGAGGATCCTCTCCGGAAGAAAGCTGAAGGGGAACGGCAGGAAGGTCACCTACCACGATCCATGTCACCTGGGAAGGGGAATGGGGGTCTACGAACCTCCCAGGGAACTCCTGAGGCTCGTCTCCGGAAGTCTAATAGAGATGAAGAGGTCTAGGGAGAATTCCTGGTGCTGTGGGGCAGGAAGCGGGGTGAAATCGGCCTTTCCCGACTTCGCCCTTTGGTCCGCCTCCAAACGCTTGGAAGAAGCCGAGAAAACGGGTGCGGAAGTGCTGGTTTCCTCCTGTCCTTTCTGCAAAAGAAACCTTGAAGATGCTGGGAGGAAAAGGGGAGGGATGGAAGTAAAGGATTTGAGCGAACTACTGGCGGAGGCCCTCGCATGAGTCCCAAAAGTCTTGAGAAGGAGCTGGCCAAACTCGTGGGGGAAGAAAATGTCTCCTCCGATCCCACCGACCTCATCCCCTTCGAGAGGGATGATCAGTTCTTCCTGGTTCCTCCCCATCGACCGGATGTGGTCGTGAGGCCTGGTTCCACCAAGGAGGTGCAGGCCGTTCTTAGACTGGCCCACCGCCTGAAAATTCCCGTGGTACCCCTGGCCTCTGGGATCAACCGCAAGGGGCTCTGCATCCCCTCAAAGGGAGGAATCCTACTGGACCTCAGAAGAATGAACCGCATCCTCGAAATCAACGAGGAGATGATGACGGCCACGATAGAACCAGGAGTGAGCTTCGGACAGCTGGTAAACGAGGTGAAGGGGACTGGACTCAGGGTGATCACCCCTTGGGCTCCCTCCACGGCTTCGGTTCTAGCCAACTACATGCTCAGGGGAATCTACGGACCGGCCACCCGCTACGGAACCGACCACCTCATCTCCATAGAGGTGGTGCTTCCCGATGGAAGGCTCCTCAGGACGGGCTCCCTCAACACTCCCACCTCCCGTCCCCTCCCCTACTGCAACATCGTGAACGGACCCGACCTCTGCAAACTCTTCCAAGCCAACCCCGGAACGATGGGGGTGATCACGAAGGGAACGATAAGACTCTACCCCATGCCGGAGGTGATAAAACCCTTCATGGCTTCCTTCCCCAATTACGAAGCCATGGTGAAACCCGCCATCGAGCTCACCGTCAGGGACGTGGTGGAGGCCTGCTGGACGATGACCTTCACTCCCTCTTCCCTGCGCACCCTCACCAGCGGGGGAAGGCTGGAGGGTCTGGCCGATCTCTTCGAGCAGGATTTCTTCAGCATGTGGCTCTACGTGGCGGGGGATAGGGAGAGGGTGGAAAGGGATGAGGAAAAGATGAGGAAGATCGTGGAGGAAAACGGTGGGACCTTCCTCCCCTTGCCCCCCGAAACGGAAGAGGAGATGATCAAGGATGAAATCTGGGAAAGGACGAGCGTGAGGGGCTGGAAGAAGGGGAACCTCTACGGATGCTCCTTCTACGGCGTGATGAAGCTGGCCCCGGAATATTACAGGGTATGCAGGGAAATCAGCTTCAAGTACGGTTTCGACGAGTTCCATTATGAAGCCGTTCCCGTGGCCCCCTTCCACGGCCAGCTGGCCTACAACGATCCCTGCATCCTCTGGGATGCAGGAGATCCCGAACAGGTGAGGAAGATGAGGAGGCTCCACAGGGAAATCATGAGGGCCCTCCTGAAAGTGGGAATTTATGGCTGGTTCAGGCCTTTCCCAGGCGTGGTGGAGAGTAGAAAGCTAGGAGAATACGGGAGGCTGTGGAGGGCCCTGAAAGACCTCATCGACCCCCATCACATCATGAATCCTGGAAAGCCTCCCCTTTAGCCCTCTTTTCCCTGACCTCCCTCAGGAAAGCTAGGTGGGAAAGGGCCCTTGCCGCCCTGGCCGTGGTGGGAAAAACGCACATCCCACTCTTCACGAGTCTTTCCCTCACTTCCACCTTTTTCTTTTGAACCTCGAAATCCGATTCCACTGCAAGTACGACGGCTAGGGGTTTTTCTGGGAACTCCTCCATATCTTTCTTTATCCTTGCCAAAACCCTGAGCACTTCCTCCTCGGGAGTGGGGAGGGCCTTCATCATCATGTCCAAGTGGCTCACATGTGCTATCAACATGTCAATTCCGGGATCGGCGGCGAGGATCTTCACACACTCCTCCATGAGGGAGAAGTTGAAGAGCACGAAGTAGGAGAGGTCGACCGGATTCTTCACAGAGGTGCCCAGAGGTGGAACTACCCTCTCCAGTTTTCTCATCGTCTCCTCTTGAAGGGGGGCCACCCTCAGACCGTTTTTCTCACACGCGTCGGTAGAAGCCACCCCTGCTCCCCCTCCCGCCCCCACCACTGCCACCCTCCTCCCCTTGGGCAGGGGAAGGAGCCTGAGGGCGGAAATGACATCCGCCATTTCCTCGAAATCCTCCACTTGGATGGCCCCTGCCTGTCTGATGGCCGCCCTCCACACCTGGGCTGAGCCCGCCAGCGAACCGGTATGGGAGGCCACCGCCCTTGCTCCCGCCTCCGTTTCTCCCCCCTTCCAAACCACCACGGGCTTCTTCGCCGCCGTCCTCTTCAGCACTTCGAAGAACTTCCTTCCGTTCTTTGCCCCTTCCACGTACATTCCTATGATCTTGGTATCCGGATCCTCCTCCAAGTATTCGAGGAGTTCTTCGCAGGTAACATCACAAGAATTCCCGAAACTCACGATCTTGCTGAAGCCTATTCCCCAGTTTTCCGCCTTATAGGCGAATTCCTCGGCATGTCCTCCGCTTTGGGAAAGAAAAGCCACATCACCTTCCCAGAGGGGGAGACCGGCGAAGAAGGAGAGCCTGCCCTTGGGACAGTAAACCCCTATGCAATTCGGTCCTATCACCCTCACCCCGCTCCTCCTAGCCGTCTCCGCCAGCTCCCTTTCCCTCCTCCTCCCCTCCTCCGTCCCCTCCTCCCCATAACCGGCCGTGTAAATGCTGACGGCCTTCACACCCTTCCTGCCGCAATCCTCTATCACCTTGGGCACGGAGGCCGCGGGGATGGAAATCACTGCATAGTCCACGGGATGGGGAATGGCATCCACCGTGGGATAGGCCTTGTCCCCCAGCACCTCCTCCTCTTTGGGGTTGACGGGATAGACGGTGGCACCGGAATTCTTCAGACCATAGTAGAAGATGAAACCGAACTTGGAAGGGTTGTTGGAGGCCCCAACCACCGCCACCCCCCTGGGACGGAAAACGAGGTCGAAGTCCCCTCTTTCCATCCTCTCACCCAAAACTCAATGCCTTCTCCAAATCACTTATTATATCTTCCGCATCCTCCACCCCCACCGACATCCTCACCAATCCCTCCCCTATCCCTATCCTCTCCCTCTCCTCTTGGGGAAGGGAGCGGTGGGTCATGGAGGCCGGATGCTCTATGAGGGAAGAAACATCACCCAGACTGACCGCGCACCTCACCAGTTCAAGCTTGCCCATCATCCTGTAAACCTCCTCCATTCCCTCCAGCTCGAAGGCCAGCATTCCACCAAAACCTTTCATCTGCCTCCTGGCCAGCTCATGCTGCGGATGGGAGGGGAGCCCTGGATACTTCACCCCCTTCACCTTCGGATGGGAGCTGAGGAACTCCGCCACCTTGAGGGCGTTCTGACTGTGTTTCTCCATCCGCAGGGGAAGGGTTTTGAGTCCCCTCACGATCAACCAAGCGTTGAAGGGACTTATCGCTCCCCCCGTGAGAACCAACATCTTCCTAGCCTCCTCCACCAATTCCCTTTCCCCCACCACTATTCCTCCAAGGGCATCCCCATGACCGCACAGGTACTTGGTGGCGCTGTACACCACCACCTTCGCTCCCAGCTCCAGCGGTCGCTGGTAATAAGGGGTCATGAAAGTATTGTCCACCACCACCTCAGCCCCCTTTTCCTCCGCCAGGTCACCCACCTCCTTCAGATCCACCAAATCGAGGGTCGGATTGGTGGGGGTCTCCAAGAAGAGGATCTTGGCCCCCTTCCTCAGAACCCCTTCCACCTCCTCCCTTTTCCTGGGATCGAACATCTGCACCTCCATCCCCAGCCTGGGGAGGAGGTTCCTCATCAGATTGTATGTCCCCCCGTAGACCGCCAAAGAGCAAGCCATCTTCTTCCCCTTCTCCGCCAGGGCAAGGAGGGAGACTAGGATGGCCGCCATTCCGGAAGCCGTGGCCAAGGCCGCCTCCCCTCCCTCCAGGAGGGCCATTTTCTTCTCCAGCACCTCTTGGGTGGGGTTTCCGTGTCTGGTGTAAACGTACCTGGGAGGGAGTTCCTTGCCGAGCACAAAGGTGGAGGTCTGGTAGATGGGAACAACGTGTGCTCCCGTCAGGGGACAGGGCTCCTCACCCCCATGGACCGCCTTGGTGGCGAAACCCTTCCTCTCCATTTTCCCCCTCAAACCCTCTTCCTCACCCCGAAGGGGAGGTCATGCCCCGGTATGATCACTTCCGCCACTTCCGCTATCCTCCGCATGCTTTCCCTGGCCTTTTCCGCATTCGTGTGGATCCTGGGGATAATCCCCTCCTCATGATGCTTTCTGGTTGGGATGGCATCACCCGCCACCACCACCCCTTCGAAGAGCACCGAGAGATGTCCTTCCACGTGACCGGGAGTTTCCATCACCCTCACCCTCGCCGAAAGCTTGGAAGGACAGGGGAGATACCCATCCACACCCGTCCTCTCTATTTCGAGGGGATGGGCGTAATGCTCCGCCTCGAACTTATCGTTACATCCCATGTGATCCGGATGGAGATGGGTGTTCACCACCATTTCCACCTCGGAGGGATGGAAGCCGGCTCTCCTTATTCCCTCCAGCAATAGGGGCCAATCCTCGGACAGGGCGGTATCCACCAGGATCAGCTTTCCATCGTCGATGAGAACCACAGAGGAAGAGGCGTACTGGACCGAAACTTCATCGTAAATCACCTTTCCTGGCTTCACCAGGTAAATTCCTTCCCTCACCTTCATGTTCTCAGCGCAAGGGGGAGGGAGGACGGGGAGTTTCAACCTTCACCGCCCTCTCGCTTTTCCCCACCTTTTCCTCCTGCATCCTCAGCACCCTTTCCCCAAGCTCCGTCAGGGCATAAACGGGGATGCTCTTTCCGAAGGAGGCCCTGGCCGAGGGACCTATCTTCTCCCTCACCACCTTCGAAGCACAGGCATGAACCATGTCCGCCTTCAGAAGGTATGGAACTAGCTCCTCCCCTATTCCCGTCGTATGGATCACGATGATCAAAAGGAGAGCCCCCTTCTCCCTCTCCACCCTCCTCATTTCCTCTATGAGGGTGGCCTCCGTACCCATCACCGTCACCCCTATTTTACGATAACCCAACGAAAGGGCCTTCTTCACCCCTTCCACTTGGTCCATCTTTGCCGTGGAGGGATCTAGGACCACTGCCCCCTTTTCCTCCAGTCTCCGTATCACCTCGGGAAGGGGACTCGTCTCGAGCAGGGCGCTCATGGCCATTCCTATGCCCTGAACGAGCTCGGGTTTATTCGTGATCACGGTCCCAGCCCCATCGCAGACCGTCACCGTGGTTTCTATTATCCCCCTCTCCAAAGCCGTGGCCAAACACTCCGAGGCCCCAAAGCCCACACCCAACACCTCCAGCTCCAAGACCCTCCGGGGGGTGGAAAGCCCCAAGAGCTCCATCCTCCTCTCCATGGATTCCCTCACCCCCTCCCTACTCCTTTCCCCCTTTCCGCTGAGGGCCTCGAGCACGGGACAGAAGCGAGTGAGGGGTTCCCCGACGGAAACTATTTTTCCTCCCTCCACCACCACCCTAGCCTTGGCCACTTCCCAAACGTGCCTGTCCATCCTTTAGCCTCTCCATCCAATACTTCACTTTTCCTATGATCTCGTCCAGTTTCTCCTGAGAGCAAGTCTGTCCTCTTATCACTCCCGTCACCACCTCCACCACCATCCCTTTCGTCTCAGGAACTTCTGGCTCATATTCCCTCGTTCTTATCCCAGCCTCTGCGAAATCCTTCATGGTGACGGGTGCCTGTGAAACCACCACGGCAGGAAGGGCAACGTTTCGGAGGAAGACCTTGACCTTGGGTATGAAGTGCCTCGGAACGTTTCCCACATGGATGAGGGCCAGCTTGTGCCTGCGTATCTGTTCCTCCTCCTCTGGAAAGAGGTTGGAATAGGCAGCACCCACCACTTGATCCATGAGTTCTTCTGGAGGACCTATTCCCATCTTGAGCACGAGCACGCTGACGTTGAAGCCTGCCTCCCTCAAACCATAGGTGATCTCACACACGGGCTTGGTGATGTGCCTAGGACTGGGGCCCATCGAGAGAACGATGATGTCCGGTTCAGCGGCCTCCGCGAGCGTCCCCCTTTGGGCCAGACCCCCTCCCAGTCCCAAACCAGCCGTCTCCCTGCAGTCCACCACCCTGCACTTCCTTCCCAGTCTCACTCCTCTCCTCCCTCCAAAAAACAAGTGTCCATTCTGAGCACCAATCTCCTCCCGCTCAGGGGTTCCTTTTCCATGGTGAACCTCCCCACTTTGAGCTCGAATCCGTAGGGGAAGACCCGCTTGCAAAGCTCCCTGATGGCCTCCAGCTCCTCCAAACTCTCCATTTCCACCCAGAACTTCCCCACCTGGATGCGGAGGATGATCTTCTTCCCCCCAACTTCTATGTACCTCCGGTAGTAAACGGAGGGACCATGCATCATCACCCTCAAGACTCCCTTTATTTCCCTCAGTCCGTTGAGGAATTTGGAAACGGTCTCATCGCTGGGCAGTCTGTAGGGGAAAATCTCAACCTCTGGCTTCTGGGCCTCCACCTCTTAAACTTCCATCCCTCCGCTTATAGCCCTGACTCCTTTCGGAGAGAGCTCCAATCTCGAAAGTGGGAGGAGGTCCACCAGGATATAATCTCTCATCAAAGAGCGACGGATTTCGGCTATCTCTCCCAGCCTATAGCCCGCCACCTCCATCTCCCTCAACACTCCCGCGAACCTGGAGTAGGGAAGCTTGACCCTCACCCCCTTTAGCCTCGGGGTGACGGGGAGGGGGGCTCCGCATTTCCTGATCTCCTCCAGCCTGTTCTCTATCTCTCCCTTCAAAACCAGGGGTGAGAGAAGGGGAGGATCCAACGAAATTTTTTTTCTCCTTTCCTCAAGCGCTTTCTCCACCGCCCTTGCCACCTCGTCCAGTTTCCCTATCTCCGTGAAGGTCCTAGTCCTGTACGGAAGCCTTCCCATTCCTGAAATGTAGGAGAAGGCGTAGGGAAGGGAGGGAAGCTCCGGACCACCCGTGACGATCACGGGAACGGAAAGATCCTTGAAGAGCTTCCACTTGTATTCCTTCAAGCAGTGCTCGAAATTCCCCAGCACGAAGACCGCCGCATCGTGTTCCTCTATCAGTTTCTTCTCCTCCACACCCAGCTGACATGTCCTCTGTCCCGGTCCTCTGGCCAGTCCTATCATGTTGGTCTTGGCACCCTCCCTGCGCAGGTACTCCGCCACATCGCAGAGGGGATGGGGAAGGTGGTGGCGGGTGATGGTGGGGGAAACCACCGCGATCTCAGAACCTATCAGGGGAAGCTTTTTCAGCTTCCCCTGCAGGTCCCTCACCAAATCCTCCACCACCCCCACATCCTCGTGGGGAACGAAGAAGGTGATGGTGACCTCCGTTCCTATCGTCCTGGTCTGTAAGACGGAGCCCCCCAAGTCCTCCACCAGCTCCAGGAGCTCCTGATGCCTGTAACCTCCACCCTCAAAAAGAAAGCCGGGCAACTCTACAACCTCCAGGGCATGGCCCCATCCTTGAACTTGGGAAGGATTTCGGCCGCCTCTACCTTTCTCCTTATCCCCTCCATTTTCTCCGGGGGAATGGGGGAGGGTGGCTTTCTCAGGGCCTCCTTCACCTCCTCGACCCATCCATCGGGAATGGGATTTTCAGAAGCCAAGATGAGGAGGGAGTTCCCTTCCCTCTCCGCATAGCGTACTCTGAAGCCCACGGGTATCACCCTCTCCAGGGCATCCATGATCCTCTCCCTCATCCTCTCCTGCGGATGGGAGACCACCAACCTCTCGAGCTCCTTCGCCGGCATCGCTCCAGCCGGTACCACCACTTCCCATCTATCCAGCTGCTCCAGCGATCCCCCAAACTTTTCCCTCAGGAGCTTGGCCAGGAAAGGGGCCTGCCCCTCATCCAGAAGCACCACATGGATTCCGTCCGCGGCTTCCTGCACCCTGGCACAGTCCATTACCCTTATGGGGGGAAGGGGGGGACCTAGAAGGGCCCTGACGGCTACGAGGGGTTTTCTCATGTCCACCAGGATCCTCAGCTCCTCCAGCGCCCCTCCAAGGGAAAGCTCCGAAAGGGCGTGCTCCGCTATCACCTTGAGCATGAGAACCCCGTAACCGTACTGGTAGGAGGGATCCAGGGATTCGACGAAAACCTTCTCGCTCACTCCCTCACCCCAGAAGCCAAGAGGGCTGCACCCACCGCACCCCCGAACTGCGGAAGGGGAGGAACCCTTATGTCCACCCTCAGGATTTCTCTCATCTCCTTCACCAAACCATCCACCAGGGCCGTTCCACCCACCTCTATCACGGGCAACCTGAGGTCTATCTCCTGGAGTTGCGTCTCGAAGACCTGCCTAGCCACGCTCCTGCAGGCCGCTGCGGCTATGTCCTCTCTGCTGTTCCCGCCCGCCAGTCCCGCCACCAGATCTTGGATCCCGAAGATGGCACAGTAGCTGTCCATCCTTACCTTTTCGGGATCACCCTTCAGGGCCAGCTTGCCCAAAGTGGGAACGTCCACTCCCAGTCTCGCAGCGGCTAATTCCAGGAACCTCCCGGAAGAACCCGCACATACCCCTCCCATCGTGAAGCTATCGGGAATGCCGTTGAGGAGGGTCATCACCTTGTTGTCCAACCCTCCTATGTCTATCACCGTGGCTTCCCCCCTCTGGACCCCCGATAGGAAGGCCGTACCCTTCGAAACCACCGTAAGCTCTTCCTGCACCAGATCCGCCTTAAGGACCTCTCCGAGGAGAAACCTCCCATATCCCGTGACCCCAACCGCTTCTATCTCCTCCTCCTTTACCCCGGCCTGCGAAAGCGCCTCCCTTTTCACCCTCTCGGCCGCTTCCACCACCTCCGTGGTGGGCGTCCAACCCGTGCCTATCACTTCGTTGTCCCTCATCACCACGGCCTTAGTGGTGGAGGAACCGGAGTCTATCCCGAGGGTGAGCCCCTCCTGCTTTTCCCTGGCCAGGAGGGTCTTCTTTTCGGCCAAGGTAACAAGGGCCTCCATCCTGATGAGGAGTTCCCCAAGCTTGGGCTTCTCGGTGAAGGAATACATCACCAACGGAAGGTTCGTGCGTTCCTGCAGGTACCTCCTCACCGCGTGCTTGACGAGCACACCCTCCGCACACCTGAAGCAGGTGAGGATGAGGGCAGCATCGGCCGGAACACCGTCGGCCAACGCCTTGGCCCTGGCTATCATGAGTTTGAGGTTGGGGCTCTGTACCTCCAATCCCATTTCCTCCACTGCCCTATCGATGCCCTCGAGGTCGACCTCGGGGAAAAAGAGCTCCGCGCCCACCATCCTTGCCGCCCTTTCCAGCATGGCCTGAACACCGCTCCACTCTGTACCACAGGAGAGCTGTGCTATCCTCGTCATCCCTTCAGCCCCCTCAAGAACTCCGCGATCTTTCTCACCATCTCCCTGGCTTCTTCCTTCGTTGAAGGGTACTCCACTTCCAGCATGGGAATCCCCCTCCTCTTCAGCATGTAAAGGACTTGGAGACTGGCCCTGGCGCAGCCAGAACAGCCAAAGGCATAATCCGGATTCTTCACCACCACTGCTGCCTCCGCCTGCTCCACGAGAGGACCCAGAACCCCCATCCTCCCCCTAACCCCCGAGGGGGCCTCTATGGATACGTACCTCAGTCCCCTCACCAGATCCTCCTCCGTGAGGTTGAGGGGAGGATTATCCAACCCAGGATCCCTCACCCTTTCTCCTATTTCCCTCCCGAGCGAGAGGGGGGTGTGACCGAATCTCTCCACCAAGTCGGAGAGGATGAGACTGTTGGGTGGAAAGATGAAGATTTTCACGGAAATTCCTCCACCATCACTTCCCTGAGTTCCTTCAGGGGGAGCTTTTTCCTCTTTTCCTTCTCCCTTACCTCCAGCTTCCCCTCCTCGAGTTCCCTCAGGGCCTCCTCTATGAGGGGAAGTTTTTCCACCTCGTAATCCAAGAAAGAAAAGCCCATCCTGGGGCTCCCTCCCCTGGAGGCCCTGCATATCCTGGGGTCTCCGGGAGGATAACCCCTTATCTTGGAGAAGATCCCATACCTATCCAGCTCCCTCGCACTCTTCAGGGCCTCTTCCAGCACTTCCTCCTCACCCTCCAACACCAGACCAAAACATGTTTCCTTCATCTTGGCCCTAACCCCCTTCTCCATCAAATACCTGCATAGAACCTCTGGAGTAAGCCCTGAGGTGGGGGAAATCACCAGGATGCGTCCCAACCTCTTCACCTTTCTTCCATCACGTATATCACATCACCCACTTCTCTGTTTTTTAGACCCTCCAGACCCTCAACCACCTCTCCTATCAGGTTGGTGGCTTCTAAAGCCTCACCGGTGGGTCCAAAGGTCTTGCTGGACTTCAGCCTGACCCCCAGCAAACCCGTAAGCCTGCGGAAAGAGTTGGTCACGCCCAGCGCTCCCTCCTTCACCTCTTCCTCTGGCACGTTTTCCGCAGGAAGGGATTTGAAAGTCTTACCCCTCACGCTCGAGAGGAGAAGGATCTCGTCCGTGAGGGCCACTACGCTCAGCTTCCCCACGCTGGATGTCACCATTTCGGCCACGGCCCTGAAATGGGCCACGCTCTTGGGTGCCCTATCCTCCCAAAGCCTCACCTTTATGACGGCGCTGGGATCCACTCCGAGAGTCGCTACCATTCCCTCCTCCCTGACCTCCAGCGTGAGCTCCGGTCTCTGCTCTATGATCACGGCTTCATCCCTCTCGTCACCCACCCTCACATGCCTTATCCCCTCCTCCTGCAGAAAACGGGAGGCCTCCCCTTGCGTCATTCCCACCACCACCATCCTCTTCGGAACCGTTTTGATGAGCAGCCTCTCACCCTTCAGCGTGTAATCCAACATCTCCACCCCCATCTCCACCCTGCCCACCACGCTGTGGTGGAGGGAGGGAGGCGCATCCTTGCGATAAAGATAGATGGATCCCGTCCTCCTCCCTGCGTTCCTCACGGTAACCGTTCCCCTGAACCTCATGGTGGTGTTCTCCCTGGGAAGGTTTTCAACGGGGATTCCGTCCATCGAAAGGAAAGCCGATCCCATCTGACTTATCCTCCAAACCCCTTCCCTGGTGAGACCGAGGAGGTGCTCGGCACAGACCTTCGCTTGGGGGAAGAGGACTACACGCAGGAAGGTGAAGATCTCCATCCCCTCTTCTACCCCTATCCTGGCTGGATTACCCTTGACCTGTTCCCACTTTTCCTTGAGCCTCGGACGGATTCCCAGCAAACGGTCTCCACGTCCCAGCCTTTCGAGCAGATGTCCTCCCCTCACCACCCTACCCAAGAGAGGTGCCTCCTGGGGCACTCCGTAAACCCCTTCATGGACCTCCCTGCTGAATCCCAGGAAAGCTTGGGAGGGATCAAAGCCTCCAAAACCCAGAAAGATCTCCCCTTCTTCGAACCTCCTTTTCATCCTGCTGGGTTTCAGCCCCTTGCCCCTGAGGTCGAAGGGCCCAAAAACCGCCACTTGTCTAGTCTCCCACCACATCCCTCCCTCAGAGAAAGAACGGAAATTTTCCTTCCACCAGGGAAGGATCCCTTCCTCTACTCCAACCGTAATTATCCCCCTCGTGGTCTCGAGCTCATATTCCCTCGTTTCCTCCCTCTCCTCCAGCCTCCTCATGACCAAGATCTTGCAATCCTCTCTGTAAGGTGCACCCAAACTCTCCAAGGCCTTCAGAACCGAAAGATGGGGGGAAACTTCCTTTTCCTCCCCATTCACAAAAATCCTGACCATCATTTTCCTCTACTTTTTTCCCTAAAAACGGTTCCCGAAAATCCCAGGAGCCTTTTGAGATCCCTAGTGTTGGCCCTTACCTCCTCCCCCTGCTTCTTCACTTCTTCCACCAACCTGTGATAGAACCCATCGGTGAGGAGGATGGGTCTCGAACGGGCGCAGGAGGCGGTGAGCATGAGATCCAGGGCCCTAGCCTCCGCCACCGTCAAACCCAACCTCCCCCACTTTCCCTCCTCCTTCTGGAAAACGGGATTTTCCTCCTCCGGAAGCCTGCACACTTCCTCCGCAAGGGGAGTTCCGGGAAGGGGGTCAGCTAAGCTGATGGTATACTCGTCGAGCATGAGTTCTTCCACCATCTCTTTCGTCTCCAAGTAGTCCTCCTCTGTCTCACCGGGATAACCCACGATGAAAGCCCCACCCACCTCCAGCCCCACCTCCCTAGCCTTCTCCACACCTTCCCAGATTTGCTCTACCGTAATTCCCTTCCTCATCTTCCTGAGCATCCTCGTACTCCCCGACTCTATTCCAAAGATCAGAAAACCTATCGTGTACCTCTTCAGGGCTTCCAACACCTCCCGGTCTACCTCATCCACCCTGAGGTCTGGAACGGAAACGTTCTTCGGACCCAAGAGCTTGCTCACCCTTTCCAGGAGATCTATAAAGTCCCCTTCCCCATCTCTGCCGTAATGGGTAGAAGTACCACCGAAAAAGGAAATCCTCCGTACTCCCTTTTCCATGAAGGCTTTCACTTCCTTCTCTATCTCTTCCGGCGGCCTGGACCTTACCCTGCGACCGAAGAAGCAGGGGACTTGGCAAAAACCACATCCCCCCAGACAACCCCTGTGAGTTTCGAGGTAAACTTGGGCTCCACGTATGTCCTGCTTCCAAACATCGGAAGGTATTTCCGGTAGGGGTCTTCCGGAGAGGTCTGGAGGTCGGCGGGGAGGGGTCTTGACCTCTTCACCTTCTCTGAGAAAAGCCACCCCCTCCACCCCTTCCAGCTCTCCCCTTTCCAAGAGGACCCCGAAAACCTCAGGAGCCGTCTCTTCGCCTTCCCCCACCACCACCGCATCCACCTCGGGAAGGGACCTCAAGACCAGCTCTGGTACCTGGGTGATGGGTCCCCCTATCACCACCTTTTTTCCACCCTTCTTCAGGGCAGGGACTAATCGAGCGGCTTCCCTGAGATGGGAGAGGGAGGTGAGACTGAGTCCCACTACCTCTCCCTCCAGTCCCTCCCAACCCCTCACCACCTTGACCCCATAACCCCTTTCCCTGAGGATCCCTCCTATGAGCATGGCACCGTAAGAATAGACTTCTGGAGAAGCCACCGTGACCTTCCTCACATCGAGAGAATGGGGGAGGCTTCCTTTTAGTTTCATCGAGGCTTTAATAGGGAGGATGGAAACTGACGAGATCCTCCTGAACGTCAAAGGGCTCTACAAAACCTACCAGCTCGAAGGGGGAGGGAAGGTAGAAGCGCTGGAAAACGTTTCCTTCGAACTGAAGAGGGGAGAAATCCTGGGTGTCATAGGAAGGAGTGGGGGAGGAAAGAGCACCCTCATCAGGATCCTGAGGGGCTCTCTCCCCTTCGAGCGGGGGGAAATAAGGATAGGTGGAATAACCATCACTCCCTCTTCCCCTCCGGAGATGGTTAGAAAACTGGGCGAGCTCACCGGTCTTCATCTCCAGCGCTCCTTCGGTCTCTGGGAGGGAACCGTGCTGGAAAATGTGATGAGGAGGCTCAACGCCTTGGAAACGGGGGATGAAACCGCACCCCTTCCACCCGAGGATTCTCCGGAGTTTCAAGAGCTTAGGGAAAGGGGAAGGAAGATCCTCGAGAGAATGGGGCTAGCGCACAAAGCCAACCACCCTGCCTTCACCCTGAGCGGTGGGGAGAAGCAAAGGTTGGTGCTCGCCAGGCAGCTGCCCCTAGCAGGGAGATCCCCCCTCCTCTTACTCGACGAACCTGTGACCATGACTTGTCCTGCCACCAAAAGGCAGGCGGTGGATGAGATAAAGAGGGTCAGAGAGGAGTGGGGGGTCTCCGTGCTGGTGGCCTCCCATCTCCCCTCCCTTCTGCTAGCGCTCTCCGACAGGGTGATGTGGTTGGAGAAAAGGGTGGTGGAGATAGGTGCTCCCAAGGAGGTCATTTCGCATTTCCTCTCCGGACTGGAGCCCCCCCTCCCCCTCTCGAAACCCAAGCGCAGGATCCTCCTCCATGTCAGGAACTTGCGTAAGAAGTACTATGCGGAGGTTCTGAGGGAAACCTTCGAGCTCCAGGGTGTGAGTTTCTCGGTCAGGGAAGGGGAAATCCTATCCATCGTTGGACCTTCCGGGGTGGGAAAAACCGTGCTCCTTCGATTGCTTTCGGGTTTGGAACTCCCCGACGAGGGGGAGGTAATCTATAGGATGGAAGGGAAAACGGTAGACATCACAAAACTCAGCTATCGTGCTATGGAGGTCAGGAGAAGGATAGGGAGGATCCACCAAGAACTCGACCTCCCCTACCATGCGACCGTGAAGGAACTTGCTATGGCTAGGGTGGGGGTGAAAGGGGAAAGGGCCCTCGCCCACGCCAAACTGAGGGCCAAGGAATTGGGCCTAAAAGAGGAAGTGGCGGATGCCCTCTACAGGCTCACCGATTATCCGGAAAGGGAAGCGGAAGCCAGGCTGAGGGAGCTGGGACTGGACATGAACCTCGTGAAGGAACTCTTCCCCGTGGCTCCCTGGCAGGCCGTTTCCAAGATAATAAAACCCACGCTAAGGCTCTGTCGCCTGCCCGAAGAGGCGGTGGAAAGGAAAACCTTCGAGCTTTCCTGGGGGGAAAGGATAAGACTGGCCATTGCCCTGGAACTCCTCTTCCGTCCCCGCATCCTCTTCCTGGATGAACCCTTCGGTGACTTGGATCCCCTCACCCTCCGCGGAATAACCAACGTTTTGAAGCTCCTCAACAAGGAGTTGGGCCTCACCATGATCGTGGTGAGTCACCATCTTGATTTCGTCCGCGAGGTTTCCCATAGGGCCCTTCTCCTCCTGAACGGAAGATTGGTGAAGGAGGGAAGCCCGGAAGAGGTGATAAGGGCCTTCAGGGAAATTCCAGGTGCGGAATTCCTCTCCGAGCTCGAAGGGTAGGTTTTTTTAACCCTGAAGTAGGAAAGGGAGGAATGCGCCAGTATCTAAAGGTTGATCTGGACAAGTGTACTGGTTGCAGAACTTGTGAAGTGGTCTGCGCGGAAGTCAAAACGAAGGAATGCAATCCCAAGAAGTCGTTGATAAGGGTAACTTTTGTCCCACCCTATTTCTTTCTTCCCATCAACTGTCAATTCTGCGATCGACCCCCGTGTGTCAGCTCCTGTCCTGAAAGCGCTCTGGAGGTGGACGAAAAACACAGGATAAGGGTGGATCCCAAGAAATGCATAGGATGCAGCTGGTGTCTGAACGTTTGCCCCTTTGGAGCCATCGTACTGGACGAAGAAACGAACGTGGTCAGGATCTGTGATCTCTGCAATGGGGATCCGGAATGCGTTAAGGCCTGTCCAACCAACGCCCTGGAACTGGTGACTTCCGAGCTCGCAAGCATTAAAAACAGGTTCTCAGCCGCACAGAAGCTGCTGGCCGGGCTCATCTCTTCGAGCGGAATACTGAAAGAGGTGAAGGGATGAAGGGAGGATACAAGGGCAAAATATTGAGGGTAAACCTCTCCACCGGTAGAATTGAAAAGGAGAACCTTTCCCCCGAATTGGCCAGGAAGTTTCTGGGTGGAGTAGGATTGGGAAGTTATCTCCTCTTCAAGGAGGTACCAGCCGGAACGGATCCTTTGGGTGAATCGAACAAACTCTTTTTCTGCACCGGTCCACTTACCGGCACCAGGATCCCCACGGGAAGATACGTGGTGGTTTTCAAATCACCCCTCACCTCCATCTTGGGATGGTCCAGCTCAGCCGGACACTGGGGTCCAGAATTGAAGTTCGCAGGATACGATCTCCTCATCGTAGAAGGGGCTTCTTCCTCTCCCGTCTACCTCTGGATCGATGACGACTTCGTCGAAC
The DNA here is from genome assembly GCA_038736355.1 of Candidatus Hadarchaeales archaeon. Taxonomy (NCBI): domain Archaea; kingdom Methanobacteriati; phylum Hadarchaeota (SeqCode); class Hadarchaeia (SeqCode); order Hadarchaeales (SeqCode); species Hadarchaeales archaeon (SeqCode). Next base: position 248,492 of record JAVYML010000002.1, read on the forward strand.
TGAGAAAGGCCCAACATCTTTGGGGGGCCACCACGAGCGAAACACAGCGGAGGATAAGGAAGGAACTGGGAGACGAAGAGGTGAGGATTGCTTGCATAGGGCCTGCAGGTGAAAGGCTCGTAAGGTTTGCCTCCATTATCAACGATGAGGGAAGGGCGGCCGGGAGGTGCGGGGCAGGGGCGGTGATGGGTTCAAAGAAACTCAAAGCGATAGCGGTGAGGGGACATGGGGGGGTGAAGGTAGCGGATCCGGAAAGGGTTTCCGAGCTGGTCAAAAGGATGTACGAGGTGTGGAAATCCGAACCCTTCGTCCGCTCCCTCCACCTCTACGGCACGAACGCCATGACCTCCTTCACGAGCGGTATTGCTGCCTTCCCCACTAGGAACTTCCAAAGCGGATGGTTTGAGGAATGGGAGAAACTTTCTGGACCCACCCTCTCCAAGACTTTGTTGGTGAAAAAAGCGGGATGCTTTGGATGCCCAATAGCCTGTGGTAGGGTTTCGGTCGTGAAATCCGGTCCCTATCAAGGAATGGTGGTTTGGGGTCCTGAGTACGAACACGTGAACACCTTCGGAGCCGGATGCGGGAACTCTGACCTGGAAATCGTTTCCATCTGCCACCAACTCGTCAACGAATACGGAATGGATGGGATAAGCTGTGGAAGAGCCATCTCCTTCGCCATGGAATGCTACGAAAAGGGGCTCCTAAAGAAAGAGGAAGCGGATGGCCTGGACCTCACCTGGGGAAACAAGGAAACGATAGTGGAACTGGTGAAGAGGATAGGGGAGAGGAGGGGGATAGGAGATCTGCTGGCGGAGGGCACAAGGCTGGCCGCCAAAAGGTTGGGAAGGGGAACGGAAAAATACGCTATGCAAACTAAGGGGCTGGAGTATGCCGGCTACGAACCGAGGGGGATGAAGGGAATGGCCCTCACCTATGCCCTAGGCAACAGGGGAGGATGCCATATCACCACCGGCATGCTCTACCTCGACATAGGAACCATGACTTGGATGTATCCGCTGGATTCCCCCCTGGATCCTCAAGTGCTCGACTTGGAAAAGGTGAAGGCCGAGATAGCCCTGGAACGCAGATATACGGTGATAGAAGCGGCCGTGCTTTGCAAGTTCTTCGCCGGAATAGTCTTCACCCCTTCCCTCCTGGCCTCTTCCCTCTCCGCCGTCACGGGTTGGGAAATGGACGAAGGGGAGGTGGATCGAATTGGAGAAAGGATCTGGACCCTCCAGCGAATGTTCAACGTGAGGGAGGGAATAAGCCGAAAGGATGACACCCTGCCCGAGAGGTTCTTTACCGAACCCCTCCCCGACGGTTTTTCCCAAGGACAGGTGCTGGATCGGAAGACCTTCGAGGAGATGCTCGACACCTATTATCGGATGGTGGGATGGGACGAAAACGGGATACCCCGAGAGGAGAAGATAAGGGAGCTGGGATTGGAAGAATTTTTACCCCTTCGCTGAACCCCCCATCCACTTCCCTATTTCCTTCTTGAAAAAGCTCCCCCTTGCCTCCCTTTTCATCGCAATCCTTTTCTTTATGGCCTCCCTCTCTTCGTCCCTTATTTCCACTATCCTCGTGATGAGGGGTTCGTCCGAAGGCTCGAGCATCCAGTGCTTCTCCGTAATCTTTTCCATGATGTAGTAATCCCTCCTCAGAGCGGTGAGGGGGGAAAATTCTCTGATGAACTTGAGCTCCTCCGGAGAGGGAAGGGGAGCCACTTTCACCCCGTCCTCGGCCAGCTTGAGATCCCAGGGCACTTCCCTCTTTATCTCCTCCACCGAAACCCACGGATACCTCGCATCCAAATACATCTCCTTTGTCTCTGGATGGAACCTGAAGATACCCTTCTTGGTTATGAGGGCTGCCGGGCCGCCGGGCAACCCAGCTTTCTCCCTAGAATCCCCTCCATCCAGCCAGCCAGGGGTAGTCACGTAATCCAACTTTTCCACGAACCTTCCCCCCGCCATGGTGATGAGGAGTCTCTTGGAGAAGCTTCCCACCTCATGTCCTCCACCACTTCCAGGCAGCCTCAAGACGGGATTGAAGTAATCCCCCACGACGGTGGTGTTGATGTTGCCATACTTGTCTATTTGCGAGCATCCAATGATTCCCACATCCACAAATCCCCTGCTAAGAATGGAAAGGAAAACCCCTGCGAAGTCCGTGAGCATCAAGCATCCCTTGGTGGCGGTCAGGTCCGCTATATGCCAGGGAGGACGGTAGGGCTCGGAACCGTAGATTCCCCCCTCCATTAGGATCTTCAAGCGGGGAGCGAAGAATTTCTTCGCCAAGCAAGCGGCCACGATGGGATGACCTTGCCCCACAAAAGCTATTTCCCCATCCCTGAGCTCGCGGGCCAGGGAATAAGCGAGCATTTCCAAAGGGGTAATCCTGATCTTCAAACCTATACCTCCCACTCCACCATTTCCGAAATGGGCTGTTCAAAGAAGCTCCAGTCTATACCCCACCTCTCCATATCCCCTTCGAAAGTAGAACCAAGGTTCACGGTGTCTGAGAGATATTTCTTTGCCCTCAGACTGTTGAGTTTTTCTATTCCGAACCTTTCGATGTAATGCTCTATGTACTCCTTTCGATTCTCCACCCCGAAAATCCACTCATCCATGAAGCTCTCCATCATCTTCCTGGTGAGGAGGGCATACCAGATGAGGAGGAAGGGCTCATCCATGTCGTAGTATCCAAGGCACTCCATGGGATGGGCCCCCCACTCTTCATGGACTAGGGCATTAACCCTGAACTCCGGAAGAACGGTAAGGAAGGGAGACCTCCTTATGTTCTCCTCATCCACTATCTCCTCCACGCTGGCGATGATCACCTTGCTCGCCAGGGCCGCATATACCGTGTCACCCAAAGGCCCCCAAAGTTGCACGTTTCCGTTCTTATCAGCACGCTGGGCATGGATCAAAGCCACATCCGGGTTGAGGGGTGGGACCAGGACCACCTTTTCCTTTGGGTTGAAGGGGTTCTCGACCACCTTCATCTTGTTTTCCCCCTCGAAACTCCTAATCCTGGAGATGTCACTTTGGAGGAGGGAATTTGCCTTCACGGGGAAAAAGGGTAGACCCCAAGCCCCTGCCAAAAGCCTAGCAGCAACCGTCCAGTTGGTATAATCTTCCACCTCCACTTTCTTCTCCTTCAGCATCTTGTCGATGGGGGAATAGTAAGAAGTTGGAGACATGCGCAGATGCCAGGAGGTTAAAATCCTCTTCACGCAACCGGCCGCCAAGAGCTGGTCGGAAGCCATGAAACCGGAAGATTTGATGAGGTATAGGTTCCTTTTCTTCTGCCTTATCACCTCATGGACAAGGGCAAAGGGCTCGGAAGTGGCGAAGTTCGCTAGGGTAAGGCTACATCCATCCCTCACGAACTTCTTGACGGCCTCTTTGGCCGTCATGAGCTTATCTGGTTCCATCCTTCCAACACCAACCTACTCGGGGAAAACCTTTCCTGGATTCATGATGTTGTTGGGGTCCAGAAGCTTCTTGATCTTCCACCAAAGTTCACCCATACATCCCTTGAGCCTGGGAATGGTACTCTCGAAGACCCCCGGGTAGGGTCTGAACCAGCAATAGATTCCCAAATCGATGAGTTTCTGATACATTATCTCCGTGAATTTCTTGATCTTCTCCGTGTTCCTCTCATCGGTGGAATCCCAGAAACTGTCGAACTCATAATAGGTCAGCTGGCCCACGTAGGGATAGGCTGGAATTCCCACGATGGAGAGCTCCTCCGTAATCCCCAGACCCTTCCATATCTTGAGGGCCTCGAAGAAGTACTTGTCGAACCTGTCCAGCGGGCCCCACCAGGCCAGGGCATAGTAGTTCCCCAATCTAAACCATCTAAAGATTCTCCTTGCCGCCTTCAATTCGTCCCTGAGCATTTTGGACATGAGAACCACTTCCCTTCCCTCGTCTATGTTGTCCCAGTGTTTCTTGATTTCTTTCTCTACCACCGATCTTGCATATTTCACGAATTCTCTAGAACCTTCAATGGAACCCAACACCACCCAGTCACCTAGGGTCCCCTTGAAAGCCTCTATGTCTTCCCTTCTTTCCACGAGGGTAATCGCTGCCGCTACCCAGTGGAGGATCACGCCAAAGGTTATGACGGGAGGGTCGTGAAGCATGAGGTCGTGCATGAAAGCCATTGCCCTGCGCAGGGGTCCTTCCTCGGGCTCACCTTCCCTCTGGCTAAACCCACACATGAACATCTCCTGACGTTCGGGTAAGGGGTAGAGCTTTACCGCCATTTTGGTCACTACTCCCATAATCCCTGGCTGACCCTGGAAGAGACCCGCCAGATCAGGACCGAAATACCTGAAGTATGGACCGATGTTGGGGAAAGCCATGGCCCCAGTGTAAAGGATCTCACCCGTGGGCAGAACTATCTCCATCCCCAGCACCTGCTCCCCAGTATGACCGTACCTCGGACCTATGTTGGACACTCCCCTCAACAAACAGTTGGAGAGCATGTTAACCGTGGAAGGTGCTCCCGGGATGACTGGTCTCAATCCATACTTCTCCGCTTCATCAGCCAGTTTGGCACAGCTAACACCCGGACCTATGATGGCCGCCCTGTTCTTCGGATCTATTTCCAAATAGTCCATTCTCTTCAAATCCAGGATGATACCACCATGGTGGGGGATGGTGAGACCCCTAACATTGGTGTTGCTGCTTACGGGGATTACGGGTATTCTATACCTGTTGGCGAGGCGAAGGATCTTCTGAACTTCTTCCACGGTCTTCGGTCTGACCACGTAATCGGGCATGTGCATACCCGCGATGGGCCAGTGCTGATCCCTGGAATAAGGAATGAGAAGGGCTGGATCGGCAGAAGCATGCTCGGGTCCCACGATGTCTTGGAGGAGGGCCAAAATCCTGTCCTTCTGGACTCCCGCTTCCATGCTACCTCCCCATCCTCTCTTTTAGTGTGGGAATGAGGGGAAGAAGGTCCTCCCCTCCCAAGATCTCCCTCAACCAGTCCGTGAAATCTGTCCTTCCCATGAGGAGGAAACCCCTCATGGTGGCAGGCATCGGATAGATGGCTGCCCTTTTCCTTATCTCAAGCAGATCGTAGTTGAGGGTACATTTCGCATCCAAGTTTTCGTCCGGTATAGCCATTCCCTCCTCGAAATCCTTCAGGTAGCCTACTCCGGTGAAGAGTTTATAACTTTTGTCTTTCCGGGTGGGATCCACGATCTCACTGGCAAATATTAATCCTGTGGGATTTTTCCAATAAACGCTTTTACCCTTAAACGCGTCCCGCAAAGGAGTACCCGCAACGGGATGGGTGAGGTTGAGATCCAATCTCCTATAATCCGTGACATAACCCTCATCGAATCTTATCAAATAAGAGAAAACGACTTCGTTGGCTTCATTCAATACATGACAGGCCATTTCAGCCTTCATTCCGAAAAGGGTTCTTGCTTCTGCAGCTCCCGTCCTTATGAGACACGGGAGATAGGGTGAAAAGGCAACATAGATTACGGTATCACCTGAAAGCTTCCCTTCACGCACCAGAGAAGCTTTTTCTTTGTTGTCTATGGCCCTCCGCTCTATTTCTTGGATCAGCTCCTGTTCCGTAAGGGGCATCCTCTTTCTTCACCTCGAATGTTTATAAACTTATCGGATATTCTTCCTCTTTGTCATAAAAAAGAAGAAAATTTTTCCTTTTTGTGATTACTTCCAAACACATAAAGCGAAATACTTATAAAGAAAACAAGCCGTAGATTTTTGTGCCTCCGAAAACTGAGACGATAAAGAAGTGGCACAAGTTAAGTTACCTCTGTGCTCACTGTAGGGCATGCGCTGTGGGGGATTACCACAAACTGGGAAGAGTGGTGAACAACTGTCCCAGCGGAACCTACTTCGGTCACGAAGCTTTCTACTCCTATGGAAAGATGGAGCTCGTGAGGGGACTGAACGAGGACATCATCACTGTACCCACTCAAGCTTTCTTGAACGTCGTTTACGGGTGTACTCTGTGTGGTTCTTGCTCGGTCAATTGTAAAGAGCACTCAGGGCTAGGATACAAAGCCGAAGACACCGTGAAGATCATGGAGGATCTCAGGGCCTACTTGGCGGAGATAGGATGGGGTCCCCTCCCGGCTCATGTTAAATACGGGGAAAGCGTGAGGGTCAACCACAATCCTTATCATGAACCCTCCCAAAATCGGGCAGTCTGGGCCAACGGGAGTAAATATCCCAGAAAGGCCGAGACCATCTACTTTGTAGGATGTACCGCCTCGTACCGTCAGCAAATGATTGCCCGATCCACGGTAGAGATTTTCAAGAAACTGGGAATAGAATTCGGTCTCTTGGGAGAGGATGAATGGTGCTGTGGCTCTCCCCTGCTGCGCACAGGACAGAGGAAGTTGGCTGAAGAGGTGGCTAAGCACAACATGGATGTCCTGAAGGATGCAGGGGCGAAAAGGGTCATCACCTCCTGCGGAGGATGTTACAAGACCTTGAAGCTCGATTATCCCAAGATGTTCGGATTACAACCGGATTTTGAAATCCTGACCACGGCAGAATTCTTGGATCTACTCCTGAGAGAAGGGAAGCTTCGTTTCTCCAACCCCATCAACCTCCATGTAACTTACCACGATCCCTGCCACTCCGGTAGGCACGTATCCATCTACCTATCGGAGCTAGAAAAGGAGAAAGTTTTTGAACCCCCGAGAAACGTTCTGAAGTCTTTACCTGGCATAAAATTCACTGAAATGCTCAGAAACCGTGAACTTTCATGGTGTTGCGGGGCGGGGGGAGGCGTTAAGTCAGCATACCCGGAGTGGGCCATCTGGACTGCTACGGAAAGATTGAAGGAGGCCCAAGAAACAGGTGCCCAAGCCATTGTCTCCACTTGTCCCTTCTGTAGAAGAAATCTGAGCGATGCGGTAGAGGCTTCCAACATACCTTTACAAGTCTACGACCTCACAGAATTAGTAGCCAAGGCCCTGTAAGTAGCTTAAGGTTAGGTAACCACAGGTAGTTCTTTCAGGTAGGGATTCCCACACTTCGGACATTCCGGCTCTTTAACGGCTTCTTCCGGAAGTCCTATCCAAGTACATTTGGGACATTGTAACTTTCCATCCCTTCTCTTGAGGATGCGGAAGAGCTTCAAGTGTCCGGTGCCGCAGTCTGGGCACACATACACCATGACCGTCTCCTCTTCACGCCCCTTCCAGCCACAGGCTGTACATTCCAGCAATTTCCCACCTCACTTCTTTCCCACGGGACAAGCCAGCATGCATTCGATACAGCATGGGAAGTCCATTTTCCTCTTCTGCCACTCTTGGTAGACCTTGATGAAGGGATATTTGGCAGTATATTTGGGAACCATGACCATAGAAGTGGGTCTAGCGGTTATCCACTCCTCTGGTGGGATCTCTATCTTGGAGAGCATCAGCCAACCTTGGGTGGCCCAAAGACACCTATTGAGCTCGAAGTTGTAGGGAGGCACCTTTTCTCGGGTAAGGGCTTGGGTGGGACAGGCTTCCACACATTTGAAGCAGGTTTTGCAGGTTTCTTCGTAAATCCTACCAGCCAGCCTCGGACCATCGGGTTTCAAAGGAGCATTCGTGATCACGCTCCCGAGCTCTACCCTCGGCCCCCATTCGGGTGTGATAAGGAGGTTGTTGACCCCTATATCCCCTAGGCCCGAAATTTGGGCTAAGTACCTGTGCGAAAGCAGGCAACTCACCCATCTTCTCTCATCCACAGGCAGGTTGGCTTCCAGGGGTGTGGCCTTGTAACCTTTTTTCTCCAGTTCCCTGGAAAGGGCTAAGGCAATTTCATTGAGTCTCTTAAGCATGCTCTCCCTCACCGAAGCGTAGGAAGAAAGAATGACGAAGAAGTCTTCCTTGGAGAAGTCAAGGGAACCTTCCGGATACTTCAGGCAAAAGGAAACCACTGCCTTTGCATCCTTTATGAAAGAGAAGGGGGACGCGAAGAACATGGGTGTTTTGTCCGCTCTTTCCGCCTCTCCTATTCCTACCTTATCCGCACCAAGCGAAAGCGCCAGACGCTTAATTTCCTCCGTCAGGTTTTCATCGTAAGCCATCCTAACCCTCCTCCAACGCGGCCCTTTCCGTTCTTACCATCAAGTCGATGATCTCGTCGGGATCTCCAATGGCCTGGACCTTTCCGTGCCTCATGTACATCGCCCGGTCACAGGCAAGCTTCATAAAGTCGATGTCGTGGCTTATAATCAGATAGGTCTGGCCCAACGCATCCCTGGCACTCCTTATGCTCTTGGCTATCTCCACCCTCGTGATGGGGTCTGCTGTCCCAGTAGGTTCATCCAGAAGAACCAGCTTTGGCTTCTTCATGAGGGATCTCGCTATGCAAACCCTGTGTCTTTCCCCTTCGCTAAGCTGATCGGGGAGTTTGTAGAGGAGATAATCTATCTCGGGATCGGTGAAATTCACCGCTCTCAGAACTTCATAGGCCCTTTGGGTTTTCACCTCTTCAGGTAAGGGTTCCGTCACCACACCGATGAGGTTCTCTAGGATAATCCTCCCCGCATGCAGAGTATACTCCTGATGCAGGATATCCATGTGGACGGTGGCCCTCCCCCTCTCGTCCGGGCCTGGAATGCCCATGTCTATCCATTCTTCCCCTATACGCACGACTATTTTTCCCTGCGTCACGGGTTTGAGACCTATTATCATGTGAGCTAGGGTAGTCTTCCCGCTCCCACTCAATCCCACTATACCGAAGACCTCTCCTTCGTAAATCTCCAAGTCTACACCATCCACAGCCTTTACCAACCCCCTGTCGAAGGTGTAATACCACTTTCTCACCCCTTCGCACTTCACTATGGGTTTAACACCCTTGAACCTCTGGACCTCGAGTTTCTCCACCTTTTCCATGAAGGCCCTGTAGATGTCCTCGGATTTCCCTTTCATCACGGCCTCTCCATTTTCCAGGAGGATGGCCTCTTCCGTGAGCATCTTCACGGCCTCTGGCCAATGGGAGGTGAGCAGGAGGGATACCTTGCTCTTCTCTACGGCTTCCTTTATCACGTTCGAAACCACCACACTGGTGATGGGGTCTAGGGTGCCCGTAGGCTCATCGGCAAGGAAGAGCAGGGGATTCCTTGCCAGGCACATGGCGAAGATAACCCTTTGCTTTTCCCCACCTGAAAGGTCCCTACCCAAGTGGAGAAGCCTGTGCTGGAGCCTCACGCTCGAGAGGAGCTCTACCGCCCTTAGGTCAACCTCTGCCTCGGGATATCCTATGCTCAGTAAGACCCTTCTGATGTTTTCCACTGCTGGGAACTCACTATAGAGGGAGAACCCTCTCTGGGGCATGATGGCTATTCTGTCGTGGATGGATTTTCCAATCCTGCTTTGCTTATTAAGCTCTTCCCAGTAGTTTACTTCTCTGAATTCCATTCTGGTAGAACATTTGGGGCAGGGCTCCCCAGCTTGGGAGGGATATTCTACCCAATGACAATTTGGACAATATGCTACCCTGAAAATGATTTCACCACTTGTGGGCTCATACTCTGGGACCCCACGGATGGCCTGCATGATCACGGACTTTCCCTGTCCGCTTTTACCCAGAAGTCCGAAGGTCTTGGCCTCTCCAAGGGTGAAGGAGATGTTCCTAACAATGGGAAGACCGGGAGTGAATTCCTTGGTAAGATCCTTTACTATTAGGAAATCCTCAGGCATCTCTTTCTTTTTTAATAAACGGTATAAAAAATTTCCCATTGGAGAAAAAGTTTCCCCAAGGTGAAAAACCCTAATGGGTGAAGTACCTAGAGTCCAGTCCGTTCACTTTCTTCCTTACTTCCAGGAGAAGATGGCGAAGATGATTTTCTATTTCTTCCAAATCCATTCCTGCTGGACAAACGATCGCAATGGGATTAGAGCCCAAAATTTTCACCTCTTCTTGGAAAAGTCTGAGAAGGGTCCTGGGAAGAGCTAGCTTTCCCCCTTCGTCCAACTTTCTTCTGAAGATTCTGAGGTCTCCCATCGTATTTCGGGGAGGAAGCTTCTTCCTTAAACTTTGGTCCCAGAGAGTGAGATGACCCGAAGTTATGAAACTACATCCTCTCCAACACGGGGATTCCCAGCAACCTCATGGTGTTCTCCAAAACGACCTTGGTGGCTCTAACCAATCTCAAACGGGAATGACGAAGCTCCTCTGTGCTCGCTTCCAAAACTGGGGCGACTTCGTAGAATTTGTTAAAAGAGAGGGAAAGATCCGCTGCGTATCTCGTCAGTAAACTGGGCTGATATTTTTCTCCGGCCTGTCGGACCGTACCCGGATATTGGGCCAAAAGCTTCAAGAGTTCTTTCTCCTCCCGAAGCTCAAAAACGCAGACGGGCTTGATCTTTCTTTTACCTGCTTTTCTGAGGATGCTACAGGCCCTGGCATAGGAGTACTGAACGGCGGGACCGCTGTTCCTATCGAAGTTGAGAGCCTCTTCCCACTTGAAGACTATTTCCTTTTCAGGGGAAGTGTTGAGGAGGGAAAATCTCACTGCACCCACTGCCACTCCCTCCGGTATTCTCTTTCGAAGGGGCTCGCTCACAGAGCGGTCCTTTACCAGTTCTTTAGCCCTGGAGATGGCCTCCTCCAGCACTTCATCGACGGTGAAACCTATCCAAGTCCCCTTCCTCCCGGAAAACCTGTTGCCCGGAAGACGCACATGCTCGTATGCCAAATGATGGGAATTTTCTGCCTCCCTATGAAAGCCCATGGCCTTCAGGGCGGAAGAAACCACCCGTTGGGGAAATTTTTGTTCTGCCCCCACCACGTTTATAACCATTTCCGCATGACCGAAACGTCTCATTACCCTTCCACCTTTGCATGTGGTGTAGGTCTTGGTCCCATCCCTCCTCTCAGAATGAAACCTAAACTTCAACGTTCGTTCCGTAAGACCAAATTTCCAAAGTTGATAGGCAATGTCCCTAGCTGTATAAACCGCCGTCCCATCCGATCTTATCAAAACTTTCTCCTCTTCGCCAGGTAAACGCAGGACCCAAGTCCCTGCTTTTTCTCCTTCCCCCCTAACCAGATAGGGAGTGCGCTTGAGCCTCTCCAATACTTCCTGGAGAATACCCGACCTGACCAAATCGCTTTCCCAAACCAACAAATCATAACTCACCCCCAGCCTGTCTGTGGTTAGGAGATTGGCCTTCACGCACCTTTCGGCAATTTTCCTAGCCCTCTCCGAAAGCTTCCCTCCCCTTTCCAGTTCGCGAAGTACCTCCTCCACCTTCTTCTCGAGTTCTGGATGATCCTCCAGCAGGTGATGCAATTCCACATACAACCTTCCCAAAATGTGGTCAAATTTTCCCTTCGGTTTCTCCTTTATCTCCGAAAGTGCCACTAGGGTTTCCGCCATCTGTCTTCCCAAGTCATCTATATAGTTGTGTACCTCTACGGTGTAACCCCTCTCCCTCAGAATCCTAGCCACCGTATCCCCCAAAACGGCGTTTCTACCATGACCGATATGCAGGGGTTTGGTAGGATTCACGCTCGTGTGTTCTATTATCACCTTCTTCCCTTTTCCCTCCTCTCCTCTCCCATACCTCTCACCTGCTTTTTCGATTTCAGTCAGGGTGAGATCGGCGAAGGAAGGGAGGTGAACGAAAAAATTCAGGTAGCCACGCACGGCCTCTATCCTCTCCAACAATCCTCTACATCTCATCCTTCCCACGAGTTCCTGTGCTATTTCTTGAGGGGATCTTCCCATCCCTTTGGCCAACTCAAGGCAGAGGGTCGAACTCAGATCTCCCAAACTTGGATCAGGAGGTTGGGTGAGGGTTTCCTCCACCTTGCGAGGTGGCTCCCAACCCAACGAGTTTACCCCCTCCTGCAAGATACTTGCCACTTCTTCCCTTAGTTTGAGCCATGGATCCATGCTCTCATTTTTCTTTTCCCTTTTCCCCCATAAGGATTGGTTCTTTCATAATTCCCAAGTATTTGGACCTCCTCTAAAAGATGATGGAGCTGCACGTGGGGATAGACGATACCGATTCCAAGCGGGGCATGTGTACCACCTATGTGGGAGCTATGGCCATCAAACACCTACAGGAGGAAGGTATGGAGCTTAAGGGCTTTCCTAAGCTGGTTAGGTTGAATCCCATGTGGCCACACAAGACTAGGGGGAACTGCGCAGTGGCTTTTACCTTGGAACTTCCCCCCTCTAGAGTCCAAAAGGCAAAGGAGAGAGTTTTGGAAACCGTGCGATCGCTGGCGGACCTGGAGGTAGAAACTACCAATCCGGGAGTGGTTTTCTATTCTTCCCCCAAAATTCCCGAGGAACTGAAGAGATACAGCAAAAAAGTGGTACAAGAGGTGGTGGAAATGGAAGAAGCAGAGAGGATAGCGAAGAAAATAGGAGCAGAACTTCACAAGTTTAAGGAGGGAAGGGGAATCATCGGGGCCTTGGCGGCTATTGGACATCCCCTAGAAAAAGACTGGACATACGAACTAATCGCTTACCGCAGTAGGAAGTATTGGGGGAAACCGAGGAAGGTGGATCCGGCCTCCGTCTTCATGATGGATCGTCTGACTTATCCACATACCTTCGATAACGTTGATTATGAAACGGGCGAGATAAGGATAACCCCCCATACCCCCTGTCCCGTGCTTTACGGTATCAGGGGAGAAACTCCGGAAGCCGTCCTCAGGGCACATCAACTCGTGAAAACCCTGGAGCCTGTGGAGTTCACCATCATCTACAAAACCAACCAGGGGACCGACGAACACTTGAAGGAGAGCAAGGCTTCGGAGATAAAACCGTATATCTCGGTGATCTTGGAAGGAAGGGTGGTAGGAAATCCCAGGACCATACCAGGTGGACACGTGATCTTCACCCTCGATGACGGGACTGGGAAAGTGGATTGTGCTGCCTATGAACCCACACGGAGTTTCAGGGAGATAGTTAGGGGCTTGAGGGAGGGAGATTTGGTCAGGGTCTTCGGTGGGGTGAGAAAGGAACCAGGAGTTCCTCCCACCATCAATTTGGAGAAACTTTCCATTCTGGAACTGGTTCCCATCTTCAAGAAGAGAAACCCGCGGTGTCCAAACTGCGGGAAGAGCTTGAAGTCCGAAGGAAAGGGGAAGGGATATTCATGTAAGAAATGCGGAAGACATTTCCCACAAGCCAGGCCAGAAATCGAAGAAGTGGAGAGGGGAGTAAAAAAGGGGACCTTCGAGGTGCCTCCCAGATGTAGAAGGCATTTGGCCAAACCCTTAGTTAGAGAAATCCATAGAGAATATTGATGCGGATCATGGGAGTGGATCTGGCTGGGATACCCGCTAATCCCAGTGGAATAGCCTTGCTCCAGGGGTCTACCCTACGCACACTTTTGGTACACGAAGATGAAGAAATCGAAAAACTTTGTGAACGGGAAGGGGTTAAACTCGTCGCCGTGGATGCTCCCCTTTCCTTTCCAAAGCATGGCTCCCTACGCCCTTCAGATCTTGCCCTCATTAGAATGGGGTTTAGGGTCTTTCCCCCAACCCTTTCCGGAATGCGAAGCCTTACCTCTAGAGGGATTTCCCTGAGCCTGAATCTAAGGAAGAAGAAGATCATGGTGATAGAAGTACACCCTAAGACTTCCGGCAAAATCCTTTTTGGCACCTCCAAAAAGGAGGAATGGGCCAGAAGCCTGGTGAAAAGGGGGTGGGAGATAAAGGGAAAAAGGGGAATTCACGAACTGGACGCCTGTGTCTCAGCCATAACAGGTCATCTACACCTACTGGGAAGAACGATCGAAGTGGGGGGGAGGGGAGGTATCATTATTCCGGCAATTTCCTGGAAATCCTTTGGGAAAACCTACACAGACTGGAGACTCCCACCCCCACCTCCTCGGCCACTCTTTTCAGGGTAAGTCCTATCCCCATCTCCCTGGCAGCATTATACAACAGGGCGGCCGCCACTAGGTTGGCGGGTTTTCCACCCATCTCTCCGAACTCACCACAAAGTTCATGGGCCCTTCTCAAAACTTCGGCTGGCAAGTGGAGCTGGGAAGCAAACCTGTCCAAGTAAAGTCTGGGTGAGGAAGGAGGGAGTTTTAACCCCAACTTGCGTCCCAGGGTTTTGGTCATCCTCCTCAAGGCCATTCTAGCCTTCTCCTCTTTCATCTTCTCCCTCTCCACCAACACCCTCACGATTTCCCTTTCCGTCCTAGGAAGACCGCGGAGTCTGCAAACCATGAAAACCAACGAGGCCAAAATCAGGCAGGATTTTTGCCCCCTCGTCAGACCCTCCTTTCTGCATTTGCGGTAAAGCTGACTCACCTCTTTCCTGATCTCATTGGGCAAAGAAAGATCCCCACATATCTTTTCCACTTGGATGAGTGCCTCCCTCAAACTCTTCTCGTGCCACCTCACAGCTCTAGAGCGTTCATGGAGAAAACGCATCCTTCTGAGCTTCGCCCTCTCGCTTGGCGGAAGATCCCTACTCACCTTAAAAGTGGTACCCAACCCCAAATCATGAAGGGCTTCGTCAAGTTCCGAAAAGCCTGAACTTTCTTCGGAATAAGGTAAACTCTGGTGAAACAAGCGTTCCATCAAAACCAAACCGCATGAGGTGCATATTCTTTCCCCTCTTATGCTGTCCTCGATTACTCTGGTACTCCCACAAGAGGGGCATTTCATTCTTCCGTCCCTCCTCTCAACAAAGTCTTGATGCGCTCAGCGGCCTCTTCTCCCAGAATCCCTTCCACCTCCCTTCTTTCCACCATTCTCAGAAGGGCCTTCCCCACCTCCTTTCCTTCCATCAAACACAGAAGGGAGCGCTGGAGTTCCACCTCTTCCCTAGCCAGCCTGATCAGCTCCTTGAACTTCCTATCCCAAGCCACAGAAAGGGATTTATGCAGGACCCTTTCCGCTCTTAGTTCCCCTAGAAATTTTTCCTTCCATCTCTTCTCGTAGGGAAGAAGACCTTCCTTGCTCGTATCCCCCTCCGTTATACTATCCACCGCTACTTCTCCTGCTATCTCCCCGCACTCCAAAACCAAGGAAAGCCCACTCGAGAAAACTCTAGTCTGAGAAGCTGTGCTACCTACAGCAAGAATCCCCTCCCCACAGGAAGGAAGGGAAGGGTCATCGATAGGCAGCTGACTCCTAAAGGATGCTAAGGGAACAGCCCGCTCTAATCTCTTAGGGTTTTCCACTCCCAAGAATTCGTCGAGAGCGGCATCGGGATGTAAACGCAGGCCACTTATACCGAACTGGGCAAATCCATCCTCCAGTGGATAAATCCAAACCTTTCCACCAGGGGCAAAATAGGAAGTAAACCAAATCTCCACTTCCTTCTTCGGAAGAGCATTTGCCATCATGTACTCGCTCAAAAAAATCATTTCCTCTCTTTTCCATCCCCCCAGACGACGCCTGAAAATACCGGAAAGTTCCCAACCGCTTCCACTCGCATCTATGACCACTTCTCCTCCCACTCCTTCCCTCCATCCACCACTCTCCACCACTACCCCCTTCACCCTCTCTTTTTCCGTCAGGAGCTCCTTCACCGGGCTGCCCAACCAAAGCTCAGCTCCAGCCTCAGCCGCTTTAGCGGCCAAAAGTTTTTCTAGAATCTGGCGGTCTATTATCTTTCCTTCAGCTTGGAGGATCAGGTCTTCCCCTACAGCGTGTATATGGAGGGAAGCTACTTCGGAAACCTCGGCTCTCTTGAACTCATGTCTAAAGAAATCATCGGGTACCCAAACTGGGGACTTGGTGGGTCCTCCAACTTGGGATTGAAGTTCCAAGAGTAAGACCTTGGCCCCCTCTTCCGCTGCCTTTTTGGCTGCAGAACAACCTGCAGGGCCCGCTCCTATCACTATTATATCGTAATGCTCCACCTTCCTCCTTTGGCTGAAGCCCTTTTTATAGTGGAAAACACTTTCATGCCAGAAACGAAACAAACACTAGGATAATGAAGTTCTTAACCGATGGGATGTTGGGAAAACTGACCAGATGGTTACGCCTCGCTGGTCAGGATGTCGTCTACGTTGGAGAGCTGAAAATATCGAGCAAAAAGCAGGATCTATACCTAATAAGAAAGGCCAAAAGAGAGGATCGTATACTCTTAACCAAGGACTTAGAATTGTATCGGAGAGCTTGCAAAGCTGGAGTTAAGACCCTCTTTCTGCGGGCAAACACCATTCCTTCCATGTTACGTGAAATTTCCGTAGAATGTGGGAGGAGGATAGAAATAAATCAGGAAAACTCCAGATGTCCTATGTGCAACGGAAGACTGAGGAAAAAGAAAGTGGAAGAAGTCGAAGGGATTCTACCCAAACCTGTAGTGGAAAGAAAAAAGATTTTTTGGGTCTGTTCGGAGTGTGGTAAGATATACTGGAAAGGAAAACATTGGGAAAACATCTCGAAGGTTGCGGAAGAGATTTGGAGGTGAAATCTTGAAACTCACGTTAGAAGAGGGCACCTTTCTTGTAAGGTTGGCAAGAAAGGCCATAGAAAAATATCTCCTGGATGGAGAACTTTTAGAAGAGGAAGTACCCGAAAAACTGAAGAAACCTAGAGGAGTTTTCGTGACCCTCTTGAAACAAGGAGAATTGAGGGGCTGCATAGGTTTTCCCTTTCCCAGCCTTCCTCTGGCAGAAGCCACAATAAAGGCAGCCATTTCTTCTGCAACTTCCGATCCCAGATTTCCACCCGTGACTATGGAAGAAATGGAAGAAATCACCATTGAAGTAAGTGTGTTGAGTCCTCCTGAACTCATTGTGGTGAAGAATCCCAGAGAATATCCTTCCCACGTAAAAATTGGAAGGGATGGATTGATAGTGGAATGGAGGGGCTTTTCCGGTCTTCTCTTGCCTCAAGTAGCTGTGGAATGGAACTGGGACCCGGAAGAATTCCTTTCACAAACTTGTATGAAGGCAGGTCTAGGGGCTGATTTTTGGCTCAGAAAAGACGTTAAGATAAGCAAATTCACTGCCCAGATTTTTTCTGAAATAGAGCCTAGAGGGGAAGTTGAAGAAAGAAAGTTGGAGAAATGATTAAAGAAAATCCAGTATAAGATCTTCTCTCTTCACCCCAAGTTTTCTGAGAACGGACAATTGCCATTCCACCGCTCCTACTTCTCCCAAGTGATGGGCATCCGTTCCTATGCTCAACTTCACCCCCTTGCGAAGACATTCCTGCAAAAACTCCTTGTCGGGAGTCCGGTACTTGGAATTAAGTTCCACTGCCACCTCCGCTCCAGCCAGCTCCTCCACAAACTCTTCCATGTCTTCTCGGGGAATCCAAGGCAGGAGAGACTTATTGTAGTACAGTGGATGGACTAGAATCCTGAAGCTACGAGAGCGCAAGGCCTCCCTCACCGCTCTTAGATATTCCATGGCCTGAGTTCTACAATCTTTGGAATTGAGGTAGTGTACTCCTGCAGTGACCAAATCTAGTTTCTTTAGAATTTCACCATCCAAATCCAAAACCCCGTTTGGACTTATGTTGCTTTCAACGCCGGCTAAGATCCTAAATCCGCTTTCTTCCCGCATCCTACGCACTTCCTCGGCTAATTGTAGAAACTTTGGAGCTTCTGCTCCTACACTAAGACCCGGACCATGATCGGTGATGGCCACGGCCTCCAGAGCCCTTCCGGCTGCCGCTTCTAATACCAAATCCGAAGAAGCAGAGCCATCTGAGTAAATAGTGTGAATATGAAAGTCAAATTTTGGTATCATCGATTTTATAGGGAAAGGGGGGGTTTATATTTACCTACCAAAAAATCTAAATCTCCTGGTCTTTCTCTTCTTCGAGCGCTTGGGCCTGGGCTTCGATTTTGGCTTGCTCTTCGTCCTTTTTTTGAAACTCCTTCTTCTCTTTCTAGGAATTTTCTCACCCACCAAAGAAGCTGAAATCTTGAAAGCCTCTTTTTCTATGGCAGAATAAACTGCCTCGCTCGCCAGCCGAAGTACTTCTCTCGGAATCCCTCTCGATAACCTGTAAATCTTCCTGATGCTCGAAGGAGTAAAAGGGAAAAGGGGGTCTCCCTTCGGATTATTCTCCCCCCTAGCCCATGCCATTCTGAGGAGGAGAAGTTCCCGCACTTCTTCAAGGGAAAGCGGTTTCATTTCCAGCATGTATCTCTTCCTGCTCAGGAGAGAAGGCACATATTCCTGAAGATAGTTCAGAATCTGTTCTTTCCTTCCATTCAGGACCCAAGTTACATTCCTCAAATCGGCCAGTGCGCGGATCATCTCTGCCACTTTAACGTCGAGCTCGGGGAATTCGTCAACAAAGACCACCAACTTGGATTCTGGATAGGTTTGATGCCATCTATAGAATTTCTCAAATTCCTCGGTGAGATCCCCTCCGGCCTCTATTTCCAGTCTATTCAGAAGAAGACGTAACATTTGTTCTGGAGTTTCTATCGATTGGGCTGGAATGAAAACCGTTAGCAAGTGAGGATCTTGGAGGGGAAGAACCTCACAAAGGTATTTACAAAGAGTGGTCTTTCCCATCCCAAAATCAGAAACCACAAAAGTGACGAGATCACCCTCTCTTATCAAATCCACCAATTTAACAACTTCTTCCCTTTGATGAGGAACCATTAGCTTTGGGTGGGGAAGAGGATCCGTTTGGGCAAAAGGGAAAAACTTCCATCCCCACTTTTTAAAGAGGGAGGCTTTTTTCCGTTCAAAAGTATCCATGTGGAAGGATTCGAGACCAACCCTTTCTCTTACAATCTGCATCTGATCCTCACCCGGTAGGTTCCCCTATCCGTTCTTTCCAAAATCCCATGGTGAAGCAATTTTTCCATGTAATCCTCCAATTCCTTTTTGGGAAGCATTGTTTTTTCCTCTAGCTCTTTCATGTTTAACTCATCGTGCGAAGTTAGAAAGGAAAGAATCCTTGCCAACCTTATCCTCTCCGAGGGATTTTCAATCCCCAGCTTCTCGTAGACTTCGAACCTTGACATTTCTACCCCCTGTAGGGGGGATTTTTTCACGGGTTCTGGTTCTTCCTTCCCTTCTCTTAGAGCGGAAAGAGCCTCTTCGAAATCCCTTTGAAGTTTTTCTACACATTCCCAAAACATGCCGGGATCCTTCTCCCTCAGAACCTGAAGGAGGCGAACCAGGGTCTCATCTCTTGGAACGGCTTCCCCCAAGTTGTATTTGTAAACTGTTTTTGAGTTGACGCCTATGTAGTTCGAAACAGGACGAATACCCATTTTCTTGACCATCTCACGCACTATTTCTACCCGCATGGTGGAGGGGAAGAACTCGGCTATTTTCATTCCGTTGGCCCCCTTCCTACACTGTAGGAAAAAGGTCTACGCCTTGTAGACCTGCTTCCTAAGCTTTTGTAGGCTTTCATCCTACTCACGTAGACCTTTTTCCTACAAAAGTAGACTCGGAGCCTACATTTAAGTTCTTCTCTCCCTCCAATCGGGAAGAGATCCAACAAAACCTTCGAACCACTCCTCCCATTCAGAAGGTTCCCCATCTTTTCCCATGTTTCCATAAAATGGAAACATTCTTAGGGGGAAAGATGCAAAAGTTAATGGGAAAAGAATGTCGACGGAAAAGGGGAAAAATGAAATAAAAGAGATAAAAAATAGCCCTTTGGTAAAAATTCTCCTTAAAAATTCCTTTTTTGATGAAAAAACCCTTCAAACACTCCTCCTATACTATTTGGGAAAGGCCAGAAACTTCGAGGAAATAGGCCTAAAAGTGGGGATGGGGAGATCTGGGGCCTGGAAAAGGTGGAAAAGGGGAAAGGACAACCTCGTACGTGCTTTCTATACCCTGGAGCTGGCTCTCTATTTGGGTCTACTCGAAGAGGAAATCGCCCAACTCATGTTCGACGATTTGGCCGATTACCTCGATCTTCTAAGGGGGAAGAAAACCCTCCAAGAAGTGCAGGAAAACATGCAAAAAAGAATGGTAATGTCTCTTCAAAAGGGGCTGGGAAAAAGTATTTAACAGGTACGAGCAAAAAGACATCAAAAAAGGAGGGCTAGAGCATGGCAGAAAGCACGAAAAAAGGCGCCGCTGACAATGCCGTGTTTGTGGGGACCAAGCCCGTTATGAACTATGTACTGGCTGCCATCACGCAGTTCAACCAGGGAGGCAAGGAAGTAGTGTTGAAAGCCAGGGGCAAAGCCATAAGCAGGGCAGTCGATGTAGCGGAGATCCTCAGGAATAGGTTCATTCAGGGATTGGTCCCCAAGAGCATAACCATCGGCACGGAAGAACTCCAAACGGAAAGCGGCGAAAAAATTAACGTGTCCACCATAGAAATAGTTCTCGGAAAGAGCTGAAAGCTTTTTCCGAGATTTTTTTTCTTTTTTACCTTGCGGTTTTTTACCTGAGAAGAAAAGAATTGGTGCATGGTGACTTCAAAGCTGGGAGACTGGAGGAGGACCCACTTTACTTCCCAGATAGCCCCAGAACTGGAGGGAAAGGAAGTAACGGTGATGGGATATGTAGGCGCCATAAGAGATCTGGGAGGTCTAAAATTCTTCTTACTCCAAGACCGAGAAGGTTTTCTCCAAATAACGGCCCCTAGGGGAAAGGTGAGCGAAGACACTTTGGAGAAGATAGGCCAACTCACCCCTCAATCCTGCGTGGCAGTGAGGGGAAAAGTGGTCAGGGCACCCCAAGCGCCGAAAGGGGTGGAGGTAATCCCACATGAAATAAGGCTCCTCAATCGAGCTCTTTCCCCTTTACCCCTAGAACCCACCGGAAAGATAAAATCGAATCTTGACACCAGGCTGGATTCCAGACTCCTAGACCTACGCCACCCCAGACAGCTAGCCATCTTCAAGATAAAGCATGAGATCGTGAGGATCGTGCGTGAGTTCCTTACCGGAAAAGGTTTCCTGGAAGTGCATACACCCAAGATAGTGGCCACGGCCACGGAAAGTGGGGCTGCCCTCTTTCCGATAACTTATTTCGAGAGAGAGGCCTTCCTCAGCCAAAGCCCCCAACTCTATAAGGAAGTCCTCACCGGCTGTTTCGACAGGGTCTTCGAGATAGGCCCCATCTTCAGGGCTGAAGAACACGATACCACTCGCCACCTCAACGAAACAATTTCCATAGACATAGAAGCGGCCTTCGTCACTCAAGAAGATGTGATGGAGATCCTGGAAGAAATGATCGTCGAAATTTTCGCTGGGGTGAAAGAAAGGTGCGGGCGGGAACTCCAGACGCTGGAGAAAGAATTGGAAATCCCCACCAAACCTTTTCCAAGGCTCACCTACGATGAAGCCCTACGGAAGCTAGAAACCGCTGGCTTAAAGATCAAATGGGGTGAGGATTTTTCCACACCCGCTGAGAGAAAGTTGGGTGAGCTCATGAAAGGACCTTATTTCATAACGGATTGGCCCACCGCCATCAAACCTTTCTACATCATGCCAAAGGAAGGAAGGGAGGAAATCTGCGAGGCTTTCGACCTCATGTATGGAGAACTCGAACTGGCTTCAGGAGGCACGAGAATCCACCAGGAAGAGCTACTCGTCAAGAGGTTAAAGGAGAAGGGTCTAAGACCGGAGAGTTTTGAATCCCATTTGAAGAACTTCAGGTACGGAATGCCTCCCCATGCTGGTTTTGGTCTTGGATTGGACAGGCTCACGATGGTCATAACGGGGATGAACAACATAAGGGAGGTGGTACTTTTCCCCAGGGACAGAAGAAGGCTGACACCATAAACCAATACGTCTTCAGGGGAAAGCGCCTTTCCGTAAAACTGACCTATCTTCCCGTCCCTTCGGGGAAATTCGTGTTCAGGGAAGTGGTGGAACACCCTGGCGCCGTTGCCATCTTACCACTTCTGGAAAGGGATAAAATTCTTTTGTTGAAACAATATCGCCCCGCCATAGGCAAGTGGATCTACGAAATACCTGCAGGAACTTTGGAAAAGGGAGAAGATTACCTTGAATGTGCTAGGAGAGAGCTAGAAGAAGAGACTGGCTACAAGGCAAGAAGGATGGAAAAGCTCTTCGAAATGTATTTGGCTCCAGGATATAGCACGGAAAAGCTCCACTCTTTTCTAGCCTCCGATCTAGAACCTTCCTCCCCACATCGCGATTTGGGGGAGGAAATAAAAGTGGTGAAGGTTCCTTTCGAAAAGGCTCTGAAAATGATAGAATCCAATCGAATAGAGGATGCCAAAACCATCGCCACCCTCCTTTTCTTCACCTTCACTAGGGACCGTTACAGGAAGCTCAGCACGACTACGTAAATGAAGAAGAGTCCCAGCACGAGGAGGGGAAGAAGGTTCTGCATTTTCGTTTCGAATTCTTCCGCTCTTTTCACCTTGCCCGCTTCCACCAGCCTCATCGCCTGTACCGAAACGATGAGATTATAGAAGAAAAGGGTGTAAACCACCAGCATGATCCTGTCGAAAAGGGTGAGGTATCCCAGGGAAGGCAAGCCGCTGAGAGCTGTCAGGTGATAGGCCACGGCAGACATCAGGGTGGTAACGCAGATTCCCACTCGCTGTCCGAAGTTCTTAACGGAAATCGAGAAAGTTAGGAGAGAAATGAGGGTAATGATGAGGATGGGGAAGAAATATTTGAAAAAGGCTGAAATCTTCGACCTGTACACTGTAACCCCAAAGGAGAACTTGGAATAACTTTCATCCGGATACACATGCTCATCGACAGAGAGCCTAAAATCCTTCACCTGCCAGCCTGGAATCGTGAGGTTGGGATCCAAGCCGCTTTCCTCCTCATCCGGCTCGAAAATCAATTCTGAAATTCCGCGGTACTTGTCCTCCAACTCCACCCTTAGAAGATGCTCATCGAAAGGGAAGTTTCGAAAGTTTAAGGAGCTCACATAGACCCCCTTCACCCTGTACTCCAGGTAGTTCTCCCCATTCCTCTCCTCCTGTCGAATGAAACTGATGACCGAAGGGGTCCCCTTTAAAAACTCGATATCCGGCTTTTCTCCTTTGTACTTGAACCATATGTAGAAATCGATGGTAAAGGTCTGAGAGGGCAAGTCTACCTTTTCTATGGCGTTTATCCAAACTCCCACTTTCACCTTGGCGGGGGTTTCCGCAGCAACCGGACTCCCCAGGCCCAGAAGGAGGACCAGCGGAAGGGCCAGCAAGAGGTATTTCATCCTTCCCTCTAGACCTGACCCCGATTTATAAGATTACCAAAGTCCCTAAACTAAATAAGACTCTTTCCCCAAGGAAGGTGATGACACAGAAGGAGAAAAAAGAAGTGGTTGAGAAGGCCAAAGAAGCGGGAGTGAAGTTCATACAGATGCAGTTCATGGACATCCTGGGAACGGTCAAAAACATTACTCTCCCGATCGAAAGGTTGGAGAGAGCTCTCTCGGAAGGGGTCTTTTTCGACGGATCTTCTGTGCTAGGCTATGCAACCGTTGAAGAATCCGATATGCGACTGGTACCGGATCCGAAAACCTTTACCATCTTACCCTGGACGGAGGGAAATTTAAAAACGGCATGCATGGTATGCGATGTCTACGACCACAAAAACAACAGGTTTGAAGGGGACCCAAGATATGCCCTCCAGAGGCTCATGGAAAGGGCCAGAAAAGAGGGATTCGTTTTCAACACAGCCCCGGAATACGAGTTCTTCCTTCTTCAAGTGGATGAAAGGGGGAGACCCGTCCCCCAACCCTCCGATTTTGGTGGGTACTTCGATCTCATGAGGGACAAGGGAGATGAGATAAGGAAGGAAATCGTTCTGCACTTGAACCGAATGGGGTTTGAGGTAGAGGCTTCCCACCACGAAGTGGCGCCCGGACAGCACGAGATAGACTTGAGATATGCCGATGCTCTGACTTCCGCCGATAGGGTGATGATGATGAAATATACCACGAAGGTCATTGCCCACAAGCATGGCCTTTTCGCCTCCTTCATGCCCAAACCTCTCTACGGGGTCAATGGCTCGGGCATGCACACCCACATGTCCCTCATGAGCCCAGACGGTACGAAGAATTTCTTCTACGATCCCAAGGGCAAATATCAGCTCAGCGAACTGGCCCTTTATTTCATAGGGGGCCTTTTGAAATACGCCAGGGAGATGTGTGCCATCTTGGCCTCCTCCGTTAACTCATACAAGAGGTTGGTTCCGGGATATGAGGCCCCCGTATACATCTCTTGGGCCAACAGGAACAGGAGCGCCTACATCAGGGTTCCTTCCGGAAGGGAACTGAGGACCAGAATAGAACTCAGGTGCCCCGATCCTGCCGGCAACCCCTACCTCCAGTTCTCCGTCATGCTCGCGGCTGGGTTGAAGGGGATAGAGGAAAAGGTATATCCACCCGAACCGGTCGAGAGGAACATTTTCAAGATGACCCCTGAGGAGAAGAGGGAGTTCCAAATAGAGCCCCTCCCCTCAAGCCTGGGTGAAGCCCTCGAATGTATGGAAAGGAGTAAGCTGGTGAGGGAAGCCATTGGGGACCATCTCTTCGAGCACTTCCTGTACATCAAGACCCAAGAATGGGAAACCTATCGTTCCCAGGTTACTGATTGGGAAATCCAGAACCTCCTTCCCATTCTGTGAATTACAAACGGACGGGGATCCCTCTTTTGGCTAGAAACTCCTTGACTTCCCTTATTCCATACTTCCCGTAATGGAAGATACTGGCGGCCAAGGCTGCCGAAGCCCCTGTCTCCCGAAAAACCTCATACATGTGCTCTGGCGATCCGCATCCACCCGAAGCTATGACAGGAATGCTTACCCTCTCGCTGACCACCCTGGTGAGGAGGAGGTCGTAGCCAAGCGTGGTTCCATCCCTATCCATGCTCGTGAGGAGAATTTCTCCCGCCCCCCTTTCTTCGGCTTCCATGGCCCATTTCACCGCATCCACTCCCGTGAATTCTTTTCCTCCATAGATGGAGCACTCAAACCATACCGGACCTTCGGGGGTTTCCACCACCACTCTCTCTTCTTCCCCCTTCCTCGCCCTCCTCCTCTTCGCATCTATTGCCACCACGCAGGCCTGGCTTCCGAAGGTTTCAGCCAACTGGGTAATCAAGGAGGGATTTTTGAGGGCTGCCGTGTTCACCGCTATCTTGTCCGCTCCGGCGTTGAAGACCTTGCGGGCATCTTCCACACTCCTTATCCCACCCCCCACGGTTAGAGGGACAAAGACTTCCTCCGAGGTCTTCTCGACCACATGAACCATGGTTTCCCTTCTCTCCCTGCTGGCGGTTATGTCCAAGAAAACTATCTCGTCCGCCCCTTCCCTATAATACTTGGCCGCCAGTTCCCAAGGAATTCCAGCATATTTTATCTGCTCAAACTCCACCCCCTTCACCACCCTACCCATGGGCACGGCTAGGTCGCAATCCAGGCAGGGTATTATCCGCTTACAGAGCATCCAAAACCTCCAAAAAATTCTTGAGGATCCTCAACCCGAAGGGACCGCTTTTCTCTGGGTGGAACTGGGTTCCGAAGAGGTTATCCTTCCAAACGGCAGCGCAGACTTCCGTTCCGTAATCCGCCGTCGCCACCACTTCTTCTTCCTCAGAAGGCACTGGATGATAGGAATGGACGAAATAGGCGTACCCGCCTTCCAGTCCCCGAAGGAGGGGGGAATCCCTTGTCTTTTCGACGTAGTTCCATCCCATATGCGGGAGCCTCTCCTTGGTGGGTATTTTCTCCACCCTTCCCTTGAGGAGGCCCAGTCCCTTCTTCCCCTCCGCCTCCTCCGAACCCTCAAACATCACTTGCATACCCAAGCATATACCCAGGAGGGGAAGACCTTCCCCGGCCATCTCCTTTATCACCCCCTCGAAGGGAGCCAGTTTCTCCATACCTTTCCCGAAGGCACCCACTCCTGGTATGATCAGGCCCTTTCCCCCTTCCAATTGGTCCGGGGAAGTCACCAGGAAAGGTTCCCCTCCCACCTCCTTCACGGCATTAAAAACGCTCCTCAGGTTGCCCATTCCATAGTCCAAAATCATTACTTTTTTCCCCATCCTCTCCAGCAGAACTATTTTTAAGTGAAGGTCTAAAAGTTAGGCTGATGGTTTTTCGTCCGAAATGGGCGAGACGGCCCAAGGTGAGGGTTCCCATCCCTGGTCCTAAAGCTAGGGCTATCATCGAAAGGGATGAGAAGGTGATGTCTCCCTCCTATACCCGTTCCGAGCCCGTGGTGGCGAGCGAGGGATGGGGGTGTTACGTGAAGGATGTGGATGGGAATGTCTTTCTCGACATGAGCTCGGGGATGTTCGTTCTGAACTATGGATACTCCAACCCGAGGCTCATCAGGGCTGCTAAAGAACAGCTCGGGAAGCTAACCCATTTCGCCGGCACGGACTTCTATTACGAGGCCCAGGTGGAGCTGGCAGAACGCCTCACCAAAATCACTCCCGGAAACTTTTCCAAGAGGGTCTACTTGGGGAATTCCGGGGCAGAAGCCGTTGAAGCCGCCTTGAAATGCGTGAGGTGGCACACCCGTAGACCGAGGATCATCTCCTTCTTGGGGGCCTTCCATGGCAGGACCTACGGGGCCATGAGCCTTTCCTCCTCCAACGTCCTCCATCACAGGTACTTCTTCCCACTGGTGCCGGGGGTAAGCTTCATGCCCTATCCCTACTGCTACCGATGTCTCTTCAAGCAGAGCTATCCCGGATGTGATTTCCTATGCATAGAGTTCATAAGGGAGTACCTCAGGAGGGTGATACCTCCCGAGGAAGTGGCAGGGGTGATCATAGAGCCCATTCAGGGAAATTCAGGATACATCATCCCCCCTCCGGAGTATTTGCCCATGCTGAAGGAGCTGTGTGATGAATACGGATGGATACTGATAGCCGACGAGATCCAGACGGGCTTGGGCAGGAGCGGAAAGATGTTCGCCGTGGAGCACTGGAACGTGGTACCCGAAATCATCTGTTTGGCCAAAGCCCTTTCCGGTGGAATAGCTCCCATAGGGGCCACCATAGCCAGCTCCGAAGTGATGGACTGGGAACCCGGCGCCCACGCCTCCACCTTCGGTGGGAACCTAGTGGCCTGTGCGGCTGCGATAGAGGGCCTGAAACTGTTGGAGGAAAAGAAGCTGGTGGAGAGGGCCAGAAAACTGGGGGAGTTTTCCCTCCGTTACCTTCAGGAAATGGAAGAGGAATTCCCCATCATAGGGGAAGTGAGGGGGAAGGGGCTGATGTTGGCGGTGGAGTTCGTGAGGGAGAAGAAGAACAAAATGGACGGGACGAAGGAAAGGGAGATGGTCATCCAGGCAACTCTGAAAAGGGGTGCCATTTTCTTCCGCGGAGGTAGATCCGCCATCAGAATAGCCCCCCCGTTGATCATCTCCAAGGAAGAACTGGAGATGGGTCTCAACATCCTAAGGGAAGCGGTGAAGGAGGTATCGGAGAAGTGCTGATGCTCAAACCCCACTTCCGAGTGAATTCCTCCGGACATCTGGTCTGTGGAGGAATAGACACGGTGGAGCTCTGCGAGGAGTTCGGAACTCCCCTCTATGTCATGGACGAAGAACGTATAAGAGACAACTACCGCAGGTTCCTCAAGGCCTTCTCCAAAAGGAGGAAGGTGCGTCTCTGTTATGCCCTCAAGGCCAACTCCAATTCAGCCGTGGTTAGGGTCCTGGCCACGGAGGGGGCTGGAGCGGATGTCAGTTCGGAGAACGAATTGAGGATAGCCCTCCGGGCAGGTATCCCCGGAGAAAAAATGGTTTTCAACGGCAACCTGAAAACCCAGGAGGAGCTGAGGCTGGCCCTGAAACATGGGGTAACCATCAACATCGACAATTTCCAGGAGCTGGAAGTGGTGGAGAGACTGGCAGGGAAGATGAAAACGGAGGCGAGAATAAGCTTCAGGATAAATCCCAACATCAGGGCCCCCACCCATCCCTATATCGCCACGGGACTGAGGGAGAGCAAGTTCGGTTTCGATGTGGAGAGCGGGGAAGCCTTAGAGGCCTACCGAAGGGCCAGGCAAATGAAAAACCTGAAGATCGTGGGTATCCATGCCCACATAGGCTCCCAGATCCTGGATCCCTCACCCTTCGTGGAGGAGGCGGAAAAGGTGATGGAGGTGGTGGCCAAACTACACGGGATGGGGATAGAGCTCGATTTTGTCGATCTGGGGGGAGGGGTGGGTATCCCCTATCGCCCGGAGGAAAGGGAGGTGAACCTGGAGGAGTTGGCGGAAAGGGTAGTGTCCGTGGTGAAAAGGGTGGAAGAGGAGAAGGGGATGGAAGAACACCTGCTGGTTTTCGAACCGGGAAGGTACATAGTGGGGGACGCCGGCATCCTCCTCGCCAGAGTAGAGTACACGAAGGAAAGGAAGGGGCTCCCCCGCTGGATTTCCCTCGATGCCGGAATGAATGCCCTCATAAGGCCTGCCCTGTACGGTGCCTACCATCATATAGAACTCGCCAACAAAATGGATCAAAAGAACGATACCCTAACCAATGTAGCGGGCCCCCTCTGCGAATCGGGAGATTTTTTGGGGAAGGAGAGACTCCTACCCAAGGCGGAAAGGGGGGATCTGGCGGTGATCTTCGACGTGGGGGCCTACGGGC
This sequence comes from Candidatus Hadarchaeales archaeon, assembly GCA_038736355.1. Taxonomy (NCBI): domain Archaea; kingdom Methanobacteriati; phylum Hadarchaeota (SeqCode); class Hadarchaeia (SeqCode); order Hadarchaeales (SeqCode); species Hadarchaeales archaeon (SeqCode). Next base: position 276,984 of record JAVYML010000002.1, read on the forward strand.
TCTCCATGTCCAACCAACACACGGCCAAACCCAGACCTGCCATGGTGATGGTAAAGGGGGGGAAGGCCGCCTTGGTAAGGAAGAGGGAAACCTTCAGGGACCTCGTTAGGCTCGACCTCCTCCCACCCTGGCTCAAGTGAAGTCTCCCAACGTCCGCTGTCCCATCTTCTTGGAAAGATGGGGTGGAAGCTCCAACCTGCCATACCTTCCCCCTCCTCCGGGAAAGACCTTCAGTTCCTGCTTGCGGAAGGCAAGAATGAGCTCCGAGAGTTCCCTCCCCACCACCTCCCCTATCTCTTCGGGGGGGGCGTCCACAAGGACTTCTATCTCGGATCCAAATCTCTCCACCAGCTTCCTCCAGCTCTCCCTCACCCTGGGATCCCTGACCTCCGCCCCCATTCCCAAGGCGAGGATTTCCGCCAGCGGTGCCACGCGGAGGTAGGGGGGCCGATGGGGGGGTGAAAGGGGTTCGGGCAAATCGGCGAGCTCGTTCACCCTGTCCCAAACACCCTTTTTTATCCAACCACCACAATCGTTGCATCTCCATCCGAGTTCTTTGGCCCTTTCCAGCCCGAACTGTTTGAAACATCTCGAGCAGGCGGTCCTGTGGTACTTTCCCAACCTGGGATCGAACCCCACGTTCAAAAGCACACACCTCCCTCCCCTCCTCTCCAACGCCCTCCTTACCTCCTCGAAAGTGGGTTCTTCGATACCAAACCTGTTGAACTCCCTTCCCAGTCTCTCGGGCCAGGGACTGTGGGAATCGCTGTTGGAGAGGAAGGTCAAACGTGAGAGCTCGGAGATGCGATCTGCCATGTAAGTATCCGCACTCAATCCCAGCTCCAGAAAAACGATTTTATCCGCCAAATCGGCATAGCATTCCTTCAGACTGTTGAACTCCTTGTACATGCTCGTCCAAGGGGTGAAGGCATGGGAAGGACCGACCAAGCATCCCACGGAAAGGGCGGCCTCCGCCACCTCGGGGGGAGAGAGATCGACGTGCGGCCTTCCCTCCCTTTTCAGATCCTCTGTCTTGGAGGAAAACAGCTCCTCCAGCTCCTCCACGGCCGAGAAGGAGGGGAAGAGGAGGAGATGATGTACCTTCCTGTTGTCCTCCACCTCACCCGTGAGGAGGAACCTCGTACCGTAACGGGGATGCTCCAGCGTCCCCTCCCCCACCTCCCTCAACCTTTCCCTGACCTCCTCCCTCCACCGGGGATGGAGGATGTCCCCCGTCCCCACTATGCTCAAACCCTTTAGGGAAGCCTGTTGTGAAATGAGGTCCACTTCCATCTTGGAGGAAGTGCCTCCGGAATATTTGGAATGGAGATGCAGATCGGCGGAGAAACCCTTCCCCCAATCGGGCATTCAAAAATCTTCTTCACCCCTCCTTATAAGGTCCCAAAGCTGGTGGGCCCGGGGCGATTCGAACGCCCGACCACCCGGTCTCCCAGCCAAGCCTATGAGCCTCGCCCGGTCCAGGACCGTCGGGCGCTCTGACCTGGCTGAGCTACGGGCCCAATTATTCTTGGTCCCCTCCGATTTAATCCTTGAGCAAACGAGCGGTTTGGATTAAATCTCCCGAGGAGAAAAGGAAAGAATGGTCATTAAGATCCTGGCCCACGGAGACACGGATGGGGTCTGCTCCGCCGCCCTAGCCAAGGCAAGGTTCCCCAAGGCAGAGGTTTGGTTCACCAGACCCGTGACCCTCCTCAAGGATCTGGAGGAGGCCCAGGAGGGGGATACCCTCATCATCCTCGATATCGCCATCAACGAGACCCAGAAAGAAGCCATCTTCAAGAGGATGGGGGAACTCTCCTCCAAGGGGGAGGTCCTTTATATCGATCACCATCCCCTCCCCCCACGCACCCTCAAAAAGGATGTTTCCTGTACCCAGTTCGTACACCAGATCGGGGCAAGCACCTCCGAGCTCACCTTCAGGCTCTTCCAGCCCTTCCTCGATCCCTACTTGGATCGGGTGGCCCTCTGGGGTGCTATAGGGGACTACTGTGAAGAAACGGAGTTCGTGCTGGAGACCCTGAACAAGTACAACCGCCACACCATCTACATGGAGGCCGGTCTCCTAAGCCAAGCACTCGGGGAGGTGCCGGGTGACTATCATTACAAGAGGGATGTGGTAGAATTCCTCGCCAAGAACACCCCTCCCATGGAGATCCCGGAGATCGTGGAAAGGGCCATCAAAGCCACCAAGAGGGAATGGGAAACTTGGGAATACGTGAAAAAACATGTGGTGAAGGAAGGAAATCTTGCCATGGTACTCGACCTTCCCTCGGGCTCGCTGAGCAAGGCCGCTTTCCACTGCATCGGGATTACGGGAGCGGACATAGGTCTTGCCACGAGGAGGGGAGAAAAAGAGGTCGACATGAGCCTGAGGAGAAGGGCTGGGGTGAAGATAGACTTGAACGAGCTCCTGCGTGGAATCGTGGAGAGGATAGGGGGATCGGGAGGAGGTCATGAGGGAGCCGCAGGGGCTTCCGTACCAATAGAGCTCTTCGACCTCTTCCTCGAAACCCTCAAGAAAGAGATCTCTCCCATCCTGGCCAGGGATACCAGTTTAAGGAGATAAATCGAGCTCTATTTCCTCCCCCTTCCCCAGTCTCTGGGCCTTTCTGTATACCAACCAAGCAACGGCCACATCCTGGATGGCCAAACCTGTGGAATCGAAAAGGGTAATCTCCTCCGGGGAGGTGCGACCAAGTTTCTTTCCGACCACGATCTCCCCAAGCTCCCCGTATATGTCCTCCTTCCTAAAGAGACCCTTCGAAAAGGGAACGTTCACCTCTCCTGAGTGGAGGGCCTGCTCCAAGTCGTCCACCACCACTTTGGCACGCCTGAGGAGCTCGGGCTCCATTTCCTGCTTACCCGGAGCATCTGCACCTATGGCGTTGAGGTGGGTTCCATCCGATATCCACTCGCTCCTCACCAGGGGAACACGGGAGGGGGTGGTGGTTACCACGATGTCGCTATCCCTCACCGCCTCCTCCACTCCTTTCACCTCCTCCACCTCTATACCGTGCTCTTTTCTCACCTCCTCCGCATACTTCCTCGCCTCCGATGGGTGGGCGGAGACCACCTTTACCTTCTCCACCTCTAACACCTCTTTCAGGGCCCTCAGTTGGGCCCTGGCCTGGACCCCTGCCCCTACCATGCCCACCACCCTGCTGTCTTTCCTAGCCAAGTACCTGGCAGCCACCCCTCCTGCCGCACCCGTTCTGAGGGCAGTGATCAGAGTCCCGCCCATGATGGCCAAAGGAACCCCCGTGGAGGGATCGATCAACAGGATGGTGGCCATTATCGTGGGTAATCCTCTTTTTGGGTTTCCCGGATGAACGTTGACCACCTTGACCCCAGCCTCTTCCCCCACCTCGAGGTAAGCGGGCATCACCCGGAAGTCCCCCTCGTACTTGGGAAAGAAGATGTAGGACTTGGGGGGCATCTGCACCTTTCCCTCCCCCTTCTGTCTGAAGGCCTCTTCCACAGCGGCGATGGTCTCACGCATGGAAAGAAGTTCTTTTATCTCGCTTTCCCGGAGGAGAAGAACTCTCATCAGAATCCTTTGGGTAAAAGCATTAAAAAATGACGACAATAGCGGAGGATCGAACGAATCGTCCATGAAGGGAAGCAACCTATGTTTCCTCTGGAACCCTTCGAGTTCTCCAGTCCAAGAACACCTATCTCAATATTCGCCTTATTAAACGCTGGGAAGAGCTTATCTCGGGGACTTCACATGGGCCCATTTATCCACTTCATAGCAATTCTTTGGTTGTTAGTGTTAATGTAGACCACGACGAACCTGCGATCAACTCGAGCCTCCTTTCGTGACCGTGGATTCTAATTTCACCTCAGAACTTAGTCAGGCGCCGGGGAGAGGACTCGAACCTCTGACCGCTCGGTTGCGGCACCCGGTGCGTCATCCTTTCGATCTTGAGGTTCGTTCTTCATCCACACCGGGTCTAACAGCCGAGCGCTCTACCTGCTGAGCTCTCGGGCTGCGCGAAGCAGTACCCCGGCACTCCCCGGCATTTTTCCTTTAACCAACCTTCCATAAAGGCTTAACCCCAGGGAGGTTTAGGCCTCCTCTACCTCCTCCAGCTTGGCGGGTAGGTACTCCTTCACCACATACTCCAGCCCGTACTTGGCAAAGGCCTGCTGTTCTGCCTTTTTGCCCAGCTCCAGCATCTTTTTAATCTCCTCCTGCCAAAACTTCGAACCATACCTGGGATCCTTTTGCAACTGCTTCAACCTGGCAATATCTATTTCCCTCAGCTTATCCGTTGGAAGATCGTACTCGACGATATCGGTAGCCGTTACCCCTATGAACTTTGCCTTGGGAACGGCGAGCTCATGGTTGACGTAGGCGAGTTTGGCGCTCCCGGAAATAACCACCATCGCTATGTGGAAACCGAAGGGATCCCCATCCGTGAAGAGGAGGACGGGTAAACCAAGTTCTTCGTTCGCCCTTTTCAGGAATCTCCTCGTCGCCCTGGCCGCCTGCCCCTTGAGACCAACGATGAGGGCATCGAACTTCTTCCAGGCCTCCTCCTGTACGAGTCTATGGTACATACCCATCGTCTCCACAGCTATTACCCTCTTCGCCTTGCATTTCACGAATTCCACTTCGTCTATGGTGGGGGGAATGGTGTAACCACCCCTTCCTGCCTTGAGGGCATTGATGGTCACATCCCCCTCTTTAATCGTCAAATCCCCAAAGACAGCCGCTCCATCCTCCTCAGGCATGAGGGCCAAATCTTCCCTCTTCAGTCCGAGCATGGCCTCCAAATCTTCCACCAAAAGGTCGGATTCATCCTGATCCTTGAAGGGACCGGGTTCCCATCCCTCTGCAGTATAATACATTTCCCTGAGGGTGGCGAACTTTCCCGCACTTACCAACTCTTTGCAGAACTCCGCCACGCAAAGGGTTTGGGCGAACTTCTTGACCTGTGCCATGCTCGAAGCCGAGCGGATTTCATACCTTGGCCCCAGCACATAGTATCCGTGTTCCTCATCGTACACGATGTTGGAGGTTCCGCGGGAGGGAATCTTCAGCTTGGGGGGTTTTCCTTCTCTCAGCTCCTGTAGCACTTCCTTTCCCAGCTTCTTCAGCACTTCCAAAACCCTTTGTCTCCTTCCTCCTTCCCTACTCTCCCCCTTCAAGCTCTATCCCCGTAACCTTTTTCAACACGGGCTTTATGTCGGGAGGTTCCTCCTCCGCCAGGGAAGAAGCCTTCTTGGCTATGATGGGAAGGAATTTCTCGAAGATTCCAGCCCTCTGCTCCCTTTCCCTTTGCTTGGTTTTGCGGTAAAGATAGGAGCGCACTTCCCTAGCAACGTCCATCACCGCAAACCTTAGCTCCTCGTAGATCTCGGGTTCCTCAGCAATGGATTGCTTTCCTGCGGAAGTGTATGGAACATAGGCAGAACAGAGGTTCACGAAAATCGTGAGAGGGGAATTCTCCGGGTCCAGACCGTACCTTCCCCAGTCTATGTCCCTCAGGGCAGAGGTGATCACACACCCTCCCTGGTCGAAGATCAGGGGAGCCCTGTTGGCGAACCTCAGGAGTTCCATCCTTTCCCCCTCCCCCTCTTCCCTTCCCGCCTTTCCACCGTATGCCATCCCCACCTCAACCACAAAGGGTATACCCCCCCTGTAGAACTTCGGCTCCCTTGTGACCGCTGCCACGAATTCTGGCTCATACATTTGCTTCAGGCTTTTCTCGATATGCTCCTTCCCGATGGGTCTCAATCCGCTCGCCGAGGGTGCCATGAACTTCATCTGTTTGAAGGCCTTGATGATCCTTTCCGCCTCTTCCCAAGTAAGCTCTTGGGGTTTCTTGTCCATTCTCACTCCCGAAAGGCGTTCTACCTCCTCCACCTTTTGCTTGGTCATCCTGGAGAGTTCTCCTATAAGTACTCCTCCCACCGTCCTGCTCCTCGAATTCCTGCAGAGGACCAGGAGATCATCTGCCATCAACCCCTTGGGATAGAGGGGCATGGGCTCGGGAGGAGGAGGGACCTCCTTCACCACCCTCTCGAAAACCGTCTTCGTCCCGTCCGGCTCCTCAAAGATGATCTTGGCATGGGGATTGGCGATGGAGGTCATCTTCAAGTAATGGAAGGGACTGTACCTCGAGCGCTGGTAGGTTACTTCTTTGAGTTCCAGTTCTATCCTGGTACCCTTCCACTTCCCCTGCATCACCCTCCTGCTGTGCACTTCTCCCTCGTTCTTGTCCACGTTTATCGAAACCTCCATCTCCACTATCTTACCGTCACCCGTGGACGTCCTCACCAACGCTGGCTTTCCGGAAGTAATTTGGGCAAACATCACCGCTCCGGAAATCCCTATTCCCTGTTGTCCCCTCTGCTGGAGGAGTCTATGCAACTTGGTCCCCGCCAGCATCTTCCCAAAAACACTCGGTATGTATTTCTCGGGGATTCCCGGTCCGTTATCCTCCACCGCCACCTTCAGGTGTTCCGGGTCTTCATCCACCCTTTTTATCTCCACCTTGATTTCCGGAAGGATACCTGCCTCCTCACAAGCGTCCAAGGAGTTGGTGACTCCCTCATGCACCACGGTGGTCAGGGAGCGTACCTTTCCAGTATATCCGAGCATGGCAGCATTCTTCCTGAAGAACTCACTCACACTGTGCTCCCTGAACTCCTCGAAGAGCTCATCCGCTAGCGTTTTCATCCCTTACCAGCCTCCCTTCTCTCCCCTTCCGCACGCATCCTTTCCAAGAACCTATAAACGGTGGAGTGCTCCGCTCCTCCCAATAACATCTCCACGGCCCTTCTGGCACGCCTAAGCTCCTCGGGGGTTCCTATGAGTGCCACCGTTTTTCCGTACACGGAGACCAAAGCCCCCGAAAGTTCCTCGATGGTCCTCCTGGCCTTTCCTTCCTCCCCTATCACCCTCCCTCTAAGCCTCGTCATAGCCTTCTCCGATCCCCCGTAATCCTCTAGTTCGATCACCTCTAGGTAATGGTCCTCCTCGAGGAGGGAAAAAGCCTTCTCTGGACTGAAACCCCTTCCTATAGCCCTCAAGACTTCCCTTGCCTTCAGCGCCGAAAGGGGATCTTCCCCCCTGAAAATTTGCACCACTCCTTCCTCACTGTCGAAGAGGAGCTTCACTCCCGTTCTGCGCTCGATCTCCCTCTTCACGCTCCCCTTCTTCCCTATCGCCACTCCTATCCTATCCTTGGGGAGTCTGAGGATTTCGGAGGGACCCTCAGCTTCCTCCACCCTTCACCTCCTCTAGGAGTTCCTCCAAGGGCGGGACGGAAACTCCTTGTCTCCTGAAATAATTGGAAAGGTTGGAAAGATCCCTTTTCAGGAGCTCATCCGCCATAGGACTTGAAATATCCGTGCCCAAAGAAAAATCTATCAGTACGGGGTCGGGAGTCAGGAGCACGTTGTACTCGCTCAAATCCGCATGAACGAGTTTGGCTTCCCGGTAAAGGATCCCCACTTCCCTCAAAATCTTTTCGAAGGTCTTGGCGGGGTTCTTTGGCGGACAATCCTTCATCCTGGGATAGGGGAGACCCCCCTTTCCTATGAATTCCATCACGAGCACGTTTTTCTCATAATCGAGGGCCCTAGGCGCCGAAACCCCTGCTTCACCAGCTCTCTGAAGGTTCTTGTATTCTCGGGAAGCCCAGGCGTACACCACTTGCCTTCTGTCCTTGTATATTCCCTTGAATCTGGGATCCATCACCAGATAGCGGTACATGTTCTTGAAATCTGAAGTGGCAACCCTGTAAATTTTGACCGCCACGTGTTCCCCTTCCGAGTTCAAGGCCCTGAAAACGTGCGCCTCCTTGCCCGTGCTTACCGCCCCTCCAAAACGATCTATGGTCCCGCGGTTGATCATATGATATAGGGTTAGGAGGGTGGAAGCATCGAAAACCCTTTCCACCACCTTGCGCATCTCGGAGTCCTTTTCCAACCTTTCGTACTTCCAGCCCTCGCCTTCGCGCAGGAACTCCTGAAAATCCTCGGACAACTTACTCCCACAATCCCTTCTTCTTAAGCCATTCCACCTCGGTTCCGGTATAGCGGTAAACTAAATCCCCTTTTTTGTCTCCCTCCACTTCCCAGGGAGCCACTATTACAACATCGTCCACCCTCACCCATTCCCTCTTCTTCATTTTTCCAGGAATCCTACAGATCCTGACATGGCCATCCCTACACCTCACCCTCAACCTATCGAAACCTACTATCTGCTCCACTATGCCAAGGACTTCCCCATCCTTCGGGAGACGGAGCCTGCCCTCCTCATTTGTTTTTTCTGGCATACTTCATCCTCCTATCCCAAAGAAACCTGTTGACCCCAGCCAGCATGGCCTGCACGCTGGCCATGATAATATCACTAGATGTACCCCTCGATGTTATAATTTTTCTGCCATCCGTCAACTTCACTACCACACTGACGACGGCATCGGTTCCCCCAGAGATGGCATCCACATGGTATTCCTGCAACTTCACATTGGACATCCCTTCCAATATTTTTCTGATGGCGTTCATGGCTGCATCCACTGGACCCACTCCGATTCCAGAATTCTGAAGTTCCTTTCCGTTCACCAGAAGGCGCACCGAAGCTGTGGGGGTGATCTTGTTTCCACTAACCACCGTTAGCTCTTGTAGCTTGACCATCTCCTCAAAGGATCTTCCCAAAACTGAATCCACGATTGCCCTCCATTCCGCATCCGTCACCATCTTACCTTTATCTCCCAAGGCCTTTACTTGGGAGAAGATTTCCTTGATCTGCTCTTCCGAAGCTTTTATCCCAAGCTTCTTCAATTCGTTGCGGATGAACGCCATTCCCACATGCTTTCCCAATACGAACCTCCTTTTCTGTCCCACCAGCTCCGGTGAGAGGGGTTCGTAGGTCCCTGGAAACCTGAGCACCCCATGGGTGTGGATTCCCGATTCGTGTGAAAAGGCGTTATCACCCACAATGGCCTTGTTCGGCGGGACGGGTACCCCCGTCAATCTCTCCACCAGCTCCGAAGTTTGGTACAACTTCCTGAGCTTGATTCCGGTTTTGAATCCATAGAAGTAGTGAAGAGAGGTCACCACCTCCTCCAACGAAGCATTCCCCGCCCTTTCCCCCAATCCATTCACCGTGACATGAACTTCCTTTGCCCCTCCTCTCACCGCCCCTATGGTGTTGGCGGTGGCTAGGCCGAAATCGTCATGACAATGGACTGAGATGGGAAGGGAGAAGGAGCTGGTGAGATCCAAAAAAAGTCCTTGAATTTTTTCCGGAGTCATGATTCCCACCGTATCGCACACGCACAAACGGTGTACCCCCTCCTCCACACCTATGGAAAAGAATTCCTTGAGGAAAGCTGGGTCGGTTCTACTCCCATCCTCGGCCGAAAGCTCTACCTTCAAACCGTGGTCCAAGGCATATCGACAGGCCTCCCTTGCCATTTCCTTCAACTGGGAGCGGGATTTTCTCAATTTGTACTTCAGGTGGATATCAGAAGTCGGAAGTACCAAATGAACACTATCCACCTCACATTCCAAGGCTGCATCTATGTCTTCCTTAACTCCCCGACTGAAGCTACATATTTCCGCCCTCAGTCCCTGCCTCACCACGGCCTTGAGGGCTTTCCTTTCCCCCTCCGAAACGATGGCCGATCCGGCCTCTATGATGTCCACTCCCAGCTCATCTAGGGCTATGGCTATCTCCAACTTCTGTTCTGGGGTGAGGGCGAGCCCAGGCATCTGCTCGCCGTCCCTCAGGGTGGTATCCAGAACCGCTATTCTCCTGTCTGGCTTCATCCTAAAACTTACAGTCTTATTATATATGAAGTCGAGGGAAAAGGATGCAGCCTATTCTCGTAAGCGGTCTCAATAAGGAAATCGTTAAGGGGCTAAACCTTCCCAAGCGAGTGAGGATTTTCGACACCACCCTTCGGGACGGGGAGCAGACCCCGGGGGTATCGCTGACACCCGATCAAAAGATGCGTATAGCCAGGCAACTGAACAGGCTGGGGGTAGATTGTATAGAGGCGGGCTTTCCGGTCGTTTCGGAGGGAGAATATCAGGCAGTCAAAAAAATTGCCCAAGCAGGTCTGGACTCGGAAATCTGCGCCCTTGCCAGGTGTTCAAAAGAAGATGTAGACTTGGCGGTGGAATGCGGTGTGGAATCGATTCATCTTTTCATAGCCACCTCCGACATCCATCTGAAGTACAAGTTGAGAATGACTAGAAAAGAAGTGTTGAAAAGGGCTGTGGAGCACGTGAAGTATGCCAAACGAAAGGGAGTGACGGTGGAGTTCTCCGCCGAGGACGCCACAAGAACTGAGCTGAGCTTCCTCAAGGAGGTCTACAAACAAGTAGTCAAAGCGGGGGCGGATAGGATAAACGTGCCCGACACGGTGGGGGTCATTACTCCCCGGGCCATGTACCAGCTTATCTCCTCCCTAAAACAGGAGATAAACGTACCCATCTCGGTACACTGTCATGACGATTTTGGCTTGGCCGTTTCCAACTCCTTGGCCGCTGTGGAAGCTGGTGCCGAACAGGTCCATGTCACGGTGAATGGATTGGGGGAAAGGGCGGGGAATGCTTCGTTGGAGGAGGTGGTGATGTCCCTCAGGGCCTTCTACGGAATAAAACCCAGAGTCAAAACCCGTCTGCTGGTGGAGACTTCGGAGCTGGTGGAGAGATTGACGGGGGTACCCGTCCCGCCGAACAAGGCCATTGTGGGTGATAACGCCTTTTCACACGAATCGGGAATCCACACCCATGGGGTGCTCAGGTTTCCAGGGACCTACGAACCCCTCTCACCGGAGCTGGTGGGACACCATCGTAGGTTGGTGTTGGGAAAGCATGCCGGAAGCAAATCCGTGGAAAGGGAACTCAGGGAAATGGGTCTGAAGCCCACCCAAGCCCAACTGAAAGAGATAACCAGGCAACTCAAGGCCCTTGCGGACAAAGGAAAGCGTATCACGGATGCCGACATAAGAGCCGTTGCTGAACATGTGATTGGAAAGCTGCCTGCCGAAAAGAGGGTAGTGGAGATCAAAGAAATCATAGTAAACACTGGAAACACCATCACGCCCACTGCTTCTGTCAGACTGCTGGTTAAAGGTGAGGAAAGGGTGGGCTCGAGTGTGGGAGTGGGGCCCGTCGATGCTGCCATCAATGCTATCCGCAATTCCCTCTCGGAGGCCCAAGAGCTGAAACTAAAGGAATTTCATTTGGATGCCATAACCGGGGGAAGCGATGCCTTGGCAGAGGTTACCATAAAGCTTGAGGATAAGAAGGGAAACCTCTACATCTCCAAGGGGGTCAAGGAAGATGTGGTACTAGCCAGCGTGGAGGCTATGATCAATGGCATAAACAAATACTTCCTTAAAAAAGGATACTAAAGGGGCCTTCCAGAACCCGGTAATTCTTTTCCCGTGTGATCGAAAAAGATGGCACAAAAAGCTGCCCACATGGCCAAAATACCACACACCAGCCCAAAGTAGCCTGCCCACCGCAGGAGGACTTCTGCCCCCCTGATGGCATGGGCGGCAAGCAGGAAAAAGGTGAGCCAGAGGGTGCCAAACACGAAGACGAGGTTCCAGCTGTGCTTGAAAGTCAGGATCCACATGAAAAAGCTGAACATTCCCCAAACGATCATAAAGGAAGCCAACGCCCTAGAAGAGGCGCTGGTAGCTATCCCGATGGTTCTCAAAAGCCAGTAAAAGGCTAAAACCTCCCAAAAAGATCCATAGGCAGAAAAGGCGGTGGCCGCAAACATTTCTCCTCTTTTGAAAGCCATCCCTCCAGCTATTAGTTGAACAATGCCACCAGAAAAAATGGCCATGGGCAAAAGCAAACTTCCTTCCAGCGTAGCATCCACCACGTTGAGGTTCATCAAACTCAACAAAATCGTGGTCATGCCAAAAACCATCAGTCCCAAAGTGGTCGGATTGGCTGGCTGGTCTTGAGGAGGCATCAGAAAGCCTTCTAAACCCTTCCTATAAAAAGCTTCCCACCTTCCAAAGAGAAAAAGAAAAATTATTTCTTTTCCTCGGAGGGCTCCTTTTTCTCTTTGATTTCTATTTTTTCACCACTCACGGGTTTCTCCAGTCTCCTGAGGATTACCTCCAACACACCGTTCTCGAAAGTAGCATCGGCAGATTTTGGATCCACCTTGTAAGGCAGCTCCACTTCCTTGTGGTATTTCCATTCTCCCCTTTCCGCCGAAATCACCAGTCTATCTTCTTCTACCCTCAAATCTATATCGGACCTGCTCACCCCAGGCAGCTCTGCCACCACTCGGATGTGTTTTGGTCCCGGAATACATTCCACCAGTGGTTCCCTCTTCATCTCCAAGGCCGGCACTCCTTCTGGCGGAACGACATTACCGAAAACCTTAATGGAAGGCTTCCCATCCGGTCCCACCGTTATCGAATAGCCCCTTACCACTGGTCCGTATGTCCTTACCGTACTACCATCCGGCAAAGTGTATTCTCTCATCAGCTCCCTAGGTGGTTCCCTCACCAATCTGGTGAGGAACCTTTCGAGTTCTCTGTCCATCTCGCTAAAACGCCTGAAGAATCTCTCGAATTCCCTGTCTATCTCCCTGAAGAAATCGGGCCACTCCCTCCTCCTAAACCAATTTTCCCAGAAATCCCACATCTTCCCCCTAATTTTTTCGAGGAACCTGAGGTAAAAAGAGTTTCGGTAAACCTTTATCGGAAGAGGGAGAAAAAGAAAATGCCGATGATGTCACGGTAAAGGCTGAGCCGAGCGATGATTTGAATGATGGGCGGACTGAGGCAAAAAAAGGGATTCTGGGCTGGTTTCAGCCCAGAATGGTTTCTATAAGTTCATTCTCCGCCTCGTCCACCGTGGGTATACCCGTAACCCTAGAAGCCCTCTCCGTGAGGGCCACTAAGTCTTCCCTCCCTATCAATTCCAGTTTCCACTTACGTACTCCCGCCATCAGTTGTTGCAGGCCCACTCCTATCCTCTCTACCTGATAAGTGTAAAGGCCCAAAGCCCCCGGTGGTATTTGCTGGAATCTCTCCCCGTACTTCCTCCTCAGCTCTGGGGCGCACACGAAGAACTTGGAGGGATCCGATCCGTACTGCTCTGAAAACTTGGTGGGCAGCTTACCCTTTTCGGCGAGCTCGGCGAAATAGGAAGCCTTCATCACCGCCGTGAGGGGGGCACGAGCCATGGTTATTGCCTTCACCAGTGGTCCATCCCCGAAGTTGCTCAGTGCGATGGCCTTGAAGATCTGCGTCTCGTTTATGAATCCCCCTGCCATGCTTATGTCGGGCACATATCTTCCCTTTTTCTTCAGGAGCTGAGCGCACTTCAGAACTTGGGCTTCCAAGTATACCGTTGGTGTGCTCATTTCGTTCATCATGGGCACTGGACTCATCCCTGTACCTCCCCCTGCCCCGTCGAAGGTTATGTAATCCACCTCCGCCTCCGACGCTACTTTCATGGTCCATGCCACGTCAACGGGACGATAGGCCCCGGTCTTCAGGCTGACCTTTTTAGCCCCTTGTTCCCTAAGCCATTCCACATCCTCCACGAATCCCCTCTCGGTGGGCATCCCAACCCTGCTGTGGCGTTCGAAAGTCTTGAAATAGCCCATCCTAAAGGCTTCCTGCACTTCTGGATCTTCGGGATCCGGCACCACCACATAACCCCTCCTCTTCAGGGTGATGGCCCTCTCCAAGCTGTCCAGCCTGACCTCTCCTCCTATGGCCTTAGCACCCTGCCCCCACTTCCTCTCTATTACATCCACTTCCAGCTTGGAAATGGCGTAGACATCCACTCCAAATCTCTGATCCTCCACATTCGTCTGAACGGCTATACCACCATGCTTCCCATCCCAAAATTCCCTGAATTTCTTCACCCTGTACTCTAAGTCTGGAGAAGAAGTCACCTTTCCTTGGGTAAAGGTGGCTTGCGGATCCATGCCGCACACGTTTTCCCCTATCACGAGAATGACTCCAGCCAAGGCTGAACCCACTGCCAAACCGTCCCAGTTGTTCTTCGCCACGGCAGTGGAACCGAAGGCCCCATTGACCAGCGGAACCCGCAGGGGTATTCCTCCCAGTTTCGTGGAAATATCCACGTTGGGGAAGATGGCCTTGTCCGGATCCGCCTCTATTCCCCTCGCGCCACGAAGACTGGCCAGAATATTGAAATGAGACCAATCGAGGCCATAGTCCTTCAAAGAGGCTGCTGTGCTCCTGCCAAAGTATTCTGGCATGGGATAGAGGACTTCTCTTCCCCTGAAAGCGGAAAGACCTATCTCGCACAGCACTGGACACTCCCTGATACAAATGGGACACATCCCGCTCGTTGGACTCACATCCCTTACCCTAGAGGTAGTACCCGTGGTGGACTGGGCGTTGAGGTAAGAGGAGTTCTGCGTTACTCTCTCGGTCATCCTTTCCCTTTTTCGGGAGCCTTTTTTTAAAGTCTGTTAGTAAATTTTCCCACCAACCCATAAAGCTAAAAGAAACCTTTTCCGGCTCCAATGGGAGAATGGTACCCCTTCCCGACCCCAAAGGAACCTGCCAGAACATCCTCTCCTTCATCAGGGAGGAAGTCAAAAAGGCTGGGGCGAAAGGGGTAGTATTGGGACTGAGCGGTGGTCTGGATTCCTCCACTACCGCCTACCTGTGTGTGAAAGCCTTGGGAAACCGGAAGGTTTTGGGGCTCCTCATGCCCGATGAAGTCACCGCCAAGGAAGATCTGGAGGACGCCAAGTTGGTGGCAAAAACCCTGTGCATTCCCCACAAGCTTTTCGATCTCACCCCCCTCTGTCATCAGATTTTCCCTTTTTTCAAGGGAAACCGAAACGCCAAGGGAAATATAAAAGCACGTCTGAGGATGGTTCTCCTCTACTACGCTGCCAACTCCAAAAACCTCTTGGTAGTGGGCACGAGCGATAGGAGCGAACTCCTCATGGGATACTTCACCAAATACGGGGATGGTGGGGCCGATCTGCTTCCCTTGGGAGGATTGTTCAAAACGCAGGTAAGGGAACTGGCCAGGTATTTGGGTGTTCCAGCCCACATAGTGGATAAACCCAGTTCTCCCGGTTTGTGGCCTGGACAAAAGGCGGAGGAAGAACTGGGAATCAGCTACGAGCTTCTGGATTCCATTCTCCACCTGAAGCTTGACTTGGGAAAGGATTTCTCCCATATCCAGAAAGAAACGGGGGCAAAAAAAGAACTGATAGAGCACGTTTTGAAGAAAATAGAAAAAACCGAGCACAAAAGGAAGTTTCCCCCTTCTCCTACTCCTCCACCCTTAGTCTGAGCTTTGCCTTATCCTCCTTTATCTTTACCTTGTAACCCATTCCCTCGAGCGTATGCATGAGCAACTCCTTTACGAACCTCTTACTTGCCTCCACATTCAGAACCAAAGTAAATTCCTTTTCCGAGACTTTTCCCATCCTGAAGAAGTTACAAGCCTCTATCCTTTTCAGGTATTGGGGAAGGGAAAGGGAGGAAAGTTGTTCGGCGTGGGATTTTGAAACCTCCTGGCACTCCTTATAAAAATTTTCCTTGTTTTCACTTTTCTCCAGATATTTGAAAAAGAGTAACCAGTGGTCCACATCCAAAATCACGTGCTCTCCTCCCTGGAGAAGGTCCATCCATATCCTAACCTTTTCCGGATCTTTCAAGAGCTCTCCATAGGAGGAGAAGAACTTCAGTGCGAACCTTATGAGGGCGCTACAGGTCATCCCGCTTTGCTGTACCAACTTCTTCAGGATTTCATCGGTTTCTTTGTCCAACGCCACGCTCAAACGTATGGGTGGGGGCAAATTCTCACCTTATGTACCAGGGTTCCTCCCTCTCTCCTTCCAGAGCTTCCCTCCTTTCGAATTCCATCTTCAGCTTGTTCACCATCTTTTCCACTTCCCTAGCCCTTTCTTCCAAAACGCTCGTGTCTATCCTTATCCCTAGCATCTCCCCCAATACCTCCAACACCGACTGGGTGGAACGTGGGTCTACGAAGGCCCCGTGGGTCTCACCCAACAGACACGTTCCCTTTATACCCTTTGCCCTCCCCAAACCCAGCAAAAGCCCCGTGGGACCCAGAATGGGACCTATCTCTCTTTCTCCAGGAATCACATAGCCCTTTCCTTCTTTCAGGAGCTCTTTGTCCGTGGCTATAACCACCACCTTGGGTTTACCTTCCGTCTGTTTTCCAGTGGGATATCCCCCCAAAGCGAAAATCCTTTTGACCCCAAGCTTTTCCGCCACTTCCAAGATCTTTTCCACCATTTCGTATTGCCCCTCGGGAGAAGTCACCTGACCATCGCCAGAAACGATGATGAGATCCTTACCGTTGACCCTAGCCCAGAAGAAAGAGGTTCTGGGTAACCTTACCGACCCATCCTTCTCTACAAAAACGTGATGCAGGAAGTGTGGGGAGTAAAGATCGGCGAATCTTTCTGCCTTCATTTCATTCGTCAAATGCTCCGATGCCAATTTCCCAACGTGCCCTGCCCCACCCAGCCCTTCTATCAGCACTGGATTCTTAAGTTTGGGCACCTTCAGGAACCTGACTTCCGTCTCCACCTCCTTCCACCTCCTTTTTGAGCTTCCTCCTGTATTTACCATAGGGATCCAAAGGTGAAAATCTGGGCGGATGTGGGGAAGAGGTTTCTTTCCCGCAGGAAGGACATTTTTCCTTTAGAGTATAAATACCACATACTTTGCACTTTCTCAATCTCACCCTCTTCCTCTCACTTACCCCCTTTAGCTGCGTGGAACTCCCCCTTTCCTCCTTGGGCCTTGATCGAATTTATAGCCAACTCCACCACCTTTCTCAAAACCGCCTCCGCCTCCTTGTAAGAAGAGGCTGAAACCTCCACCCTGTACCTCGGAGAACCCACATAATATATCTCCACCTTTACACCATCCGTTGAGGCCGCTTCTTTGGCCTTTATCATGGCTTCCTTGATCTTCTCCACCCCATCTGGAGCCATGGACTGGAGCTCAAGATATCCCACCACCTTGAAGAAGGGAAGCCCCACCAATGAAGAAGAAACCTTTACTAGGGCGTTCACCCATTTCTTGCTCAGCCCCAAATCCTCCAGTACCTTTCCCCCCTCCTTCGCCACCAGCTCTAAACCCGTATACATATCGCCAAACTTCTCTTGTAGCTTGAATCCCACCTCTTCGTAAGCCTCATCCAGGGATTTCTTGAGCTTCTTGGCAGCCAACTCAAGCAATTTCTCCGCCCTTTCCTCTCTTTTCCACTGCTCCCTCTTCCAAGCCTTTTCGCTCTCCTTGACCCTCCTTATTGAAAGGTCCACATGACCCCTTTTTTCATCCACCGCCAAGACCCTACAGACCACGGTCTGACCCTCCCTGATGTGTTCCCTAATGTTCTTGATCCAACCGGAGGCCACTTCGGAGAGGTGTACCAAACCCACCTTCCCTCCATATTCTTCAAGCCTCACAAAAGCCCCTTCCGGAAAAACCTCCACGATGGTTCCTATTACCAGCTCATCGGGAGAAGGGAACTCGTTTTTACGCCTTACCACCTTCCCCCCTCCTTTCCCCTAGAATCTTTGCCTTTCCACCCGTGGGTATGGCCAAGGTCTTACCGCAGACCACACATCTAATGCGCATCGTGGAATGGCTGTATATCGTCTGTTCGTTACCACACCCCCCGCAAACCACCTTGAGGAATTCTCCTGGCAAACCTTACCCCCCCACTATCTCTATTTTCTTGGCCCTGAAACCTGTACGTGGATGGGCCTTTCCACACTCCTCACACCTTAAGAGAAGGGCCACCTTTTTGGTGGTCTTCGCAAACTTCTTTTGTTCGGACCTGGGCTGCCCACCGTATCCCCTCATCACCCTAGCGAACTGTCTCTGACCCCAACTGAGGGAACGAGGGGCCCTTTTCTTTACCTGACTCACGGTGTGCTCCGTATGCTTCCTGCAAAGGGGACAGTAGGTTCTTATCTTTTTGGGTATCTTCATCTTCACCCTTCACCCCTCAATCCAAAAAAATATTTGGGATGGAGCTTTCTGGCAAAGCGATGGGTTACCAGAAGCTCTGCCGTGGCTTTGGGTAGGGAAACTATCTCCCCTTCCTCGAAGGGTCCATAATATCTCAGGTCCTCGCCCACTATCCGGGGGATTTTCCCGAGCACTACCAAAAGCTCTTGGCGAGGTTCGATGAGGGGAGTCTCCTCTTCCACCCTTTCTATGAGTTCCCCCCTGCTCTTTTCCAGCAACCCCACCAACTCGGAGAAAAATTTGGTTTCCCTCTCGTCTTGCGAGGAAGGGACCGAACCCTCCAAACATTGCTTGACCGCCTTTAGGGTCCTAAGGGTGAAAAGTTCGGTAAGGATTTTCCTGACCTCCCTCAGTTCTTCTTCCAAAAGTTCCCTCCTAATCCCCGCACTTCCTTCCAACTCCGTTCTCAGACGAAAGAGATAGCTGGAAACCTCAGAGTAGAATCTGGGGGGAAGGGGGAAAAGAGTCTTGGAGGTCCTTTCCTCCAACCATACCTTTTCCAGCTTTTCCCAATTCATCTCATCCCTCCAGAATGAACTTGGGAATGGCCTGATCGAGAGAAAAATTCTCTATGTCCTTGATGGGAACACACTTCATGCTCACTCCAGAATGGAGGGTGGAAGGAAGCCTCAAAATCCTCTTGACATCGACCGTAACCCTTCCATCCACCCATCCCGCGTTCAACTTGGCCAAAAACTCCAACAGCTTCTCTTCCTTCCCCACCAGCCTCTTTATTTCTTCCCTCCTACCTTGACGCAAGGCTTCCAGCACTTCCCTTTTCTTCTCCTGAATCCTTTGGACCACCTTGGGGAAAACTTCCTTGAGTTTTTCCTCGGAAAGTCTCTCAAAGGTTCTCGCGGCGAACTCCCTGAAGACTTTCGAATATCCCAGCACAAAGGAAAGATCCGTTGGAATCACACTCCCCGTAACATAGGAGACCAGCTGGGCTCTTTCGTTCTGCTCAAGCTTAGAAACCGCTTCATCCAATACCCGGAGATGAAATCCCCTACCCGAATAGGAGAAGCGGAGATCCCTTAATCCCAAATCGGAAGAAAGCACGTCGGAAAGAAGCATGACCACCCTTCTAGCCTCTTCCAAGCAGCACTCACAAACTTCCCCTTGGCCACAACCACATGGCTTGACGGGTAAATCCTTGGCATCCACATCGAAAGCCAACTCTGACTTGATCCATCCCGCCCTCCTAGAAGGCTGCTCGTAAAGGGCCACGCTCACATAAACTGAGAAGGGAAAGTTGCTCTTGAGATAGGAAGAAAGCTGTTCGAGGGTGAAAAACTGCCTGTATCTCTGGTTTGGACCACTTCCGTCGGGATCGAAACCGAACTCCCTGAGTGAGAGGGTTTGCTGGATGAAGTCTGGAATTTCATGCTTGTTCCACTCCTCCTGATAGAACCTTTTCCTCTCCTCCGGTGTCGCCTTTCTGAACTGCATCCCTTCTACCCTCCAGATGCAATCGCTTAAAGTAGTAGGTGAGGGGATTCCTTATTTCCTTGCAGAACTCATCGGGTGTGCAGAGGAGGGGAGCTGAAGAGGAAATCTTTCTGCAATTGGGAGGGCTGTACCATTTGCTCCTTCCAGAATCTTCCAGCTTCGGATCCATGGTCATGCCGAATCCCAAATGGTAATAAACATTCGCCCTTTCCTGTGGTTGGTCCCTGAAAAGCGGGGGATGACATCTCTCAGCCGCTTCGAAAATAAGGGGGACTATCTCCTCCCTTATGACGGAGAAGCCCTCGGGTATATCCCTTATCCTGGTAACTGCCCTTCCAGAGGGGAGGCGTGCGTGGGAAAGAAAAGAGGTGAGCAAGACCGTTATGGCGTAGTTCCTACTTCCAGAACCCACTCCTGCCAAAGCGCGCTTTACACAGGGAGGAAAGAATTCCGGCCTGAGCTTTCCACGGCGATATCTTATCCCAACCTCTACTTCTGGAGGAAAGAGGGAGGAAATCCTTTCACCCACCCTTATCAAGAGTTCCGGTGGTCTCCTATTCTCAGAAAAACGTTCATAAAGGGAAGAAATGTACTCTTCACATTTCAATCCTATCAACCCTGCGAAGAGGCACCAGAGATTGTAAGGTGTTATCACCGCCCTTCCTTCCACAAGGTACAAATCGGTTAGCTGAAGCCTGTTCGCCTTCAGAAAGGGAGAGAGATCCACCCAAGGAACGAGGTACTTGGGCTGATGCTGGGGGGGAACCGGGTCGGATGGTATGGGAATACCTGCCTCCCTCAGACTGGAATTCCTCACCCTCAAAAGGTCCTCTCTAGGTATCCTAGCACTCAACTCATCCAACTCGGAAACCCTTAGGTATCTCCGAATGACTTCCAAGCAGGGACCTTCGTATCCCCTAGTGAAGAGGTAATACAATCTGTACCTGATCACCTCTTCGGTCTTCTCTCCGGCCAATCTCACTTCTCTGGAATAAGGGTAGGAAACGGAAGCCAGACCTTGGCACATAAGAAAAAAGGACTGAACCTCCCTCTTCACCTCTTCCAGGTTGAAACCCACCATCATTTCCTTACCGGTTTTCCAACGCAGCCTTTCCACCGCTCTTTCCACCACCCCTTCGGGAAGGGAGGAGAAGGGGGGCGAGGACCGAAGAACTTCCTTAGCCTCTGAGGAGAAGAAGTCTAGGACCGCAGGATACTCCGGTATTGGAAACATTTCTCCAGACTACTCCAGCTCGATTCTGGGGGCCAAAATGAAGCTCAGACTGCCCTTCCCACCCGCTATCCGAAGATCGAGCCTCACGGGCAAATCTTCTCCCAAGCTAACGGTAATCAAATCCTTGGGGTCGGCTGCCCTCAGCATGTCGGAAAGGTACTTCACGTTGAACATGGAAGAGCAAGGACGTTCGAGCTTGAACTTAGGCATGGCCGAGCTCCCCTTCTCCAGCTTCAGTTCCGTGGATTTTCCGTCACCCTCTGCATACATGAAAAATCCCTCTTCCGTCACTTGGAAACGAACGTTCTCTCCCACCGTTTCTGAGTCCCGCAAACCATCCTGAAGCACCTCTGCCATCACTTCCACCACGGCGGAGAACTGGAGTTTTGGTTCTGGGAGTTCGCTCTCCCTTAAATCCAAAAGGGGAAGGCTGAACTTGCGACTGGAGGTACCCTTGAAGGTAATCAGGAACCTGTTCTTTTCCTCATCATGCTCCATTATGAGCGCGTCCTCACTCTTGGCCCTGGAAAGAACTTTGTTTAATTCGACGAGGGAAAGACCCAGCCCCACTGGTTTGGAAACCCTATATTCCTCAAAAGCGTTCGAAGGCAACTTGAAATCCACCAGAGCCACATGGGAAGGATCCATGGCCCTCATACTCACCCCCTCTGGAGCGAATTTAAAGCGGGCCTCCTCCAGTAGGTTCACAATCGCCCCCATACAGGTTTTCCAAACTTTAGTATCCGACATCCTAGCCATCAACATGTTCTCACCTTATTTCCCCTTCCAGCTTTTTTACCTCTTCCATGACTTTCCAATAGAGCTCGAAATCCAAACCGTCCACCTTCTGTACAATTTCTGCCTTCATTTCCTTTCCGACAGAAAGCATCGGACGGCCGAAAACCCTTATCTTGGATCCCACCTCTATTTCCTCAAACAACTCCTCTTTGTCCGAAAAAACCGTTAAAAGACCTGAACCATCATCTAGGACTATCTCGGAATCTTTCTTCTCCACCACCAAACCCATCACCTTTACCCATTCTTCGTCTTCCCTGAGCTCAGCGATTCTCCGATAGGGTGCGGCTCTTCTGATCTTAGGTTCCTCCATTCCCCCACCCTAGGCGTATTCCCTCCAAGTGTTTCCACATTTGGTACATCTGTAGAATCTGGTGGAGGGCTCATCGGCACTTCTAGTTTGCCTCATCCACCAGTAGGCCCTATCGTTGCCACACTTGGGGCATTTGACCTTGATGGTGGGAAGGGTGGATGGTTCCTCTTCTATCACCACCACATCTGACTTTTCCTCTACCTTCCTCACAACCTTATACTCCGATCCCTCCGCCTTCTCCTCTGCCCCGCAGAGCTGGCATACCAGCCATCCCTCTTCCCCCTGCTTGGGAACCAACAACCCACCACACTTACAAAACTTCAAGCTCTCCCCAAGCCAACCTTTCTGAAAGAGGTTCAAATAAAGCTTTTCTCAGTATCGCCTCCAAACCGACAAAGACAACCATCCTAGGTTGGGTACCACTCCCACCACTTTTCCCCTTACCATTTCAAAGGAAATGGGGGGATCGGGGGACATGTTGGCATCACCTTTAGGAATGAAAATCGTACCATTTTCGAGAATGGCCAAGATCCTATGGACCACGGGTATCGTTTTGGAACTTCGCTGGTAAACCACCACATCACCCACTTTCAGCTCAGAGGGAGAATCAACCCCTTTCACCACCACCAAGTCTCCCTTTTCAAATCCTTTCTGAAGGGGGAAACGACGGGTGTTTTCTCCCCTTTGTTCGTAAACCTCTCTCCAACTTTCGTCGTAATGTTTCATGCTATCGGAGATCACGGGCATGAGAGGGGTTTCAGAATTAAAAACCAGCATCAGAATACCTTGATAGGCGAAGTAAAGGCTTCCGAGTAGCAGAAAAAAGGAGAGGATGGAAAAAAGGGATCCCTTGGAAAGAGAAGTCATCCTTTAGCCTCCTCTCACACTTTCTCCCCTAGCTATGCCCGTGGCTATAAGATGGGCCACCCTTAGGGGTTCGGGAATGAGTCCGTGTGTAACCGTGCGGCTGAGAATCTCCTCTGCGTCCTCCCTCTTGATCCCACAAAACTGCATGTAAATCCTCCCCCCTCCTATTCCCACCTGATAGATCCTTCCCGCTCTCTTCATCTTCCTCCACCTTTCCTTCCATTCCGGAAGATTTTTGAGGGCCTTCTCCACTTTCTTCAAATCCGGTTTCTTCCTCGTCACCACCACCACGGGAAGTCCGGTACGCTCAAAGATTTCCCT